>JACPVA010000012.1 GCA_016191995.1 Burkholderiales bacterium | reverse complement strand
GCGCGAGTCCGGCTCCGGCGCGCGCAGCCGCGCGCGCGACGCCCGCTGAACGGTGCCCCCCCGCGAGCCCGCCATGTTCAACCGCATCGGTCTTCTCGTCGCCAGCGTGCTGATCGCGCTGATGATCGGCTTCTCGATGGTCTTCATCGTCGACCAGCGCCAGGTCGGCGTCGTCTACGCGCTGGGCGAGATCCGCGAGGTCATCACCGAGCCGGGGCTGAAGTTCAAGCTGCCGCCGCCGTTCCAGAACGTCGTCTTCCTCGACAAGCGGATCCAGACCCTGGACAACACCGACATCCGCCCGATCTTCACCGCCGAGAAGAAGAGCCTGCTGGTCGACTGGCTGGTCAAGTGGCGCATCAACGACCCGCGCCAGTTCATCCGCAACAACGGCACCGACATGCGCAACCTCGACACCCGGCTGTCGCCGGTGGTGCAGGCCGCGTTCAACGAGGAGATCACGCGGCGCAACGTCAGCGGCGTGCTGGCGATCGAGCGCGAGCAGGTCATGGACGGCGTGCGCCAGCGTCTGATCGACGAGGCGAAGAATTTCGGCGTCGAGATCCTCGACGTGCGCGTCAAGCGCGTCGACTTCGTCGCCGACATCACCGACGCCGTCTACCGGCGCATGGAGTCCGAGCGCAAGCGCGTCGCCAACGAGCTGCGGTCGACCGGATCGGCCGAGGCCGAGAAGATCCGCGCCGATGCCGATCGCCAGCGCGAGGTCATCCTCGCCGACGCCTACCGCGACGCGCAGCGGGTCAAAGGCGAGGGCGACGGGCAGGCCTCGGCGCTGTATGCCGCCGCCTTCGGCCGCGACCCGCAGTTCGCGCAGTTCTACCGCAGCCTGGAGGCCTACCGGGCGAGCTTCGCGTCGCGCAGCGACGTCGTCGTGCTCGACCCGGCGAGCGACTTCTTCCGCGCGATGCGCAGCCCGGCCGCGACGCCGCCGGCGCGCTGACGGGCGAAGGCGCGGTGGGCGAGGCGCTGCTCGGTGCGCTGGCGCTGATGCTGGTCATCGAGGGCCTGCTGCCGCTGGTCAACCCGGGCGGCTGGCGCAGCATCTTCGCCCGCGTGCTGCAGATGAGCGACGGCCAGATCCGCTTCATCGGGCTGCTCAGCGTCGGTGCCGGGCTGCTGCTGCTGGCGATCTGGCGTTGAAGGTGGCGCGGCCGTGCGCGGCGCGGCCCGCCGTACCTGCACCCGTACAATGGCTTTTTAGCCGCCACCGAAGCCGATGCCGTCCGCCTGGCTGCTGCCCGAGCACATCGCCGACATCCTGCCGGCGCAGGCGCGGCGCATCGAGGCGCTGCGCCGGCGGCTGCTCGACCGCGCGCAGGGCTTCGGTTACGAGCTCGTCGTGCCGCCGATGCTCGAGCACCTGGATTCGCTGCTGTCGGGCACCGGCGACGAACTCGCGCTGCGCACCTTCAAGCTCGTCGACCAGGCCAGCGGGCGCACGCTCGGGCTGCGCGCCGATACGACGATCCAGGCCGCGCGCATCGACGCCCACTTGCTGAACCGCGACGGCGTGACGCGGCTGTGCTACTGCGGGCCGGTGCTGCACACGCGCCCGGCGGCGCCGCAGGCCGGGCGCGAGCTGCTGCAGTTCGGCGCCGAGGTCTTCGGCCACGCCGGCCTGGAGGCCGACCTCGAGGTGATCGAGCTCGCCTGCGACTGCCTGGGCCTGGCGGGGGTCGCCGCGCCGGTGCTCGACCTGGCCGATGCGCGGCTGCTGCGCGGCGTGCTGGCCGGCGTGCCGCTGGGCGCGGACGCGCTGGCGGCGATCGCCGACGCGCTGGCGGCCAAGGATGCGGCGACGCTGGCCGCGCGCAGCGACGGCCTGCCGGCCGAGATCCGCGAGTCGCTGCGCGCGCTGCCGCAGCTTTATGGCGACGCCGAGGTGCTGGCCGCGGCGCGCGAGCGGCTGCCGGGGCGCGCGCTGGTGCGCCAGGCGCTGGACGACCTCGCCTGGCTGGCGGGGCACTTGCGCCAGAGCCACGCCGCGCTGCGCGTCGGTTTCGACCTCGCCGACATGGGCGGTTACGGCTACTACAGCGGCGCGCGCTTCGCCGCCTATGCCGCGGGCGCGAGCGACGCGCTGGCGCGCGGCGGGCGCTACGACGAGGTCGGCGCCGCCTTCGGCCGCAACCGGCCGGCAGCCGGGTTCAGCCTCGACCTGAAGGCGCTCGCCGACGCCGCCCCGGAGCTGCCGGTGCCGCGTGCGATCCAGGCCCCCTGGGGCGAGGATGCGCAGCTTCGCGCCACGGTGCGCGCGCTGCGCGACGCCGGCGAGATCGTCGTCGCCGTGCTGCCCGGCCACGAGGTCGACGCCGCCGCCTACCTCTGCGACCGCGAACTCGTTCGCGTCGACGGGCGCTGGCAGCTGCGTGCGATCGCCGCCGAAGCCCACGCGAACGCGGTCGCCGCCGACTGAACGCCAGACCATGCAGGACACCATGAGCGACACCCCGACAACCACCCCCGGCCGCAACGTCGTCGTCGTCGGCACCCAGTGGGGCGACGAGGGCAAGGGCAAGGTCGTCGACTGGCTGACCGACCACGCGCAGGGCGTGGTTCGCTTCCAGGGCGGCCACAACGCCGGCCACACGCTGGTCATCAAGGGCCACAAGACCGCGCTGCAGCTCGTGCCGTCGGGCATCATGCGCGAGGGTGTGGCGTGTTATGTCGGCAACGGCGTCGTCGTCGACCCGTCGCACCTGATCGGCGAGATCGCGCGCCTGGAGGCGGCCGGCGTCGATGTGCGCTCGCGCCTGTTCCTCAGCGAATCCTGCCCGCTGATCCTGCCGACCCATGTCGCGACCGACGCCGCGCGCGAGGCGCGGCGCGAGAATGTCGGCTCCGGCAAGATCGGCACCACCGGCAAGGGCATCGGCCCGGCCTACGAGGACAAGGTCGCGCGCCGCGCACTGCGGCTGCAGGACCTCAAGCACCCGGACCGGCTGCCCGCGCGGGTGGCCGAGCTCGTCGAGCGCACCAACGCCGAGCTCGCGAGCCTGGGCGCGCCGCCGCTTCAGGCCGCACCGATCGTCGACGGCGCGCTGCGCGCCGCCGAGCAGCTGCTGCCGATGCTGGCCGATGTCGGCTACCGGCTGCACCACGCGCACCGCGCGGGCGCGAACCTGCTGTTCGAGGGCGCGCAGGGAACGCTGCTGGACATCGACCACGGCACCTACCCCTACGTGACCTCGAGCAACTGCGTGGCCGGCAACGCGGCGGCGGGCTCCGGCGTCGGGCCGCAGATGCTGCACTATGTGCTCGGCATCACCAAGGCCTACACGACGCGCGTCGGCGGCGGGCCGTTCCCGACCGAGCTGCCGATCGACCAGCCCGGCGGCGTCGGCCACCACCTGTCGACCGTCGGCCAGGAGAGGGGCACCGTGACCGGGCGCGCGCGCCGCTGCGGCTGGCTGGACGCCGCCGCGCTCAAGCGCTCGGTCATCATCAACGGCATCTCGGGGCTGTGCGTCACCAAGCTCGACGTGCTCGACGGCCTGCGCGAGATCCAGGTCTGCGTCGGCTACCGGCTGGATGGCCGCACGCTGGACATCCTGCCGCTGGACGCCGACGAGATCGCCGCCTGCGAGCCGGTCTACGAGACGCTGCCGGGCTGGGCCGACAGCACCGCCGGGCTGACCTCATGGGAGCAGCTGCCGGCGCCGGCGCGGCGCTACCTGGAGCGCGTGCAGGCGCTGATCGGGGCGCCGATCGACATGGTCTCCACCGGCCCGGACCGCGCGCACACGATCCTGCTGCGGCATCCGTTTCGCGCCTGAGGCGCGGACCGACGCGGTCCCGGCGCATCCCCCCGACGCGAGAAGGCTCCATGCTCACCGACGACGGCAAGCACCTGTACGTCTCCTGGGACGAATACCACCGGCTGATCGAGAAGCTGGCGCTCAAGGTCGCCGCCTCGGGCTGGGACTTCGACCAGATCCTGTGCCTGGCGCGCGGCGGCATGCGGCCCGGCGACGTGCTGTCGCGCGTATTCGACAAGCCGCTGGCGATCATGGCCACCAGCTCCTACCGCAGCGACGGCGGCACGATCCAGGGCCGGCTCGACATGGCCAAGTACATCACGCTGCCGCGCGGCGAGATCGGCGGCCGCGTGCTGCTGGTCGACGACCTGGCGGACTCGGGGATCACGCTGCGCGCGGTCGTCGAGCGTCTGCGCGGCATGCCGTCGATCCGCGAGTTGCGTTCGGCGGTCATCTGGGTCAAGGGGGTGTCGAGCTTCACGCCCGACTACTGCGTCGAGACGCTGCCGACCAGCCCCTGGATCCACCAGCCGTTCGAGGAATACGACCATCTGCGCCCCGACGCGCTGGCACGCAAGTTTGCGATCTGAGCGGTGTGGCCCACGGCGGGCGGAAAGAAAAAAGGCCGGCAGTGCCGGCCTCGATGCGCGCGGGCCGGCAGCGCCGGCTCGCATGTCGTCTGGTGCCCAGGAGAGGACTCGAACCTCCACGCCTCTCAGCGCTAGTACCTGAAACTAGTGCGTCTACCAATTCCGCCACCTGGGCAGGTGGGCCGGACCGATCCGATCGGGCCGGCAATCGACAATCGGGGACTATACCATCAACGACAAAGTCTCATCCTGGCCGGCCGCCTCGCTGCTGGCCGAGATCGAAGGCACCGTGCAGGGCCACCGCGACGGTCACGGCTTCGTCGTGCGCGACGACGGCGAGGCTGCGGTCTACCTGCCGCCGCCCGAGATGCGCAGCGTGCTGCACCGCGACCGCGTGCGCGCGCGCATCGTCCGCACCGACCGCGGCGGCAGGCCCGAGGCGCGCGTGCTCGAGATCCTGGAGCGATCGCGCACGCCGGTCATCGGCCGGCTGCTGCACGAGGCCGGCCATTGGCTGGTCGCGCCGGAGGACCGGCGCGTCGGGCGCGACATCCTGGTGCCGAAGAATGCGATCGCGCATGCGGCCGAGGGCCAGGTCGTCGCCGTCGAGCTGACCGAGCCGCCGTCGCTGCACGCGCAGCCCGTCGGGCGCGTGGTCGAGGTGCTCGGCGAGGTCGACGATCCCGGCATCGAGATCGAGATCGCGGTGCGCAAGTTCGAGGTCCCGCACCAGTTCTCGCCCGAGGCGCTGGCGCAGGCGGCGGCGCTGCCCGACGCGCTGCGCGCGGCGGACCGCAGGCGGCGGGTCGACCTGCGCGACCTGCCGCTGGTGACGATCGACGGCGAGGACGCGCGCGACTTCGACGATGCGGTGTATTGCGAGCCCTTCGCGCGCGGGCGCGGGCGCACGGCCTTCGAGGGCTGGCGGCTGCTGGTGGCGATCGCCGACGTCAGCCACTATGTCGAGCCCGGGCAGGCACTGGACGGCGATGCCTACGCGCGCGCGACCTCGGTCTACTTCCCGCGCCGGGTGCTGCCGATGCTGCCGGAGAAGCTGTCCAACGGGCTGTGCTCGCTCAACCCCGGGGTCGACCGGCTGGCGATCGTGTGCGACATGCTCGTCGATGCGGGCGGCGAGGTCGGCGCCTACCAGTTCTACCCGGCGCTGATGCGATCGCACGCGCGGCTGACCTACACCGAGGTCGCCGCCGTGCTGGGCAATACGCGCGGCCCCGAGGCCGAGCGGCGAGGCGCGCTGCTGGCGCCGCTGCTGCACCTGCACGAGGTCTTCCGCGCGCTGCTGAAGGCGCGCGCGGCGCGCGGCGCGGTCGACTTCGAGACGGTGGAGACGCAGATCGTCTGCGACGCCGACGGCCGCATCGAGAGGATCGTCCCGCGCGTCCGCAACGACGCCCACCGCATGATCGAGGAGGCGATGCTGGCGGCCAATGTCTGCGCGGCCGACTTCGTCGCCAGCGCCGGCCATCCGGCGCTGTACCGCGTGCACGAGGGGCCGACGCCGGAGAAGCGGCTCGCGCTGGGCAACCAGTTGCGCGCGCTCGGGCTCGGGCTGCAACTCAGCGACGACCCGAAGCCGGCCGAGATCGCCGCCATCGCCGAGGCGACCAAGGACCGCCCGGACGCGCGCCAGATCCACACCATGCTGCTGCGGTCGATGCAGCAGGCGATCTACAGCGCCGACAACGCCGGCCACTTCGGCCTGGCCTACCCCGCCTACGCGCACTTCACGAGCCCGATCCGGCGCTACCCGGACCTGCTGGTGCACCGCGTGATCAAGGCCTTGCTCGGGCGGCGGCGCTACCAGATCACGCTCGGCGAGACGGTGCCGCTGCCGCCGGCGCCGGCCGCGCGCGGCGCGCGCGGGCCGGGCAAGGCCGCACGCGCCAGCCTGCGCGAGCTCGAACTGTGGGAGCTCGCCGGCGTGCACTGCAGCGCCTGCGAGCGCCGTGCCGACGAGGCCTCGCGCGACGTCGAGGCCTGGCTGAAATGCCGCTACATGCGCGACCGCCTGGGCGAGGAGTTCGGCGGCAGCGTCAGCGGCGTGGCGGCATTCGGCCTGTTCGTGACGCTGGATGCGCTGCATGTCGAGGGCCTGGTACATATCACCGAGCTCGGCGGCGAGTACTACCGCTACGACGAACTGCGCCAGGAGCTGCGCGGCGAGCGCACCGGCGTGCGCTACGGCATCGGCACGAAGCTGCGCGTGCAGGTCAGCCGGGTCGACCTGGACGGGCGCAGGATCGACTTCCGCCTCGTCAGGCCGCAGGACGGCGACCGGCTGCTCGCCGCCGGCCGGGCGCGGCAGCCACCCGGCGCGGCCGGCGCGCAAGGGGGAGTTGCCGAGGCCAGGGCGGCGGTCGAGGCCGCCGACCGCGCGCTGCGTCGGCAGCGCCCGAAGCGGCGTGCGGCGCCGGCCAAGACCGCCCGCGGCGCTGCGTCCACGGCGCGCGGTGTGGGCGGCAAGCGCGGCCAGGAAGCCGGCAAGGACCGGGGCAAGGGCGGCCGACGCAAGGGCGGCGCGCGCGCGAAGCGCTGACTTCCATGATCCGGGCAGTGCCCTGGATCGTGGAAGGCTTTCGTTTCATCGCCGCTGCGCGCAGCGGCCGCGCGTCCATGCCGCGCGCGGCAGGCCTCGTCTGCGTGCAGCGCGCGGCGGTCGCGTGCCGCGGCGGCGCCGGGCGCTCAGCCGCCGCGCAGCGCCTCGACCAGCTCGGCGGCACGCAGCGACGGCGGCACGCCGCGTCGGTCGCCGTCCGCGCGCTCGACTGAAGCGACGACACGGTCGGCGGCCGCACCATGCGCGAAGACCGCTGCGCTGGCGAGTTCGAGCAGCCCGGGCGGCGCTTCGCCTGCGCGCGCCCAGCGCCCCGCGGCCCAGCCGGCGAGCACGTCGCCGGTGCCCGCGCTGGCCAGCAGCGCATTGCCGGTCGGATTGATGCACAGCCTGCCGTCGGCGTCGGCGACGACGCTGCCCGATCCCTTGAGCACGACGACCGCATGCAGCCGCGCCGCCAGTTCGCGCGCGGCCGCGCAGCGGTCGGCCTGCACCTCGGCCGCGCCGCAGCCGAGCAGCCGCGCCGCCTCCAGCGGGTGCGGCGTCAGCAGTGCCGGACGGCCGCGTCGGCCGCGTGCGGCCAGCGCCGCGGCCAGCGCCGCATCGGCGGCCACCGCATTCAGCGCATCGGCGTCGAGCAGCAAGCGCGCGGCGCGCGCGATCAGCAGCGGCAGCCAGGGCGCGATCGCATCGCCGCCGCCGCAACCCGCGGCCACGGTCAGCGTCGAAAGCCGCGCCGGCGTCAGCAGCGACTGCGCGTCGCGGGCCATCAGCTCGGGCCAGGCCTCGTCGAGCCCGCGGGCGCCGGGGGCCAGCGCGACGACGAAGACGCGCCCGGCACCGGCGGCCAGCGCCGCGCGCGCCGCGAGCCGCACCGCGCCGGCCATCCCGGGCGCGCCGCCGACGACGGCGACGTCGCCGAAGCGGCCCTTGTGCGAGGTATGCGGCGCGGGGGCCTCGGCCGGCGGCGGCCCGACGAGCTGGATCGCGCTTCGGTCGGCCGCGGGCCGCGCGATGCCCAGGTCGTCGAGCCAGATGCGGCCGGCGTGGTCGCGCCCGGCGCCGGTCAACAGACCCGGCTTGAGCGTCAGCAGGGCCAGCGTATGCGTCGCGCGCACCGCCTGCGCACCCAGCGGCGTGCCGCGGTCGGGGTCCAGCCCGGAGGGCAGGTCGACCGCGAGCACCGGCCGCGCGCTGGCATTCAGCCGGTCGATCGCCTGCGCGAGCCGGCCCTGCGGCGCGCGCGTCGCGCCGATCCCGAGCAGGCCGTCGAGCAGCAGATCGGCGTCGAGCGTGTCCGGCAGCGCATCGTCGATCGGCAACCCGGCATCCCGCGCCTGCGCCAGCGCCCAGGCGGCATCGCCCGGCAGCCGCGCGGCATCGGCCAGCAGCAGCGCGCGCGAGTGCCAGCCGAGCCGGTGCAGCGCGGTCGCGGCGACGATCGCGTCGCCGCCGTTGTTGCCCGGCCCGGCGAGCGCGATCAGCGACCGCCCGCGCGGCGCCACCGCGCGCGCCAGGCGCTCCAGCGCATGGCCGGCGCGCGCCATCAGCGCATGCGGCGGCGTCGCCGCCAGCGCCGCGGCCTCGATCGCGCGCGTCGCCTGGGTGTCGTGCAGCGGCCAGCCGCGCTGCGGCGGCAGCACCGGCTGCAGGGTGTCGGCTCGGGGCATGGGCGGCGGGTCGGATCCGGGGTCGGGCAGGGTTGCGATGCTGCCAGAGTCCGGACGCGGACGGCAGCGCCTCGTTCGGGAGGGTCCGCGCGGGGCAGGCGCGCGTGCGCGAGCTTCGGGGTCGGAGTCTTCCATGCGCCGGGGCCGTGCCCCGGTTCATCAGGTTCAGCGCAGCCGCTCGACGCCCAGCCCACGGCCGTCGATCGCGCTCGCGCGCCCGCCGAGGCCGTCGGCGAGCAAGCGTGCGGTCGCCGCCGCCAGCGTCCACCCGCCGCCGCCATGGCCGAGGTTGAGCCAGATTCCCGCCGGGCCGGCCGGGCCGACCAGCGGCAGCCCGTCGGGCAGCATCGCGCGCGCGCCCTTCCAGCGTTGCACCTGCGCGAGCTGCGCCGCGCCCGGAAACCAGTCGTGCAGCACCGCATACAGCGTCGCCAGCGTCGCGTCGCGCATGGCCTCGGCACCGCCTCCGAGCTCGGCGCCGCCGGCAACCCGGACGCGCCGGCCCAGGCGCGCGATCGTCACCGCATGGCGTTCGTCGACCAGCGCAGCGCGCGGCCCGAGCAGGCCAATGCCGTCGACCTCGCGCAGCGGGGCCGTGATCGCATGGCCCCAGACCGGCGCCAGCGCGATGCGCAGCCCGAGCGGCGCGAGTAGCTCGGCCGCCTCGGCGCCGGCGGCGACGACGATGGCGTCGAAGGATCGCGGTGCGTCGTCGACGACGACGGCCGGCGGCGTGCCGGCGCGCAGCGCGCGCACCGCGTGGCCGAGCTCCCAGCGCACGCCGAGCCGCTGCGCGTGCGATCGCAGCGCATGCGCGAACTGGCGGCAGTTGACGACGCCGCCGGCCGGCAGGCGAAGCGCGGCGCGCAGCGGTGCGGCCTCGTCCAGTCCCGGCTCGTGCTCGCGCGCGCGCGCCGCGTCGAGCAGCTCGAAGGCGACGCCGAGCTCGGCCAGGCGCTTGATCGCCGCGCGTGCGCGTTTCAGGTCCGGATCGCGACGCAGCAGCACGAGCACACCGTCGGCGCGCTCGATGTCCAGCCGCAGCTCGGCGTGCAACGCGTGCAGCCGGTCGCGCCCGGCCTCGGCCAGCCGCAGCAGCCGGGTCCGCGCCTCGCCCGCCCTGCCGCCGGCCGCGCGCGCGGCGCGCCGCTGGCGCCAGGCCCAGCCAGCGTACCCGAGCCCGGCGAGCCGCGGCGCCAGCTCGTCCAGCCCGAGCGTCGGGCCGGTGCCGACCAGCGCCGGCGCGACGACGCTGCCGCTGGCGAAGCTGGCGCCGGCGGCGACCGCGTCGGCGCGTTCGAAGACCGTCACCTCGTGGCCGTCGGCCGCGAGCTCGTACGCGCTGAAGACGCCGACGATGCCGGCGCCGACGATGGCCACGCGCATCCTCAGCCCCCGCGTGCGAAGGCCGACGCGAGCGCGGCCTCGATCGCGGCGCCGGCCGCGAGCACGCGCGCATCGGCCAGCGCCGGCGCGAACACCATCAGCCCGACCGGCCAGCCGCCCGGGGCGTGGCAGGGCAGGCTGAGCGCGCAGCCGTCGAGGAAGTTGACCACCGACGGGTTGCGCAGCAGCAGCGCATTGACGCGGAAGAAGGCCTCGTCGTCGGCTGCCAGCTCGGCGATCGGCGCGGCGCGCAGCGGCACGGTCGGCGCCAGCAGCGCGTCGTACGGCGCGGCCGCGGCCTCGACGCGCGCGATCCAGTCGCGCCGCGCCTGCAGCAGCTCGACATAGTCGGCCGCCGACATCGACGCGCCGCGGCGGATGCGCGAGGCCACGCGCGGGTCGTAGTCGGCCTCGCGCTCGGCCAGCCGCGCGCGGTGCCAGGCCCAGCTCTCGGCGGCGGCGAAGCTGCCCTGCGCATGGATCGATGCCAGCTCGTCGAGCTCGGGCAGCGCGATCTCGTCGATCACGGCGCCGGCGGCACGCAGCCGCGCGAGCGCTGCGTCGAGCGCCTGCGCGACCGTGCCGTCCAGCGCATCGAGCATCAGCGTCGTCGGCAGCGCGAGCCGCCAGCGCGCCAGCGCTGGCGCGCGCGCGAGCTCGGCGACGGCGCGCGCCGGATCCTCGCCCGCCAGCACGGCGTCGAGCAGCGCGGCGTCGCGCACCGAGCGCGTGATCGCGCCCGCGGTGTCGAGCGTCGTCGACAGCGGGATGCAGCCGTCGCGCGGCACCCGCCGCTGCGTGCCCTTGAACCCGACCAGCCCCTGCAGCGCCGCCGGGATGCGCAGCGAGCCGCCGGTGTCGCTGCCCAGCGCCGCCCACGCCGCGCCGATGGCGACGCTGACCGCAGCGCCCGAGCTCGACCCGCCGGGGATGCGCGGCGTCGGGTCGAACGCGAGTGTCGCCGGGTTGGCGGGGGTGCCGTGATGCGGGTTGATGCCGACGCCGGAGAACGCGAACTCGGTCATCCCGGTGTGGCCGACCAGCGCCGCGCCGGCGCTGCGCAGCCGCGCCACCGTGGGTGCGTCGGCGGCGGCAGGCGCCGCGCCGGCGAGCACGCGGCTGCCGGCGGTCGT
>JACPVA010000196.1 GCA_016191995.1 Burkholderiales bacterium | reverse complement strand
GGGCGCGGCGTCGATCTCGTCGTACTTCTTGGCCTGGCCGCCGAACTTGGCCGCCAGGATGGTCGTGATCGCCGCCGTCAGCGTGGTCTTGCCGTGGTCCACGTGACCGATCGTGCCGACGTTGACGTGCGGCTTGGTGCGGGCGAATTTCTCTTTGGCCATTCGGAGCTCCTGGCTGGATCTGCGGACTGCGTCGCCGGCGCAAGGCGACGGCGAGGGGTGGTGCCCATGACGCGGATCGAACGCGTGACCTCTCCCTTACCAAGGGAGTGCTCTACCACTGAGCCACATGGGCATCGCTACGGGTCTGGCTTCGGCTGGGACCGACGGCAGACCGGTATCGACGCGGCTGCGATGAACGGGAATCTCGGCTGCGATGACGTGAAGCGTGGCGTTTCGGTTCGAAGCGTGGAGCGGGAGACGGGAATCGAACCCGCGTCATTAGCTTGGAAGGCTAAGGTTCTGCCATTGAACTACTCCCGCGGCGGCTCCACGGCGCGGTGCCCCGGCGGGCGCCTCGCCGACCCGCGCCCCACGGGTCGTTGGTGGAGGAGGTTGGATTCGAACCAACGTAGGCGTAAGCCAACAGATTTACAGTCTGCCCCCTTTAACCACTCGGGCACCCCTCCGAAGAGCCCGCGAGTGTAGCATGGTCGCCAATGGGCGCTCCAAGCCCACTGTCGCCCGGGGGCATCGCGCAGCGCCCGCCCTGCACCGTCGCCGTCCCGACCGCCCGCGGCTCACCCATCCTGCGCGGTCGCCGTCCCGGGCCCGCGCTGCTCACGCGCCCTGCAGTTGCCCCAGCAGCTCGGCGCACCAGGCGCGGATCCGCCCCGGCGTGTCCGCCGGCCCGCGGATCGAATTCACCGCGCGCTGGCTCAGGTGGCGCGCATAGGCCACGCGCAGCGGGCGACCCGCCGTCGCCTGCAGCCGGCGCAGCGCCGCATGCGCCTGCGCGCCGCACGCGACGACCACCGCGAGCTGCGCGATCTCGTCGCGCAGACGCGACAGATTCGCCGGCTGCAGCACCTCGGCCTCGCTCGGAACCGAGCGCCCGGTCAGCGCCGGGTACTCGACCCGATCCCATGCGTTGGTGACCACATACTTCTCTCGCGAGGCGGTCGGGAACAGGTCGGGCGCCATGCGGCTGAGCTCGGCGAGGGCGCGCGCCAGATTCGCGCCGGTGCCGGCCGCGCAGGGGTAGCCGCGCGCGGCCTCGAAGCGGCCCGGGCAGATGAAGACGAAGCCGGTCGTCGCGCCGGCGGCGGGCTGCAGGTGCGGCGATCCCATCCGGCGCGGCCGCGGCCCGATCAGCCGAACAGCGCCGCCAGCGCCGCGCCGGGGTCGTCGGCGCGCATGAAGGCCTCGCCGACCAGGAAGGCATGCACGCCGGCGTCGCGCAGGCGCCGGACGTCGGCGCGTGTCTGGATGCCGGACTCGGTCACCAGCAGCCGGCCCGCCGGCACGCGCGGCAGCAGGTCCAGCGTCGTGCCGAGCGAGACCTCGAAGCTGCGCAGGTCGCGGTTGTTGATGCCGACGAGCGGCGTGGCGAGCCGCAGCGCGCGCTCCAGCTCGGCCGCGTCGTGCACCTCGACCAGCACCGCCATGCCCCAGTCGGCGGCCTGCGCCTCCAGCTCGGCCATGCGCGCATCGTCCAGGCAGGCGGCGATCAGCAGGATCGCGTCGGCCCCCATCGCGCGCGCCTGCACGACCTGGTAGGGGTCGACGATGAAATCCTTGCGCAGCACCGGCAGGCCGCTGGCCTGCCTTGCCTGGTCCAGGTAGGCCGCGCAGCCCTGGAAGAAGCGCTCGTCGGTCAGCACGCTCAGGCAGGCCGCGCCATGGCGCGCGTAGCTCGCGCCGATCGCCGCCGGGTCGAAGTCGGCGCGGATCACGCCCTTGCTCGGGCTGGCCTTCTTGACCTCGGCGATGACCGCCGCACCACCGGCGGCGACGCGCTGGCGCAGCGCGCGGGTGAAGTCGCGCAGGTCGCCGCGCCGCGCCAGGGCCTGCGCGCGCAGCGCGGGCAGCGGGCAGGCCGCCTGCGCGGCGGCGACCTCCTCGTGCTTGACGGCGACGATGCGTTGCAGGATGTCGCTCATGGCCCCGTCTCGCGCGCCAGGCACGGCTCAGGCCGCATGGCGCTGCGTCGCGGCGACGAACTGGCTCAGCTTGGCCTGCGCACGCCCGGAGGCGACCGCCTCGCGCGCCCGCCTCACGCCGTCGACGATCGACTCCGCGACCCCGGCGCAGTACAGCGCCGCGCCGGCGTTGAGCAGCACGATGTCGCGCACCGGGCCGTCCTCGTTGGCGAGCGCGCGCTGGATGCACTGCACCGACTCGTCGCGCCCGGCCACGCGCAGCACGCGCGAGTCGTACACCGGCAGCCCGAAGTCGCTCGGGTGGATCGTGTACTCGCTGACCTCGCCGCCGCGCAGCTCGCCGACCATGGTCTCGCCGGACAGCGAGATCTCGTCCATCCCGTTCATGCCGTAGACCACCATCACATGCTCGGCGCCGAGCCGCTGCAGCACGCGCACCTGGATGCCGACCAGGTCCGGGTGGAAGACGCCGAGCAGCTGGTTCGGCGCCCCGGCGGGGTTGGTCAGCGGGCCCAGGATATTGAAGATCGTGCGCACGCCGAGCTCCTTGCGCACCGGGGCGGCATGCTTCATCGACGCGTGGTGCGCCGGCGCGAACATGAAGCCGATCCCGGTCTCGGCCAGGCAGGCGGCGACCTGCTCGGGGGTCAGCATGATGTGCGCGCCCAGCGCCTCCAGCACGTCGGCGCTGCCGCTGGTGCTGCTGACGCTGCGCCCGCCGTGCTTGGCCACGCGCGCGCCGGCGGCGGCGGCGACGAACATCGACGCGGTCGAGATGTTGAAGGTGTGCGAGCCGTCGCCGCCGGTGCCGACGATGTCGACCAGGTGCGTGCGGTCGGCGACCGCGACCGGGGTCGCGAACTCGCGCATCACCTGCGCCGCGGCGGCGATCTCGCCGATCGTCTCCTTCTTGACGCGCAGCCCGATCGCCAGCGCCGCGATCATCACCGGGCTCATCTCGCCGGTCATGATGCGGCGCATCAGCGCCAGCATCTCGTCGTGGAAGATCTCGCGGTGCTCGATGACGCGGGTCAGGGCGGCGGTGTCGGTGATCGGCATGGCGGGGCTCGGGTCGGGTCGGGTCGGGTCGGGAAGGATGGCGGGGGGCGCCGCTCAGTGGCGCCGGCCCATCTGCAGGAAGTTGCGCAGCATCGCGTGGCCGTGCTCGGACAGGATGGACTCGGGGTGGAACTGCACGCCCTCCATCGGCGCCGGCCCGCCGGCCAGCGCCTTGTGGCGCACGCCCATGATCTCGCCGTCGTCGCTGCTGGCGCTGACCTCCAGCTCGGCCGGCAGCGTGTCGCGCTCGATCACCAGCGAGTGGTAGCGCACGACGCTGAAGTGCGACGGCAGCTCGTCGAACACGCCGCGGCCGTCGGCGTGCACGACGCTGGTCTTGCCGTGCATCTGGACCCGCGCGCGGATCACGCGACCACCGAGCGCCGCGCCCATCGCCTGGTGCCCCAGGCACACGCCGAGCAGCGGCAGCCGGCCCTTGAAGTGGCGCACGAGGTCGACGCAGATCCCGGCCTCGGCCGGCGTACAGGGGCCGGGCGACAGCACGATGCGATCGGGCGCCATCGCCTCGATCCCGGCGAGGTCGATGGCGTCGTTGCGCACCACGCGCACGTCCTCGCCGAGCTCGCCGAAGTACTGCACGAGGTTGTAGGTGAAGCTGTCGTAGTTGTCGATCATCAGAAGCATGCTCAGAACCCCTCCTCGACCAGCTCCGCCGCCCGGATCAGCGCGCGCGCCTTGGCCTCGGTCTCCTTCCACTCGGCCTCGGGCACCGAGTCGGCGACGACGCCGGCGGCGGCCTGCACGTACAGCGTCTGGTCCTTGACGATGCCGGTGCGGATCGCGATCGCCAGGTCCATGTCGCCGGCGAAGCTCAGGTAGCCGCAGGCGCCGCCGTAGATGCCGCGCTCGACCGGCTCCAGCTCGTCGATCAGCTCCATCGCGCGGATCTTCGGCGCGCCGCTGAGCGTCCCGGCGGGGAAGCTCGCGCGCAGCACGTCCAGGCTGTCCAGCCCCTCGGCGAGCCGCCCGCGCACGTTGCTGACGATGTGCATGACGTGCGAGTAGCGCTCGACCTCGAACGCCTCGGTGACCTCGACGCTGCCGATGCGCGCGATGCGGCCGATATCGTTGCGCGCCAGGTCGATCAGCATCAGGTGCTCGGCGCGCTCCTTCGGGTCGGCCTGCAGCTCGGCCGCCAGCCGCGCGTCCTGCTCCGGCGTCGCGCCGCGCGGGCGCGTGCCGGCCAGCGGGCGGATCGTGACCTCGGCGCCGTCGGGCGTGTCCTCCTGCCGCACCAGGATCTCGGGGCTGGCGCCGACGATGTGAAAACCCCCCATGTCGTAGTAGTACATGTAGGGGCTGGGGTTGAGCGATCGCAGCGCGCGGTACAGCGCCAGCGGGCTTTCGGTATAGCGCTTGCGCAGCCGCTGGCCGATCACGACCTGCATGCAGTCGCCGGCGGCGATGTACTCCTTGGCGCGCCGCACCGCGGCCTCGAACTTCTCGCGCGGCAGCTCGCGCTCGACCGCATAACTCGGGCCGCGCCGCACCTGCGGCGCCGCCACCGAGAAGCGCAGCCGGTCGGCCAGCTCGGCGAGCCTGCGCTTGGCACGGAAGTAGGATTCCCCCTGCCCCGGGTCGGCCCAGACGATCAGGTACAGCCGCCCCGAGAGGTTGTCGATGACGGCCAGCTCCTCGGTCTGCAGCAGCAGGATGTCGGGTGTGCCCAGCCCGCCGCTCTTGCGCGTGCGCGCCAGCCGCGGCTCGATCGCGCGCACGGTCTCGTAGCCGAAATAGCCCGCCAGCCCGCCACAGAAGCGCGGCAGCCCGGGCCGCAGCGCCGGACGGAAGCGCTGCCGGTAGGCGGCGACGAAGTCCAGCGGGTTGCCGTCGGCGGTCTCGACGACCTCGCCGTCGGTGACGACCTCGCTGCGCGTGCCGCTGCAGCGCAGCAGCGTGCGCGCCGGCAGACCGATGAAACTGTAGCGGCCGAAGCGCTCGCCGCCGACGACCGATTCGAGCAGGAAGCTCAGCGGCTGGCCGCCGGCCAGCTTGAGGTACAGCGACAGCGGCGTCTCGAGGTCGGCGAAGGCCTCGCTGATGAGCGGGATGCGGTTGTGGCCCTGGGCGGCCAGGCTCTGGAATTCGAGTTCGGTGATCACGGCGGGTCCTACAGCGGCGGCGGCCCTGTGAGGGCGGCCGGCCGGATGGTCGTCACCGCGAGGCCCCGGGGCCGGGGCCGCTGCGCGCGGTGGGCGTCAGGCGAGCGACGGCCAGCGACGCCAGGGCCATGCTCCCCGGTCGTGCGACCTGCTGCGTGATGCGCGCGCGTCGGACATGGGCCGGAGTCTAACCGCGAATCTGGCGCCGCCTTCCCTGCCGGCCCGGCGGCCGGCCCGGCCCGGCCCCCGGTGCGCGGCATGGGTTTCCGGGCGCGGCAGCCGATGCGGCCGGCCCGGCCGCATACTGCGCCGTCGATCCACTGCAGGAGTCCGCCATGGACCTCGGCGCCTTCTCGGTCAGCCTCGCGGTGCGGGATATCGCGGCCTCCAGGGCCTTCTACGAGAAGCTGGGCTTCTCGGTCTTCGGCGGCGATCA
The DNA here is from genome assembly GCA_016191995.1 of Burkholderiales bacterium. GTDB lineage: Bacteria > Pseudomonadota > Gammaproteobacteria > Burkholderiales > Burkholderiaceae_C > Rubrivivax. The sequence continues at coordinate 2,132 of JACPVA010000196.1, read as the reverse complement.
GTCGCAGCGCTGGCTCATCATGAGGAACGGCACGACGCTGATCGGCCTGTTCCAGGGCATGTTCGAGAAGAACACGCTGACCTTCAACCCGGGCTGGGACAGCGCTGCGAAGGAGCTGCCGCAGTTCACCGATGTGCGCGCGATCCAGCAGGCGCTGCAGGCCAGCGGCCTCGCGCTCGACCAGCAGGCCGATGCGTCGACCTCGGGGCCGGCCTTCATCGCGCTCGCCGATCCCGACGGCAACCCCATCCTCATCGATCAGCACCGCTGAGACCGCGCCGGGCCCCGGCCTGCGCATCGCGCGGCATGCGTCTTGCGGCAGGCGCGCCGCATGCGCGAGCCGGAGCGCCGTCGATCGCGGCACCGCCGCCTCGCTCGATCCCGCACGCGGCGGGCGCAGGGCGCGGCCGCGGCGCTGCGGCGCTGCGGCGTTGCGGCGTTGCGGCGATCAGAAGCGCTTCTTCGCCAGCTTGTCGTGCACCTCGCGCACCAGCATCAGCGCGGCCGAGCCGTAGTACTTGTGATACTCGGCCACCATCTCGCCGCGGGCCAGCACCGGGTCGCTCGCCGCGAGCTGCCTGGCCTCCTCGATATCCTTGACGGCGAAGACGAAAAGCCCGCGCCAGCCGTCGACGCCGTCGAACGGCCCGGCCAGGACGAGCTTGCCCTCCTCGGTGAGCCGCTTCATGTTGGCGAAGTGGCCGCGGAACATCTCGTCGCGCTCCGCGCCGTCGGGCACCCGGTTGGGGCCGGTCTTCAGCACGACCAGCACATAGCTGCGCATGCCGTAGTCGTCGGCGCCGAGCCGGCGCGCCAGCTCGGCGTCGTGGCCCGCATCGGCGGGCTGCGCCAAGGCCGCCGCCGCGGCCAGGGCCATGGCCCCGAGGATCGCGCTTGCTCGCAGACGCCTGTTCATCGCGGCTCCATGTCGGATGGCGGACGCATCCTACGCGCAAGCCGCGGGCGAGCGCGCGGCGTCGCATGTCCGCGACCCGTCGCCGAGCGTCCGCGTGCCCGCGCGCCTCACCGCGGCGGCCAGACGATGGCGTCGAGGCGCTCGAACACCAGGTCGGCACCTGCCGCCTGCACCGGCTCGCCGTGGTTGTAGCCATAGGTCGCCAGCGCCACCGGGCAGCCGGCGGCGCGCGCGGCCTCGGCGTCGTTGCGCGAGTCGCCGATCATCAGCGTGCGCGCCGGCGCGGCACCGAGCGCCTCGCAGGTGGCGCGCAGCGGCAGCGGGTCGGGTTTCTTGCGCGCGAAGTCGTCGCCGCCGAAGACGGCGTCGAAGAAGCGCGCCAGGCCCTTGCGCTGCAGCAGCGGGCGCGCGAAGGCGCGCGGCTTGTTGGTCAGGCAGGCCAGCCGCAGCCCGGCCGCGCGCAGCCGCGCCAGCCCCTCGACGACGCCGGGGAACAGCGGCGCGTGTTCGCCGTTGATCGCCAGGTAATGCACCTGGTAGCGCGGCCACAGCGCGGCGTGCAGCGCGGCGTCGGCGCCGAGCTGCGCCAGCACGCTGGCCAGCAGGTGCTCGGATCCGCGGCCGACGGTGCGGCGGATGAAGTCGCGCCCGACCGGCGGCAGGCCGATCTCGGCCAGCGAGCGCGCCAGCGCGATCTCGAAGTCGCCGACCGTATCGACCAGCGTGCCGTCGAGGTCGACGATCGCGGCGTCCAGGCCTCGAATCGCCGCCGCGACGGCCGCCGGGGCCGCTGCCGTGGCGGTCGTCGCTGGGGTTGGGGCTTCGTCCATCGCCACGATTGTCGCCATCGTCCGACAATCGCCGCCGCGCCCTCACCGCGTCCCCGCCGCCTCCCCGCCGATCACCCGCCCCCGCCATCAACCCGCCCGCGCCGATGCTGCACGCCCTCACCTGCCGCGGCGGTCTCGTGACCGCCCCCCACCACCTCGCCGCGCAGGCCGGCGCCGCCGTGCTGCGCGACGGCGGCAACGCGGTCGAGGCGATGGTCGCCGCCGCCGCGGCGATCGCCGTCGTCTACCCGCACATGAACGGTCTCGGCGGCGACGGCTTCTGGATCGTCGCCGAGCCGGGGCAGGAGCCGGTCGCGCTGCGCGCCTGCGGCGCGGCGGCGGCGCTGGCGACGCCCGACTGGTACGCCTCGCATGGCGACACGGCG
>JACPVA010000180.1 GCA_016191995.1 Burkholderiales bacterium | reverse complement strand
GGCTGGCGGGCAGGTCGAGTACAGCGAGATCAGCACCTCGGCCATGCGGTCGTCGGCACCCGACTGCGGCATCAGCTCGAGCATGAAGCCCAGGCTGTCGCGGTTGACGAAGAGCTTCTCGTCGGCGAGGTAGGCCGAGTACGGCAGCCAGGACGCGAACTGCTCGGCCGGCGTGTCGGGAGGCGAGCCCAGGCCCAGCCAGCCCAGGCTCCCGTGGCCGGGGCGGCTGCCGCCAGGAGAGGCGGCGGATCGGGTCGAAGCGGTCGGGGCGAACGGAGTGGGCATGGAGCGTGCCTCGCAGGGATGGCCAGAAGAGGTGTCAGGTCAGTCGTTGGGTTCGTTGCCACGGGGATCGACGGGCATCTGCGGCCGGCCCGCCGGAGGTGTCAGGCCGGGCAGGGACAGCGAACCACTCGGTTGATCTGTCCGACCGGACTGGTTCGATGTCCTGGGGTCGAGCGATCCGGTGGCGCCACCTGCCGGACGCGAGGGTGTCAGCGGTGGAGGTCGCAGCGGCGCATAGGCATCGCGGATCTGCCGTTGCGCGTGCTCGACAAGCCACTGGCCGTCATCGACCCGGACGTAGACGTAGCCCTGGTCGTGGAGGTCGCGATCGGCGTCTTCCCAGGGCTTGAACCAGAGCCGAAGGATGCGCGCCGACGACCGGAGCGGCATGGCCGTGGGCGAGGGCGCCGCCGCTGGTGAGACTGCGATGCGGGAGGCCGCTGCGCCTGCAGCGCCCGCTGCGGCCGCGCCTGCGATGCCCTCCGTCGCGCGCGGAGCTTGCGGCGCGCCCGGGCTGGCACCGGCCGTTCGCCGCTGACTCGGCAGGTTGTTCTGCACGGCATTGGCGTAGGTCCCGGAGACGGAGTCGCAGGTCACGCCGTCCGGGGCCTTGCAGGCATAGCTGGAGCTGCCGCTGAGACCGCTCAAGCTCATGCAGCCGCTCAGCATCCAGGCCAGCAGCACCGACGCCGCGGCCGGTCCGGTGGCTGGGGCAGCACGCGATGTCGGAGCTGCGGGGAACATGACAGCGGGCTTCTTCATGGCTTGCCCCCCGCCACCTGTGACACCTGCTTGAGGCGCGCGAGCAGCACGGCCCGGTCGACGTAGCCGTCGGTGCGAGTGCCATCCGCCCAGACCAGGGTGGGCGTGCCCTGGACGGCGAGGCGTTGCGCGAGCGCGAGGTTTCGGTCGAGCGGGTTGTCGCACTCCGGGGCCCGCAGGGCTGCCGGGTCGCCCGCCGGCCTGAGCAGCGAGGTGTCGCCCTGCAGCATGAACTGGTGCCAGGCTTTCTCGCGGTCCGCCGCGCACCAGATCGAGACCGGGCGCGCGCGGCCCTGGAAGGGCACGAGGAAGGTGTAGATCGTCACGTCGTCCAGGCCGGCGAGCTCGGGCTCGAGCCGGCGGCAGAACGAGCACCCCGGGTCGCTGAAGACGGCGATGCGACGGTGCTCGTTGCCGCCGCTGCCTCGCACGGTCTTGATCGCGTCCGCCAGTGGCAACTGTCCGAAGGCGATGGGCGTGTCGGGAGCCGGCATCCTGTCGGCCTGCGCCGATGGAACGCCCGCGCCGGGCGCCTGGCCGGCCTGCGCAGCGATGGTGGCCGCTCGAGCCAGTCTGGGGCCGGTGAGGTCCTGCATGGTCTGGGTGTCGAAGACCCGGCCGAAGATGAAGTAGCGCGGATTCCGCGGCGACACGTAGGCCACGTTGCTGTTCATCCAGACCTCGTACAGGCCGGCCACGGGCGAGCGCTGCACCTGCGTGAACTGCGTGCCGGGGTGTGCCTTGCGCAGCACGGCCAGCAGCCGAGCCTCATCGGAGGCGGCGGCGCCGGCGTGGCCTGCGACAAGGGCCGCCAGCCCGGCCACGACCCAGGCCACGGGCCGGAGGTGCCGGCCGGAAGCACGCTGGGCGGGGGAGGAAAGCGCGAAGCCAGGCGAGGGCTTGTCAGTCGTTGGCATCGTCGGGGACCTCCGGGTTGCTCGGTCGGACTGCAAGGGGCGCGGCGGCAGCGGCGCTCATCGGCACGTCGATGCGGACGCCCTTGGTGATGACGACATCGATCTCGCGGCCGGCGTCGACCTCGATCACGGGGAAGGTGTTCTCGGCCAGCTTGATGTAGTACTGGGCGAGCCGGTCGAGGGCGCGGCCGACGCCGGTGCCCAGCCCGGCCCGGTAGGCGTCGGCACCCGAGGCGCTGGTGATCGTTCCCAGCGGTGAGGTGCTGACGTTGGTGGACGAGGTCGCCAGGCCCTGGCCGATGCCGCTGACCACGCCAGCCAGCAGGGCGTTGGCCAGCATCTGGCCCTGCTTGGTGACCAGCCGCCCGCGCATGCCGACCTTGCCGTCCTCGCCGTAGACGCTGCCCTGGATCTTCACTTCCAGGGTCGCGCCGTCGGCGCG
>JACPVA010000179.1 GCA_016191995.1 Burkholderiales bacterium | reverse complement strand
GCCCGCCGATGCCGCGCCCGCGGCCCCGGCTGGCGCCGCGGCGCCGGCCGCCGATGCCGCGAGCGCACCGGCGCCGCAGCCCGCTCCGCCGGCGCCGCCGGAGCTGTCGCCGCTGGTCGAGAAGGTCACGGTCGACAACCCCTACGGCCTGAAGGCGCTGTGGGAACAGGGCGACATGGTCGCCAAGTCGACGCTGATCATCCTGCTGATCATGTCGATGGGAAGCTGGTACATCATCTTCGTCAAGCTGTGGGAGCAGCGCCAGCTGCTGAAGAGCGGCGACGCGGCAGCGAAGGACTTCTGGACCACCGGCTCGGTCAAGTCGGGCATCGCCGCGCTCAAGGAGGGCAGCGCCTTCCGCTATATCGCCGAGACCGGCGTCAAGGCCAGCGAGCACCACGAGGGCACGCTGGTCGAGCAGATCGACCTGCACACCTGGGTCTCGATGTCGGTGCAGCGCGCGATCGACAGCATCGGCAGCCGGCTGCAGAACGGGCTGGCCTTCCTCGCCACGGTCGGCTCCACCGCGCCGTTCGTCGGCCTGTTCGGCACCGTCTGGGGCATCTACCACGCGCTGGTCGCGATCGGCGTGTCGGGCCAGGCGTCGATCGACAAGGTTGCCGGGCCGGTCGGCGAGGCGCTGATCATGACCGCGATCGGCCTGGCGGTCGCGGTGCCCGCGGTGATGGGCTACAACTGGCTGGTGCGGCGCAACAAGCTCGCGATGGAGCAGGTGCGAACCTTCGGCTCCGACGTCCACAACGTGCTGCTGGCCGGCAAGCGCTGAGCCGGCGCCGACTTCCGCATCGACTGCCCGATCCGGCCCACGAACGGAGCAAGCGCCATGGCGATGAATGTCGGCGCCGCCGACGGCGACGAGGACGAGTTCAACACCACCATCAACACCACGCCGCTGGTCGACGTGATGCTGGTGCTGCTGATCATCTTCCTGATCACGATCCCGGTCGTCACGGCCTCGGTGCAGCTGCAGCTGCCGAAGGAGCGCAACATCCCGACCGAGACCAAGCCCGAGAATATCGTCATCGCGGTCAACGCCGACGGCGACGTCTTCTGGGGCCTGGAGTACGTGCCCAGCATCGAGACCCTTGTCGAGCGGCTGAAGGTCGAGGCGGTCAAGGAGCCGCAGCCCGAAGTCCACATCCGTGGCGACCTGAAGGTGCGCTACGAGTCGGTCGGCCGCGTCGTCGTCGCCTGCCAGCGCGCCGGCATCGCCAAGGTCGGCTTCATCACCGAGCCGCCCGCCGGCACGGTCACGCGCTAGTCCCTCGGAGGTCCTGCCATGGCGATGAACGTCGGCTCGTCGAGCGACGACATGATGGTCGACATCAACACCACGCCGCTGATCGACGTGATGCTGGTGCTGCTGATCATGTTCATCATCACGATCCCGGTGCAGACGCACGCGGTCAAGATGAACATGCCGATCGGGCCGGCATCGAGCCCGCCGGTGCCGCCCGAGATCGTCCGCATCGACGTCGACTTCGACGGCCAGATCGGCTGGAACGGCGAGCTCGTCGCCGGCCGCGGCGACCTCGAGGCGCGGCTGGCGGCGGTCGCGCAGCGCGCCGACCAGCCCGAGGTGCACCTGCGGCCGAACAAACTCGTCGAATACGAGATCGTGGCGATGATCCTGGCCTCGGCGCAGCGTCTGGGCGTGACCAAGATCGGGCTGGTCGGCAACGAGCAGTTCCTGGACTGAACCCGGCGCGCCGCGCGGAGTCGATACCGCGGTGCACCGGCCGGCCGTATCGGACGTTGTCGATGGCGCCGACACGCCGGCGCTTGGCCATGGTGCCGGCCGGTGGTGGTCGCCGAGGGCGCGGGCGCACCGTCGCGCGCGGCACACCGAGCTCGAACGATCCCGACGGCGAAAGGACCCGAACCCGATGACCAAGACGCTGCGCACGCTCACCCTCGCCCTCGCCGCCGCCGGCTGCATCGGGCTGGCGCAGGCGCAAGGCCTGCGCCCCGAGATCGCCACGCCGCTGCAGCAGGCCAGCAAGCTGCTGCAGGCCGGCAATGCGCGCGGCGCGCTGGCCGAGGTGCGCAAGGCCGAGGCGGTGGCCAACCCGACGGCGGCCGAGCAACTGACGATCGACCGCATGAAGGCCGCCGCCGCCCAGCGCGCCGGCGACCATGGCACCGCGGTGCAGGCGCTCGCCGCGGTCTTCGGCCGCGCCGGCGGCGCCGAGCAGGCTCAGGCCGCCGAGCAGCTCGCGTTCTCGTACTCGCAGCTGCGCGACTGGGGCCGCGCGCGCGAGTGGATCGGCAAGGCGCGCTCGCTCGGGCGCGACACCGCGCAGCTGCGCCAGCTCGAGCAGTACCTGCTGTCGCAAAGCGGCGACTACGCCGCCATCGCGCGCGATGCGGCCGCCGCCGTCGCCGCCGCCGAGAAGGCGCGCCGCGCCCCCGACGAGGGCGACCTGCTGCGGCTGGCCGACGCGCGCCAGCGGCTGAACGACAGCGCCGGCTATATCGCCACGCTCGAGAAGCTCGTCGCCTACCACCCGAAGAAGGACTACTGGGCCGCCTACCTCGCGCGGCTGCCGCGCAAGAGCGGGTTCTCGCCGCGGCTCGGGCTGGACGTGATGCGGCTGCGGCTGGCCACCGGCACGCTCGGGACGACGGAGGAGTTCTTCGAGATGGCGCAGCTCGCGATCCAGGCCGGATTGCCGGCCGAGGGTGTGCGGATCATCGACAAGGGCTTTGCCGAAGGCAAGCTCGGCACCGGCGCCGAGGCCGGCCGGCACCAGCGCCTGCGCGACCTGGCCGCCAGGCGCGACGCCGAGCGCCGCGCCAGCCTGGCGGCCGACACCACGGCCGCGGTGGCCGCCGGCAATGCCGATGCGCTGGTCGAGCTCGGCAATGTCCACGTCTCGATCGGCGAGGCCGCGCGCGGCATCGCGCTGATCGAGCAGGGCATCGCCAAGGGCGGGCTGAAGCGGCCGGAGGATGCGCAGCTTCGGCTCGGGCTGGCGCAGCTGCAGTCGCCGGCGCACAAGGCGCAGGGCGCCAAGACGCTGCGCTCGATCAAGGGCGGCGACGGGGTGGCCGAGATCGGCCGCCTGTGGGCCGTCGTCGAGCGGTGACCGCGCCGCGTCCGGCCTGGGCGCAGGACTGCGGCGGCGGCATCTGGGCCGTCGACACGGGGTTTCACCGCCCGCGCTTCGACGCCGCCTACCTGCTGCTCGGCGCCGGCCGGGCGTGCATCGTCGATACCGGCCCCAACTCCGGCGTGCCGCGCATCCTGGCGCTGCTCGATGCGCTGGGCGTGGCGCGCGACGCGGTCGACGCCGTGATCCCGACCCATGTCCACCTCGACCACGCCGGTGGTGCCGGCACGCTGATGCAGGCGCTGCCGCGCGCGACGATGTGGGTCCACCCGCGCGGCGCGCCGCACATGATCGACCCGTCGAAGCTCTACGCCGGCTCGCTCGCGGTCTACGGCCAGGCCGAGATGGACCGCTCCTACGGGACGCTCGTGCCGGTGCCGGCCGAGCGCGTGCGAACGACTGCGGACGGCATGACGCTCGCGCTCGCCGGGCGCACGCTGCGCTTCGCCGACACGCCCGGGCATGCGCTGCACCACCATGGCGTGTGGGACGAGGCGACGCGCGGCTGGTTCACCGGCGATACCTTCGGGCTGAGCTACCGCGAGTTCGACACCGCGCGCGGGGCCTGGATCCTGCCGAGCTGCACCCCGGTGCAGTTCGACCCCGAGGCCTATGTCGCCTCGGTGCGCCGGCTGCTGGCGGCCGGGCCGGTGTGCATGTACCCGACGCACTTCGGCCGCATCGGCGACGGCGAGGCCGATGTCGCGCGCCTGGGCGAGCTGCTGATCGGGCTGATCGAGGCCTTCGCCGCGCTCGGCCGCGCGCACGCCGCCGCGCCGGACCGTCACGCGCGGCTGCGCGACGGCATGCTCGCGATCTGCCGCGCGAGCCTGGCCGCGCATGGCTGCACGTTGGCGCACGATGAAATCGACGCGCTGCTCGCGCTCGACGCCGAACTCGATGCCCAGGGCATCGCGGTCTGGCTCGACCGGCAGGCACGCCGCGGCGCCGCACCCGGCGCAGGAGCATGACGATGGACGACCCCCGACGCATCCGCTTCGGCCACGACGGCCGCGTGGCCGTGATCACCGGCGCCGCGCAAGGCATCGGCGCGGCCTGTGCGCGCAGGCTTGCCGCCGACGGCGCGCGCGTCGCGCTGTGGGACCTCGCCGACGAGGCCTGCAAGGCGCTGGCGGCCGAGATCGAGTCGGGCGGCGCGCGCGCGCTCGCCTGCCGCTGCGATGTCTCGCGCAAGGCCGAGGTCGACGCCGCGCTGGCGGCCACCGTCGCCGCCTTCGGCCGCGTCGACCTGCTGGTCAGCAATGCCGGCATCTTCCGCGCCGCCGACTTTCTCGACGTCGACGAGGCCGACTGGGACGCCGTGATCGCGGTCAACCTGAAGGGCGCCTTCCTCGTCGGGCAGGCGGTCGCGCGCCGGATGGTCGCGCAGGGTGGCGGCGGCGCGATCGTGCAGATGAGCTCGGTCAACGGCGTGATGGCGATCCCGACCATCGCCAGCTACAACGCGAGCAAGGGCGGCATCAACCAGCTCACGCGCGCGATGGCACTGGCGCTGGCCGATCACCGCATCCGCGTCAACGCGGTCGCGCCCGGCACGATCGCCACCGAGCTCGCGCGCCAGGCCGTGCTGACGAGCGACGAGGCGCGGCTGCGCATCCTCGGCCGCACGCCGATGAAGCGGCTGGGCGAGCCGGGCGAGATCGCCGACGTCGTCGCCTGGCTGCTGTCGGACGCCGCGAGCTACGTCACGGGCGAGATCGTCACCGTCGACGGCGGCCGCCTGGCGCTGAACTACACGGTGCCGGTCTGACGCTGGCTCACGCGCCGGCGCCGCACCGACGCCAGGCCGGTGGCGGCAAGCGTCCGCCGGCCTCGGGTCGCGGCCGTGCGGCCCGACCAGGCGGCGAGCGCCAGGCGCATCGCGCGCAGCGCTGCGGCGTCTGGCCGGCCGCCGCTTGCAAACCGACAGACCGGCCTCATCTCCCCCATAGGTGTACCGCACCCCGTATCATCGTCCGGACCACGCCATGAGCCCGAACCCGCCTTCCGCCTTCAGCGTCGACGTCAGCGACGCCGACTTCGAGACCTCCGTCCTGCAGCGCTCGCTCGACGTGCCGGTACTGCTGGACTGCTGGGCGACTTGGTGCGGCCCCTGCCGCTCGCTGAAGCCGGTGCTGGAGAAGCTCGCCGACGCGTACGAGGGCCGCTTCGTGCTGGCCAAGCTCGACACCGACGCCAACCCGCAGGTGGCAGCGCTGCTCGGCCTGCGCAGCATCCCCTATGTCGTGCTGTTCAAGGATGGCCGGCCGGTCGACCAGTTCATGGGTGCGCTGCCCGAAGGGCAGGTGCGCGCCTTCCTCGATGCCCACCTGAAGCCGCCGACCGAGGCCGAGCTGGCGCGGCGTGCCGCGCTGCAGGCCGAGCCCGGGCAGGCCGAGCCGCTGCTGCGGCGTGCACTGGAGCTCGCGCCCGACGATGCCGAGCTGCTGACCGCGCTGGCCGAATGCCTGGAGGCGAGCCGGCCGGACGAGGCGCGCGCGCTCGTCGAGCGCATCCCGGAGCCGCTGCGCGACGACGCGCAGCGCGCGCTGCTGGCGCGGCTCGACCTGGCCGCGCAGCGCCCGCAGGGCGACGAGGCGGCGCTGCGTGCGCGGCTGGCCGCCGACGCGCGCGACCACGCCGCGCGCTTCGACCTCGCCGCGCTGCTCGCGCACCGCGGCGACTTCGCCGCCGCATTCGGCGAACTGCTCGAGGTCGTGCTGCGCGACAAGGGCGAGCCGCGCGAGGCGGCGCGCGCGCGCATGGTCGAGTGGTTCGGCCTGTGCCGCAACGCCGAGGTCGTCGACCGGGCGCGGCGGCGGCTGTCGATGTACCTGAACTGACCCTGGACCCGGCAGTCCCGATCGCCGCGGTTACGATGCGGGCATGAGAATCCTGCACACCATGCTGCGCGTCGGCGACCTGCAGCGGTCGATCGACTTCTACACCCGGGTCATGGGCATGACGCTGCTGCGCACGAGCGAGAACCCGTCGCAGGGCTACTCGCTGGCCTTCCTCGGCTACGGCAGCAACCCCGAGCATGCCGAGCTCGAACTGACCTACAACCACGGCGTCGCGTCGTACGAGATGGGCGGCGCCTACGGCCATATCGCGATCGGCGTGCCCGACGCGTATGCCGCCTGCGACCGGATCCGCGCCGCCGGCGGCCAGGTCACGCGCGAGGCCGGCCCGGTCAAGGGCGGCACGACCGTGATCGCCTTCGTCACCGACCCCGACGGCTACAAGGTCGAGCTGATCCAGCGCGCCGAGGGCCAGCAGGTCGCGCTGCGCTGAGCGCGGACATCCTCAGCGCACCGGCGGCGCCGCGGCGTCGATGCGGCGCTGGATCCGCGCCGCCTCCTGCGCGTCGCCCGAGCGCTCGGCGAGCCGCCGTTGCACGCCGAGCCAGGCCAGCAGCGCGCGCCGCCATCCCTGTGCCGACGCGGTCTCGACGGCCAGCGCCACGGTCGCCGGCCCGGCGCGGCCGGATTGCAGCAGCAGCGCGGCGGCGACCAGCCTGGCCAGCGGCTCCTCGACCGCCGGCAGCGTCGCCTCGCCGCCGCGGATGACCGCCTGGTGGTGCGCCGGCAGCAGCGCCACCGCCGCCGCGTCTGCGCGCCCCAGCAGGTGATCCGCATAGGCGCGGTCGGCGGCCTCGGCGTCGACCCGCAGTGCCTCGAATCCGGGGCAAGGCGCCAGATCGAGCCGCGCCGCGTGCGCCGCGCAGCGCATCAGCTCGGCGCGTGCCAGCAGCCCCGGCTGCCCGGTGCGTGCGAGCTGCGCCCGTGCGCGCCCGAACTCCGCCGCCTCGACCCGCGCGTCGCCGTCCAGCGCCGCCTCGACCG
>JACPVA010000194.1 GCA_016191995.1 Burkholderiales bacterium | reverse complement strand
TTGTTGTAGCCTACGGTGAGGGTTTGGTGCTCGTCCAGCAGCAGGGGTTTGTTGTAGCCCACCAGGGTGCTGGGGGCTGCAGGGGTCATGTCCTGCCCGGCCAGGCACATGGCGGGGCCTTGGGGTTCTGAGGGTGTTGGGCCTTGGCTGTTGGCGCCGGTCAAGCCGCAGAACAGGGCGCTGGAGGAGGGGGTGACTTGCATGGCTGGGCAGTCTGCCCACCAGCGCAAGCGTGGGGAAGCTAGGAAGCTTCCTAGCTGGGAAGATCCCCCATAAGGATGTCCTTACTGGGCCTTGATCCAAAATTTCGGTGTGGGCGTTGCCTGGAGCGAGGCAAGTGCTATTGAATTAATAGCTGATGGCCTATTTGTAAGCGGATGCTGGGTGCGAATTATTACTTGGAGTGATGATTGGTTACGTGCTGTGTGTTGGGAGAGCGCCACGAAAGTGACCGTGCTCAGTTTGTTCTGCAGGGGGCGGGAGGCGGCAGATCGTGCTTCTCCAAACCTGCTTGCGCAGGGCCCATCCCAACGGCTATACAGGCTGTTTGTTGGTGTTTACACCCTTCATTCCAACACCCACACCGCCTGCACAAACGCCTGGCGCTGCACCGGCAGTTGCCGCAGCACCGCCGTGCCCGGCCCCGCGCTGGCGCGCAGGCCGCCTTCCAGGCGCAGGCGGTCGCCCTTCCAGGCCAGGCTGGCGGTGTACAGGCGGCCGCCGTCTGCTGGGGTGTAGAGCATGTCGAGCGCGCTTTCCCAGGGGCCTGTGGTCCAGGCCAGGCGGGCGAACAGGTTCTGGCGGTGCAGCGAGGGGCTGGCGCTGAAGGCCTGGGTCTGCCAGGCCAGGTTGGACGCCACGGCGGTGGGTGGCGCACCGGCGGCGCCCAGGCGCTGCAGGGCGGCGTTGCGCGCGGCCCACTCGCGCCAGTGCGTGCGCGAGGGGGCGGTGCCGTCCCACCAGGCTTCCAACAGCATGCTCACCTGTTCTGCATTGGTCCAGGTACCGCCCAGCAGCGCTTGCTGTGCGCCCTGGCGCAGCACCGGGCGCCAGGGGCTGGCCCGGGCCAGCGCCGCGGGCTGGGCCGAGGCGTCTTCCCACGCATCAAAGCGCGCCATGTGGCGCAGCGATGCGTGCAGCTCCAGCGCGTCGCTGGCCACCCAGGACCAGGCCGCGCCCACACTGCCCTGCGTGCGGCGGCCCCAGCGGGCAAAGGCGTAGGCGTCGGCGCTGCCCAGGCGCTGGTACCAGCGGGCGGCCAGGGCGCTTTCGCCGGCGCCAGTGGCATCACGCCCGGTGGTGGGGTTCACGGCCACCAGGCTCCAGGCCGATTCGGCGCCGAACTGTTCGGCCATCAGCACCGGGCGGCCTTGCAGGGGCTGGCTGACCAGCGTGCGGCGCTGCTCCTGCTGCACCAGGTCGTTGGGGCGAAAGCCGTAGCCCACGTCCCAGCCCACCACCTTGCGGCCGGCCGTCCATTGCCAGGCGCCTGCCTGCCCGGCGGCATAGGCCTCCAGCACTGCGGCCTGCGTGTGGCCTGGGCCACCCTCGGGCCGCTGCGCCTGGGCCAGCACGTCGGCGTGCCACTGCAGGCCCGCCCACTGCGTGCTGCCCTGCATTTGCAACTGTACGGCACCCTCGCTGGGCTGCTCAAAGGCAATGCCGCCGTACAGCGCATGGGCCTGGGCCAGCGGCCCGGTGGCAGCCGTCTGGCGCGCCAGCCCATGGCTGCGCACGCTGGCGCTGAATTCGCCTGCCGTGGCCGGGGGCAGCACGGCAGCTGCCAGCACCACCGACAGTGCCGCCGCATGGCAGGACATGGGATCAAGGCTTGCCATGGCCATCACTCCAGCACGGGGCTGCGCGCCAGAAACATGGGGTTGAGCCACTCCACCGGCACCGTGCGTTCCTTGCGCGCCAGGTAGCGGATGCGTGTCTGCTTCTGCTTGCCCAGCTGGTCGATCAGCACCATGGCACTGACGCTGGACAGGGTCTGGTCCACCTCGAACAGCGCTTGCTTGGCCAGCTTGTCGGACTGCACGTAGAGCTGGGCACGCACGGGCTCGTGGCGCTGCTGGCCCAGCCACAGCTCGATGCGCTGGTAGGTCACGCCCTTGCGCGTGGCCTGCAACTGCAGGTGGTAACAATTTGCGGGCGGGGTGGCCTGGGTGCTGGGGGCAGCGCCAGCGGGCACCGTGGCATCCACGCAGGGCTCCAGGCCGACCAGGGTGGCGCTGTAGTCGCCGCTCCAGCGCATGGTGGCAATGTCGCCCGTAGAGGCATCGCCCAGGAGTTTTTGCATGGGAGTGATGCGCAGGGGCCGCTGGCTGCTGGGCATGAGCAGCCAGAAGTCGTCGCCCAGCATCAGCACCTTCTGCCCTTTTTCTGCGGCACTTTGCATCAGCACCAGCGTGCGCCGCTCGGCCTGCGCAAACACGGTATAGCGGCGCTCCTTGTCCAGCGTGCCGTCGCTCGCATAGGCCTGCACCAAGGTGTCCACCTGCAGGTTGTCGGCCCCGGTACGGTAACGGTCGGCGTCGCGCAGCAGGGCCTCGGCATCCTGCGCCAGGGCAGGCCCTGCCAGTGCCGCCACCACAAGGCTCAGCAAGCATGCCGGGTTCTTTCTGAAAACGAGAGACATAAGAGATTCCTTTCATAGATTCATTGCGCTGCGCACCACCCGCGCCGCATGAAACGGGCGCGCCCCAGGCCAGTGCTCCCGCGCAAGGGCCGTCCCGCCGCGCTGGGAGCGTCCCCCCTCCCCAATCGCGCAGCGATTGGAGAGAGGGGGGAAGGTGCGCAGCACCTCAGGGGGGTGTTCACTTCATGTATGCGCAAGGGCATCGACCACCGGCATGTGCACGGTCTTGCGCGCCACCAGCAGCGAAGCCAGCAGGATCAGCACCACCATGGCCCCCATGGTCAGCAGGTACAGCGTGGGGTGGATGCTGATGTTCAGCGGGTAGCCCACGCTGCGCCCCGGCGGCGGGGGCATGTCCACCGGAAACACATACAGCAGCACCGACACCGCCAGCGCCAGCAGCGCCCCGGCCAACGCGCCCGCACCGCCCAGCAGCATGCCCTCCAGCCCCAGGCTGCGCAGCAGCTGTGCGGGCAGCGTGCCCAGAGCGCGCAGGGTGCCGATCTCGCGGGTGCGCTCGATCACGGCCATGGCCATGGCGTTGGTGACGACAAAGACCACGATCATGACGATGACCACGCCCAGCGCCCCAAAGATACGGTTGTACAGATCGCGCACCGAGCGGTAGAAAAACGCCTGCTGCTCCCAGGTCTGCACCTGCAAGGGCGCAAACTGCTGCGCCAGGCGCTCGCGTGCCGTGGCGGTGGACTCCATGCGGTCCAGAAACACGCCCAGGCTGGACACCCGCTGCGTGGCCAGCAGTTGCTGCGCCACCGGCACGCTGGTGTACACAGCGCGTTTGTCCACATCGGGCACGCCGGTGCTGAAGGTGCCCGCCACCACCACGTCCATGGCGTTCATCGCGCCCTCGGTGGTGCTGGCCAGCAGCGTGAGGCTGCTGCCCGGCGTAGCCTTGAGGCTGCGCGCCAGGTCTGCGCCCAGCAGCACCTGCGGCTGCGCAGCATCGCCTGCCAGCAAGGTGCCGCTTTGGATCGTGAGGAACGGCCCCTTCACCGCGAACTCGGCGTCGGGCTCCACGCCCTGAGCCATCATCACGGCGGTCTTGTCGCCGTTGCTGATAAGGCCGCTGAACACCACACGCGGCAGCACGGCACGCACGGCCGGGTCGGCCAGCAGCGCGCTGCGCAGCGCGGCCACACCATCCAGGCCGTGCTGCAGGGGCATGTCTTCATCAGCGCTGAAGTGCGCTGGCATGCCCAGCACCAGGTGGCCGGTGTCGCGCGCCGCGGCCTGGGCCAGGCTCTCGTAGGTGAACAGCGCAAAACCGCCCGCCAGCAAAATGGCCGCCGTGCCCAGCATGGCGATGGACGCCGTCACCAGCGAGCGGCGCCGATTGCGCAGGCAGTTGTGCCAGGCAAATTTCAGCCACATCCACAAGCCGTTCATTGGATCCTCCCGTCCAGCAAGGCCACCACCCGGTCGCAGCGGCGCGTCAGGCGCTCGTCGTGCGTGGCAATCACAAAGGCTGCGCCCTCGGCCTGGCCGCGCTCGCGCATCAGGTCCAGCACCTGGTCGGCGGTATGCGAATCGAGGCTGGCGGTGGGCTCGTCGGCAATCACCAGGCGCGGCCGCTTGATGAGCGCACGTGCAATCGCCACGCGCTGGCGCTGCCCGCCGCTGAGGGCATCGGGCCGGTGCCGGGCGTGATCCTGCAGGCCCACGGCGGCGAGTTGCCGGGCCACGCGCTCGCGCCGCTCGGGCAAGGGCACGCCCGCCAGGAACAGCGGGTAGTCCACGTTCTCGGCCACGGTCATCACCGGCACCAGGTTGAAGCTCTGGAACACAAAGCCCAGCGCATCGCGCCGCAGCAGGGTGCGGGCCACCTCGTCCAGACCCTGCACGGGCGTGCCCGACAGCGCGATGTCGCCCTCGTCCGGCGTGTCGATCAGGCCGCAGAGGTTGAGGATGGTGCTCTTGCCGCTGCCCGAGGGCCCGGTCAGCGCCAGCAGCTCGCCGCGCTGCACCTCCATATCCACGCCCTGCAGCGCCGGGATCACATGCGCGCCCAGGCGGTAGGTCTTGCGCACACCGCGCAGGCGCACCACCGGCGCAGTGGCATCTGCCGGGGCGTGCGTCATTTGGCACCCTCCAGCCCGGCCTTGCGCGCGGCCTTGTCCACTGCCGCGCGGAACGGCGCCGGGGCCGACGCCAGCAAGGGGCTGCTGCGCACCTCGGCCAGCAGCTTCAGGCCCCGGTCATGCCGGTTCATCATGCGCGGCAGGGCCAGAAAGGTGTTGGCTGCCACCAGCTTCACATCCAGCACGGCAGGCACATGGTTCTGGCCCACGGCCTCGTGCGCCGGGCCCAGCAGGGCCAGGGCCTTGTCCAGTTGCGCCAGGCCGTCTTCGGCATAGGCCATCTTGCGCCAGGGCAGCAGGGTGGTCTGCGCCCGCATGGCCATCGCGGCGCCGCTGTAGGCCTGCAGCACGGGGTTGGCGGGCTCGGCCTTGAGCAATGCGGCAAAGGCGTCCACGGCCTGCGCAATCGCCGATTCTTCTCCCTGCGAGGCGCGCATGAACACCTGGAACGCAGGTTCGAACTGGGCATCGGGCACCGCATGGGCGGGCAGCGGCGCGGCCACCACCAGGGCCGCACAGGCCACGGACATCAGCAAGGGGTAGGGCATGTCGCCATCTCCTGGGCAGGGTTGAACATGCCGGCAGTGTCGAGAAGGCGTGCGGGTTGCGCAGCAGGGATGCGACGAAACGAAAAAACCGCACCGCCAGATGCGGCCCGCCCGGTGCGAAGCACCGCAAGCGGACGGCACCGTGGCGGTGCGGTCAGGAGGAGATGTGCGTCAGTTGCCCAGTCGGGCTGCTGGCATCATCCTAGGATCAATACCGCTGCATCTGGCAACTGGTGGGCATTTGCGCCTTGTCGGCCGGCAGATCGCGCACGACGCGGAAGCCGTAGCCCGAGCCTTCGACGTCGAATTTCACGCCGGGCTGGCCCTGCTTGTCCATCATGCCCACCACCAGCGGCTGCTGGAACTGGTGGTCTGCGGCGCGCATGCTGCCGCTGCGGCCGGCCAGTTGCACGCGGGCCTTTTCCATCTGGCGCGCCACGGCGGTGGCTTCCACGCTGCCGGCTGCTTCGATCGACTGGGCCAGCGCCTCGACCATGAGCTGCATGCGCATGTGGACGTAGTCGTCCTGCGGCTTGGGAAAGCGCTCGCGGAAGGCCTGGTAGAAGGCTTCGCTTTGCGCGCCCGGCACGTTGGGCAGCCAGTCGGCCACGGCCACCACCTTGCCGATGCCTGCATCGCCAATGGCCGCAGGAGCGCCCAGCGCGTTGCCGTAGAAGGTGTAGAAGCTGCCGGTGTAGCCCACCTCACGCGCGGCTTTGACCAGCAGCGTCAGGTCGTTGCCCCAGTTGCCGGTGATGACGGCCTGCGCGCCGCTGGTCTTGATCTTGACGGCGTAGGGCGCAAAGTCCTTCACACGGCCCACGGGATGGAGTTCGTCGCCCACGATGGCCACGTCGGGGCGCTGCACGGCGAGCTGCTTCTTCGCCTCGCGCAGCACGGCCTGGCCAAAGCTGTAGTCCTGGCCGATGAGGTACACGCTCTTGACGGCGCTGTCGGCCTTGAGCACGTCCATGAGCGCTGCCATGCGCATGTCGGCATGGGCGTCGAAGCGGAAATGCCAGAAGCTGCATTTCTCGTTGGTGAGGATGGGGTCCACCGCCGCGTAGTTGAGGAACAGCACGCGCTTGTCGGGCTCGCGCTCGTTGTGCTTGTTGATGGCGTCGATCAGCACCGCTGCCGTGGCCGAGGAGTTGCCCTGCATGACGATGCGGGCGCCCTGGTCGATGGCCGAGCGCAGCGCAGAGAGCGCCTCCTCGTTCTGGCCCTTGCTGTCAAAGCGCTGCACCTGCAAGGGGCGCATGCCGCCCTGGGCTGCAGGCAGCAGCACGCCACCGCGTGCGTTCACGCGTTCCACCGCCCAGAAGATGTTGCGGAACACGGCCTCGCCGGTGTTGGCAAACGGGCCCGAGAGGCTTTCGATCAGCGCCAGCTTGACCGGCGCAGCCGCCGTGGCGGCAGGCGCAGCAGCCGCGGGCGCGGCGGTTTGCGCATGGCTGGCCGGCAAGGCCAGCGCGGCCAGGGCCACGGCGGCACAGGCCACGCGCCCTGGGGCCGCCCACGCCGATTTCAACCCGGCAAAGCTCAAAGTATTCATGCTTGGTCTTTCTTGAAATCCACAGGCACATGCCTATCTGCAGGGGCATGCGGTTCACCCCTGGCCGCGCAGTGTATAGGAGTTACCCTGATGTTCTTCACCCCCGTCACCCGCCGCGCCGCCTGGGCGCCCCACCGCCCTGACGCCGCATGGCAGCACCTGGTGCGCAGCAGCCTGCAGGCCGCCGCAGCCCCTGCAGCGGGCGTGCAGGTTACCCAGGACGACAAGGCCACCACCCTGCAGATCGACGTGCCAGGCTTGGCGCGCGAGCAGTTGCAGATCAGCATCGAGGGCACACGCGTGCAGGTGCGCAGCAGCGAAGGCGCTCCGCGCAAGGTGCACCGCGCCTGGGAACTCCCCCAGCCCATCAACGCCGCCGCCAGCGCGGCCAAGCTGGAGCACGGCGTGCTCACCCTGACGCTGGCCCACGCTCAACCGCAGGCCGTGGAACTGACGGTGCATTGACCGCGCCAGCATAGCTATTATTTTTATAGCTGCCAACGCCCGCAGATAAAGCGCTGCGGGCATTTTTATTGTGAATCACTCGTGCCGCAAGGCTTCGATCGGGTCCATGCGCGCAGCGCGGCGCGCGGGAAAGTAGCCAAACAGCACCCCGATGCCCGCCGAGAACAGGAAGGACAGCAGGTTCACCCCCGGGCTGAAGACATACGGCACCTGCATGGCCTGCGCCAGCAGCAGCGAGGCGCCGGTGGCCAGCACGATGCCGATCAACCCGCCGAGCGCGGCCAGCACCACGGCCTCGATGAGGAACTGCAGCAGCACCTCGCGCTCGAGCGCGCCGATGGCCAGGCGCAGGCCGATCTCGCGCGTGCGCTCGGTCACGCTCACCAGCATGATGTTCATGATGCCGATGCCGCCCACCAGCAGGCTCACGGCGGCCACCGCGCCCAGCAGCGTGGTCATGACCTTGGTGGTGCCCGAGAGCGTGTCGGCCAGCTGCTTGGTATCCAGGATGTTGAAGTTGTCCTCATCGGCCTCGGCCAGCTTGCGCCGCTCGCGCAGCAACTGGCGCAGGCTGGCCTTCACGCGCTCGGCGTCGCTGCCGTCCTGCATGGACACCAGCAGCGTCTGCACCCGCGTGCTGCCCGTCACACGGCGCTGCAGCGTGGCCAGGGGCAGCAGCACCACTTCGTCCTGGTCGTTGCCGAAGGCGCCCTGCCCTTTGGAGGCCAGCACGCCAATGATCTCGCACGAAAACGCCTTGACGCGCAGTTGCTGGCCCACCGGGTCCTGGCCGCCAAACAGCTCGCGCTGCAGGGTTGCGCCCACCAGGCATACGGCCGCACCGGCACGCAGTTCTTCGGGGCTGAACTCGCGGCCCGAGTGCACCTGCCAATTGCCGGTTTCGAGCCAGGCGTTGGTGCTGCCGATGACGCTGCTGCTCCAGTTGCGCCCGCCCGCCACCAGCGTGGCGCTGGTGCGCGCCTCGGGGGCCACGGCCTGGATGCCGCCGATCTGCTGTGCAATCACGTCGGCATCCCCGTCCTTGAAGGCCGGCGCGTTGCCGCTGCCTGGCGGCCCCATGCGCTGGCCGGGGCGCACCTGCAGCAGGTTGGTGCCCAGGCTGGCAATCTGGTTCTGCACCGCCAGGGTGGCCCCGTTGCCCAGGGTGACCATGGTGATGACGGCGCTCACCCCGATGACGATGCCCAGGATGGTGAGGAACGAGCGCAGCAGGTTGCGCCGGATGGAGCGCAGCGACAGCCACAGGGTGTTGAGCCACATCAGGCAGACTCCTGCGCGGCCAGGCCCTCGGGAGCGCTGGCGCGTTCGGGGTTCAGGCGGTCGCTTTCGACCACGCCATCGACAAAGCGCACCACGCGCCGCGCATAGGCCGCCATGTCGGGCTCGTGCGTGACCATGATGACGGTGATGCCGCGCTCGCGGTTCAGGCGTGCGATCAGTTCCATGATCTCCACGCTGCGCTGGGTGTCCAGGTTGCCCGTGGGCTCGTCGGCCAACAGCACGGCGGGGTGGGTGACGATGGCGCGCGCAATGGCCACGCGCTGTTGCTGCCCGCCCGAGAGTTCGGCTGGGGTATGGTGCTCCCAGCCCTTGAGGCCCACCGCGTCCAGCGCCTGCGCAGCCGCCTGGCGGCGCACGGCGGCGCTTTCGCCCCGGTACAGCAGGGGCAGCTCCACGTTCTCTTGCGCCGAAGTGCGCGCCAGCAGGTTGAAGCCCTGGAACACAAAGCCGAAAAACCGCCGCCGCAGCCGCGCGCGCTCGTCGCGCGAGAGCGACTCCACATGCACGCCCTGGAACAGATAGTCGCCCGTGGTGGGCCGGTCCAGGCAGCCCAGGGTGTTCATGGCCGTGGACTTGCCCGAGCCGCTGGGCCCCATGATGGCCACGAAGTCGCCGCGTGCGATATCCAGATCCACACCCTTGAGCGCCGCAAACGCCAGTGCGCCTTCGCCGTACACCTTGGTCACGCCGCGCAGCCGGATCAGCGGCATGCCGCCCGCAACCTGCGCGCTGGCGGCAGGGGTGGCTGCGCTCATGGCTGCGCCCCGCTGCTGCGCTGGTCGGTGATGACGGCCATGCCCGGCTGGAGCTGCTCGCTGCCGACCTCGGTCATGCGCCCGTCGCTGATGCCCACCTGCACCGCCATGGCCTGGGGCTTGCCATCCTGCAGCACCCATACCTGCTTGCGCGCGCCATCGCCCGGCCCCTTGCCGTTGCCGCCCGCCGCACCGCGCCGTGCAAATGCGCCGGGCGGGCGCGGCATCATTTGCGACACGATGCCGCCCCCGCCCTGGGCCGACGCCCCGGCGGCAGGTGCCGCTGCCGCGTTGACCGGCTCGAACCGCAGGGCCGTGTTGGGCACCAGCAGCACGTCGTTGCGCTCGGTGGCGGTGATGGTGGCGGCCGCCGTCATGCCGGGGCGCAGGCTCAGGTCGGCGTTGTCCACCTGCATCCAGGCGGTGTAGGTCACCACGTTGTCGGTCTTGGTGGAGCCATAGGCCACGCGGGTGATGCGCGCCGGGTATTGGCGCGACGGATAGGCGCTCACGGTAAAGCTGGCCTTCTGGCCGACGCGCACGGCGCCCACGTCGGCTTCGTCCACGTTCACCTGCAATTGCAACTGGCCCAGGTCTTCGGCCACGGTGAACAGCGTGACCGCCTGCAGCGACGCCGCCACGGCGTTGCCCGGTTCCACGCTGCGCGTGAGCACCACGCCGTCGATGGGCGAACGCACGGACGCCTTGGAAAGGTTGGTTTCGTCGGTGGACAGCGCGGCGCGCGCGTCTTCCACGCTGGCGCGGGCGCTGGCTTCGTCGGCCAGGGCGCGCTCCAGTGCGGCGCGGCCCGCGTCCAGCTCGGTGGCCGAAGGCACCTTGCCGCCAGACAGGCGGGCCACTTCCTCCAGCCGCCCCAGGCTGGCCCGGGCCTCGCGCTGCGTGGCCTGTGCCTGCGCCAGCCGCGCCTGCGCCGATGCCAGCGATGCACGCGAACGCAGCACCTGCGCCGAGAGCTTGGCCGTGTCCAGTTCCACCAGCACCTGGCCTTTCTTGATGCGGTCGTTCACATCGACCAGCACCTGGCGCACCGTGCCCGACAGCTCGCTGCCGATGTTGACCGAACGCGTGGGCTGCAGCGTTCCGGTGGCCGACACATTGAGCGTGATCGCACCGCGCCGCACCTCTTCGGCCACGTACTGCGGAGCCTGGGTGGCGCGGCGCTGCTGCATCCAGGCCCAGCCCGCTGCAGCCGCTGCCAGCAAGACCAGCACCCCCGTCCACACGGCGGGACGGCGCCACCAGGGGCGCGGGTGTTCGGTGCCCAGCAGGTTTTGCACATCGCGCGCGGCCGGGCTGGCGGCGCTGGTCGGTTCAGGCGAAGAAGGGTTCATGGGATTCCAGAAAGTGGGTCAAACGGGCGCACGCGCCAGGGCCTACTGCCAGCCGCCGCCCAGCGCCTTGAACAGCCGCACATGGCCCGAGCCCAGGTTGGCCTGGGACGTGGCCAGAGCGTCCTGCGCCGTCAGTTGGGTGCGCTGGGTTTCCAGCACCGCGGCAAAGTCGATCAGCCCGCTCGCGTAGCGCTGCTGGGCCAGCAAGGCGGCATTGCCCGCAGCCTGCGCGGCCTGCTGCAGGTGGGCTTGGCGCGCGCCCTCGCCGTTCAGCGCCGCCAGGGCGTCTTCCACTTCCTGCAAGGCTGTCAGCACTGCCAACTGGTAGGCCTGGCGCGCCTGTTCCAGCGCGGCCTGCTGCACCTGCACCTGGGCCTGGGCAGCACCGCCATCGAACAGGGGCACAGCCACGCTGCCCAGCAGCGAGTGCACCAGCGAGGCACTGTCGCCCAGCGCCCCCAGTGTGAGGGCGCGCAGGCCCAGGCTGCCCGACAGGCGCAGGCTGGGGTAGCGCGCCGCGTCGGCCTGGGACACACGCGCCAACGCTGCCTGCACGCGCTCCTGGGCCACGCGCACGTCGGGGCGCTGGCGCAGGGTGTCTGCGGGAATGTCCATGGCCAGGCTCTGGGCAGGCAGCGGCACCGCCTGCGGCGCTGCAAGCGCGGCGTCGAGCGCCGCCGGTGCCTGGCCGGTGAGCAGCGCCAGCGCATGGCGCGCCTGCGCCAGGCTGGCCTGCAGCTGCGGTACCTGCGCGGCGGTCTGCTCGGCTGCAGCACGGGCCTGCTCGGCCACGAGCGAAGTGGCCAGCCCGGCCTGCACGCGCCAGTCGGTGATCTGCAAGGTCTGCTGCTGGGTTTCCAGGTTGCGCTGGGCAATGCCCAGGCGCTGCTGCAGGCCGCGCAGGGCAATGTACTGCAGGGCCACCTCGGCCGACAGCGACACATGCACCTGCTCCAGGCTGGCCTGGGCGGCGCGTGCGTCGGCCTCGCTGGCCTGCACGCCAGCGTCCAGGCGGCCGAAAAGGTCGGGCTCCCAGCCCGCATCCAGCCCGACCTGGAAGCTGTTGCCCGTCGCCCCACTGGATCGGCTGCGCTGGGCCGAGCCTGAGAGCGAGACATCAGGCAGCAGGCCCGCCGCCTGCACACGCGCCTGGACGCGCGCCTGGCGCAAGGCCGCCTGGGCTGAAAGGGCGCCGGGATGGGCCTGCAAGGCCTGCGCCACCAGGGCGCTGAGCTGCGTGTCGCCAAAGCGCTCCCACCAGCGGGCCAGGTCGTCGGCCTGGGGCATGGCGGCCACGCCCGAAGGCAGCGGCGCATTCCAGGCCGCAGGCAGCGCAAGGTCCGGGGCCAGGGGCGCCGCCGGGACGCTGTGGGCGCACCCTTGCACCAGCAGCGCCATACCCACCACGCCCAGCGCCCCTGCAGCGGGGCGCCAATCCAACCAGCGCAAACCAAAAGTCATGCCCTGATTGTGCACAGCAGCAAAGACCGCCCTGCAAACCGCAGGTGAAGTTCTGGTAAAGAGCAACACACACCACCGCCTTGCATACAGGCCACTGCGCCAACACCAGACAGTGGCCACCGTGCAAGGGCCACCAGTATTCCCACGTGCGGGCACCGGTGGCGTCCCCCTGCCCGCATCGCGCAGCGAGGCGAGAGCGGGGGGAAGGCGCGCAGCGCCACAGGGGTGTGCTCAGTGTTGCTGCCGCGCCAGGGCGCGCATGGCCTGCTGCGCGGGGCGGTCCAGGCAGCGTGCCAGCCAGGCATGGGTGGCGGGGTGGGCTTCCAGCAAGGCGCGTGCAGGCTTGACCCAGCCCATCACACTGGCCACGCACAGGTCTGCCACGGTAAAGCGCTGCGCCGCCAAATGGTCCTGGCCGCGCTCGGCCTGGCGCTGCAGGTGCTGCTCCAGCACGCGCAGCGGCACCTTCAGGCGCCTTTCGGCGGCGTCGGCCAGATCGGGCTTGCGCTGCTCGGGCGGCATGGCTAGGCGGTGCATGAGCACGGTGAGCGCGTCGGCCTCCAACTCGTTCACGGTCCAGAAGCTCCAGCGCAGTGCCTCGGCATCCTCGTGCGCGTTGGCCGGGGCCAGGTCGCTGCCATCGCCCTTGCCATGGTGGCGCGCGAGGTACAGCGTGCAGGCCATGCTTTCCCACAGCACCACCTCGCCCTCGGGGCGGCGGTCCACCAGCACCGGGATGTGGCCATTGGGGTTGAGCGCCAGAAACTCCGGCGTGCGCGTGCCGCCTTTCTGATACGGCGTGGGCACATGCTCAAACGCCAGCCCCAGTTCGGTAGCGGCCCACAGCGGGCGCACAGCGCGCGATGCGGCAATGCCGTAAATGGTCAGACCCATGGTAAGTTGTCTCCACAGAAAATGAAATCTAGCGCTCCAGCCACCACTGGATGAGCACCTTGGCCAGAAAACCCAGGAAGCCCACGCCCAGTCCCAGAAAGAGCACAAAGGTGCCAAACCTCCCGGCCTTGGACTCCCATGCCAGGTGCCCGATGATGAACACCATGAACAGGATGAAGGCGCCCACGCCCCAGGTCAGGAAGAATGCCGATATCTCGGCTTCGGTGTAGCCAAAAATCACGATGCGTTTGCCTTGTGTTGCTCCGCGCCGGTACCCGGAGCCACGGCGCGCGGCTCGCGCTCGGGCAGGCCGGTGGTATCCACCAGATCGCGGTAGGCATGCCAGCTGGCATGGCCCAGCCAGGGCATGGCCAGGGCCAGGCCCAGCATGCAGGGCGCCATGCCCAGCAGCACCACGGCCAGAATGAGCAAAGACCACAGCGCCATGGTGGCCGGGTTGGCCAGCACCACCTGCCAGCTGGTGAGCACGGCAGGCCACAGGCCGATGCGCCGATCCAGCAGCAGCGCGAAGGACACCACCGTGGACGCGAAAATCGGCGCCGCCAGCACACTGCCCAGGGCCAGCCACAGTGCAAACAAGCTGCTGTCGGGCGCCAGCACCACCAGCGCCAGGAAATCCTGCGGGGTGCGCACCGGCGCCGGGGCCAGCAAGGTGATGAGCGCAGCCGATGTCAGCACCCAACCCGTACCGGCCAGGGCAAGCAGCAGGCCCAGGCGCACCAGGCACCAGTAGTCATGGTCCCAGCGGCTGCGGTAGTGGCTTTGCCAGAAGAACCAGGTGCGCAGCACCACCCCCATGCGGGCGGGCTCACCACGCTCCAATGCCCGGCTGAGCACATAAAACCCGGTGGCCAGCACCGGCGCCAGCACCAGAAAGCCCGACAGCGCGCCCACCAGCAGCCCGAACCGATCCCGCCCCAGGCCCCACGTCAGCAGGCTGAACAGCGTTAACGCAGCCCCCTGGGCCAGACTGGCGCTGCGCGCGCACCAAAGATCCTGCCAACCCCGGCGCAGCCAGGAGAAAGGCCGCGTGCAGGGAACGGAGCGCACCGGGGGCAGGGCTGCGGGGGCTGGGTTCATGGGTGCAAGAGTGGCAGGGTGATCGAAAGGGCGCATGCACAGCGCCCACAAGCGCTGCAGGCCCGGTAGGCAGCATCGCAATGCGGCCAGAGAATACCGCAGCACACAAGCCCCTGCGGGGCGTGTGACCTCGCCATGACTTGATGCACCACAAGCCCGGCCCTGCTGCGCGGCGTCACAATTCGCAACGTGAGACCGCACCCCACCCTCCCCGCACACCGCTTCCGTCTGGGCATGGCCCTGGCGCTGCTGGCGCTGCTGGCCCAGTTCTGGGTGGGACAGATCAGCACCGCGCACCTGGGGCAAATGCTCACCCAGTCGGGGCTGCTCGGCGATATCTGCACGGTAGCCGGCAGCGCCGCGGCACAACCGCGCGCACCCAGCGACCACAGCGCCGTCGATGCGGCCCTGGCCTGCCCGACCTGCGCACTGGCGGCTGCCAGCACGGTCACACCCAAGAGCCCTGCGCAGCTTCCTGCACTGGCGCCTGCAAGCGCCCACCAGTTCAGTTACCTGCCGGCACCAGCACGGGCTTTAAGGCACGCGAGCCTCTACCCCCCCGCACACGCCCCGCCGCTGGCCTGACGGGTATTTTTCTCTCTTGGTAATGGCCCGCAGCTTCTCCGGCTGCGGGTCGCCAGACAGTTTGCGCGGCCTCGCGTCCGGCTGCAAACACCCCCACCCCACATTCCCAAGCACCATGAAACCTGTTCTTTACGCAGGCGCTGGCGCACGCCATCGCTTTGCCTTGCTCCCCCTGTCCGCCTTGCTCGCCAGCCTGCCGTTTGCCACCCTGGCCCAAGAGGCCGCCCTGCAACCCATCACCGTCAAGGCGTCCAAGGCTGCGGTGCAGCCCGCTGCCGCCAGCGAAGTGCCTGCCGACCAGATCGAAGCCGAGCGCACCCGCACCAGCGATACCGCCAGCCTGCTGAGCGGCCTGCCCGGCGTAAGCCTGTATGGCGCAGGCGGTGTTTCCAGCCTGCCCAGCGTGCACGGCCTGGCCGACGACCGGCTGCGCATCCAGGTCGACGGCATGGACCTGATCTCTGCCTGCGGCAACCACATGAACCCGCCGCTGTCCTACATCGACCCCTCGCGCGTGGGCAAGGTGCGGCTGTTTGCGGGCGTCACTCCCGTGAGCGTGGGCGGCGACAGCATTGGCGCCACCATCCAGGTCGAATCGGCGGCGCCCGAATTCGCCGCCCCCGGCCAGGGCAAGCTGCTCAAGGGCCAGGCAGGCACCTTCTACCGCAGCAACGGCGACGGCGCGGGGCTGAACCTCTCTGCCACCTACGCCACCGAACAGATGAGCCTGCGCTACGACGGCTCCACCGCCCAGGCCAATGACTACAAGGCCGCCAAGGCCTTCAAGCCCGCAGGCGCCGCCGCGACCGACAAGCCCAACCGCTGGCTGCCGGGCGACGTGGTGGGCTCGTCAAGCTACAAGACCACCAACCACGCACTGGCCTACGCACTGCGCAACGAAAACCACCTGGTCGAAATGCGCCTGGGCCTGCAGGACATTGCGTACCAGAACTACCCCAACCAGCGCATGGACATGACGGGCAACGACAGCCACCAATTCAACCTGCGCTACCTGGGCAGCTACGCCTGGGGCCGACTGCAGGCCCGCGCCTACCACGAGAAAACCCGCCACAGCATGAACTACGGCGAGGACAAGCAATTCTGGTACGGCCCTGCAGGCAATGTGCCCGGCATGCCCATGGACACCGAGGGCAAGACCACCGGCCTGCGCGTGCAGGCTGAGCTGCCGCTGTCGGCCCGCGACACGCTGCGCGTGGGCAGCGAGCTGCAGACCTACCGCCTGGACGACTGGTGGCTGCCCTCGGGCGGCGGCATGGCGCCCAACACCTTCTGGAACATCCGCGATGGCCAGCGCGACCGCCTTGACGTGTATGGCGAATGGGAAGCCCGCTGGACCCCGCAATGGCTCTCGCAAGTGGGCCTGCGCAGCAGCCATGTGCGCACCAACAGCGGCGCCGTGCAGGGCTACAACAGCGGCTACGACATGGACGCCAACGCCTTCAACGCGCGCGACCGCAAGCGCAGCGACAGCAACATCGACCTGACCGCCCTGGCCCGCTACACGCCCAATGCCAACGCCAGCTACGAGTTCGGCTTTGCGCACAAGACGCGCTCGCCCAATCTGTACGAGCGCTACACCTGGTCCACCGGCGGCATGGCCATGCGCATGATCAACCTGGTGGGCGACGGCAACGGCTACGTGGGCAACCCCGACCTCAAGCCCGAAACCGCCAACACCCTGAGCGCCACCGCCGACTGGCACGACGCCACGGGCGAGCGCTGGGGCGTCAAGTTCACGCCCTATCTCAGCTACGTGAACAACTACATCGACGCCAAGCGCTGCGGCGGCGGCAGCGGCATGTCGGCCTGCACCAACGCCAACCTCACGGCCCACAACGCCTTTGTCTACCTGCGCTACCTGAACCAGGACGCACGCCTGCATGGCTTTGACCTGTCGGGTTTCAGCGACCTGGGCAAGTACGGGGACTGGGGCCAGTTCACCCTCAGCGGCGTGCTGAGCTACGTGAACGGCAAGAACCGCACCACGGGCGACCACCTCTACAACATCATGCCGCTGAACGCCCGCGTGGCCCTGACCCAGCGCCTGGGCGGCTGGACGACCAGCGCCGAACTGCTGGTGGTGGACGGCAAGACCCGCGTGAACGCCGAGCGCAACGAGCTGACCACCGCAGGCTACGGCCTGGTGAACCTGCGTGCCAGCTACGACTGGAAGCAGGTGCGCGTAGACTTCGGCATCGACAACCTGTTCGACCGCTTCTACAACCACCCCCAAGGCGGCGCCTACGTAGGCCAGGGCCGCACCATGGCCGGTACCGCCGTGCCCTGGGGCGTGCGCGTGCCGGGCATGGGCCGCTCGTTCAACGTGGGGCTGACCGTCAAGTTCTGACACCTCCACCCTTGCCACCCATGAGCCCCGACAAAGCCCCACCCTTCCAGATGTACATGTGCGTTGTCTGCGGCTGGGTCTATGACGAAGCGCAGGGCCGCCCGCAGGACGGTCTGGCGCCCGGCACCCGCTGGGCCGATGTGCCCGAGGACTGGTGCTGCCCGGAGTGCAGCGTGAAGAAAGCCGATTTCGAGATGGTGGCTTTCTGACACGCGCTGAATGCCGGCTGCCGGCACCCGGGTTGGCGGCGCCGTTGCACGGCCACACGCCACTTTGACGAACATCAAGACGGCGGCATCCCATCTGTCGCGCCGCGTCCACAGTCGGTGATGGCACAGCACTAACTTGCGATGGCTCCTCCCCATGCAGCAACATCTGCATACACAATGGAGGCGCCCTGTCCCTGCCGCGTCCCATGACCGCACTATTTGCCTGGAACGACGCCTTCGTCACCCGCCTGCCCTCGGTGGACGAACAGCACCAGAAACTCGTTGGCCTGATCAACGGGCTGAGCGAGCTGTGCATGTCTGCCGAGGACATCCACGCCAGGGACTTCGAGGCCGCGCGCGATGCCCTCATGCGCTATGCCCAAGAGCATTTCAGCGACGAAGAATGGCACATGGAGCGCAGCAGCGTGGACGCCAGGCACCAGGTGCAGCACCGGGCGGCCCACCAGAGTTTTCTGAACGAAGTGCAGATGCTGGGCAACGTCAACCACGGCATGAGCACCGACCGCGTGCGCAACCTGCTGGACTACCTGGTGCACTGGCTCACCTACCACATCCTGGGGGTGGACCAGAGCTTGGCACGACAGGTTCACGCCGTCCGGTTGGGCAAAACGCCTGCCCAGGCCTATGAAGACGAAACCCGCCAATCCATGGCGGACCAGGAGCCGCTGATTGGTGCATTGCGCGGCCTGCTGCAAATGCTCTCGCTCAGCAACGCCGAACTGCGCAAGTTCAACCACGAGCTGGAGCAGCGCGTGGAGCAGCGCACGGCCGACCTCGAATACGCCAACCGGCAGCTGCAGATGCTCTCCAGCCAGGACGACCTCACCGGCCTGCCCAACCGCCGCTTTGCCGTGGCCGCGCTCAACGAACTGTGGGCCGAGGCGCGGCGCGACGGCACGCCGCTGTCGGTGCTGCTGCTCGATGCCGACCACTTCAAGCCCGTGAACGACCAGTTCGGCCACGCCGTGGGCGACGAACTGCTGCGCCACCTGGCCCAGCGCCTGCGCAACGCCGTGCGCAGCAGCGACATCGTGTGCCGCATCGGCGGCGACGAGTTCCTCGTCATCTGCCCGCGCAGCAACATCCACGGCGCAGTCAGGGCCGCACAAAAAATCCTCGACAGCCAGGAGCCCTTTCTGACTGCCCAGGCCCAGCCCTGCTGGGACGGCACCCTGAGCATAGGCATTGCCGAAGTGGACGCCGCCATGCTGCACACCGAAGACCTGCTCAAGCGCGCCGACCGCGCACTCTACGAGGCCAAGCAAAAAGGCGGCGGGCGCGCGGTGACGGCCTGAGCAAAGACCGCCGCCCTTGGGCGAGAATGCGGCATGCCTTTCCAGACCGAACCAGCCTACACCCACGGCCAGGCCGAGCGCACTGCCGTGCTGCTGTGCAACCTGGGCACGCCCGACGCCCCCACACCCGGTGCGCTGCGCCGCTACCTGGGCCAGTTCCTGGCCGACCCGCGCGTGGTCGAGATCCCGCGCCTGCTGTGGCTGCCCATCCTGCACGGCATCATCCTGCGCACGCGGCCGGCCAAGTCGGCCGCCAAGTACGCCAGCATCTGGCGCCCCGAAGGCTCGCCCCTGGCCTACTGGACGCAGCAGCAGGCCACGCTGCTGCGCGGCTGGCTGGGCCAGGCGGGCTGCAACGTGCTGGTGCGCCCGGCCATGCGCTACGGCAACCCGTCCATTGCCAGCCAGCTCGACGCACTGAAGGCCGAAGACGCCACGCGCATCCTCATCCTGCCGCTGTACCCGCAGTACTCGGGCACCACCACGGCCAGCGTGTTCGATGCGGTGTACGCCTGGGCGGGCCGCCAGCGCCATGTGCCCGAGCTGCGCTTCGTCAACCGCTACCACGACGACCCGCTCTACATCGAGGCCCTGGCCCGCCGCATTGAGGCGCACTGGAAGGAACACGGACAGCCCGACCAACTGGTGATGAGCTTCCACGGCGTGCCCGAGCGCACCCTGCACCTGGGCGACCCCTACCACTGTGAAAGCCACAAGACCGCCCGCCTGCTGTCCGAGCGCCTGGGTCTGCGCAAGGAGCGCTGGAGGCTCACCTTCCAGTCGCGCTTTGGCAAGGCCAAGTGGCTGGAGCCCTATACCGAACCCACCCTGGTGGCGCTGACCCAGGGCGGCACGCGCCGCGTGGACGTGGTGTGCCCCGGCTTCACCAGCGATTGCCTGGAGACGCTGGAAGAAATCGCCCAGGAAGCACGCGAGGCCTTTGTGCACGCGGGCGGCAAGGACTTTCACTACATCCCCTGCCTGAACGACAGCCCGGCCTGGATCGGTGCCCTGAGCCAGATCGCCCAGCAGCACCTGGCCGGCTGGCCGGTACAGCCCGCCGACCCGGCCACGCTGGAGCGCGCACGCGACATCGCCCTGGCAGGTGGCGCGCCACGCTGATGATTTGCTATTAATTTTATAGCTACTAGCGCTTTATTTACGGGCGTTAGAAGCCAATTCTTCATCAAACCCATGGCCACGATTGCCCTTGCCCCCGAACAACTGCGCCGGTGCATCGCGCCCGGCAGCCTGGGCTTTGCCAGCACCGCCGAGCTGCAGGACCTGCCCCTGCCCTGGATCGGCCAGGAGCGCGCCGAAGCCGCCGCACGCTTTGGCCTGGGGCTGGAGCAACCCGACTACAACCTTTTTGTGCTGGGCGAAGTGGGCAGCGGCCGCGCATCGCTGCTGCACCAGGCCATGAAGGAGGCCGCCGCCCAGCGCGCCGTGCCGCCCGACCTGTGCTACCTGCACCACTTCGACAACCCCGAGCGCCCACGCGCGCTGCGCCTGCCCGCAGGCCAGGGGCGCGCACTGCGCCAGGGCATGGAGCAGCTCACGCGTGCGCTGCAGGCCGACATCCCCAAGCGCCTGGACGGCGCCGACTTCCGCGCCGAGAGTGCGCGCATCGAACAGGCCTACCAGGCGCGTGAATCGCAGGCCTTTGCGGCGCTGGACGCGCTGGCCGAGTCGCTGCACTTTCGCCTCTCGCGCGACGAGGGGCACATGGTCTTCACGCTGCTGGGCCCACAGGGCGAGCCGTTGACCGAGGCCGACGCACGCGCCCTCACGCGCGAGCGCCGCGCCGAGATCGACGAGGCCGAGCAAAAGCTGCGCAACGCCATTGCCCGCTTTCTGGACGACATGCGCCCGCTGGAGCGCCAGCGCGACGAGGCGCTCGCGCAGCTGCGCCGCCAGGTCGTGCGCCCCCTGCTGGACCACGGCCTGCAAGAGGTGCGCAACAGCCTGCGCAAGCAAATCAAGGACACCGTCAAGCTCAGCCAGTGGCTGGACCAGGTGCGCCAGCAGGTGCTGGAGCAGCTCGACCTTTTCATGCCGGTGCAGGGCAACGAGGCCGCAGAGGACGAGCGCAAAGAGCGGCTCGAAACCCTGCTTTCGCGCTGCCATGTGAACCTGGCGGTGGACAACGCTGGGCTACAGAGCGCGCCGGTGCTGATCGAGGACAACCCGCAGCTGCGCAGCCTGTTCGGCAGCATCGAGGTGCAGGCCGAAGACGACGCCGTGCAGGCCGACTTCACCCACATCCACGCGGGCAGCCTGCTCAAGGCGCACGGCGGCTTTTTGCTGCTTCACCTGCGCGACCTGCTGGGCAACGAAAGCCTGTGGGAGCGCCTGCGCCGCTTTCTGCGCTGCAGCCGCCTGCAGATCGAAGAGCTGGGCAGCAGCCATGGCCTGCAGGCCACCACCGCCCTGCAACCCGAGGCGGTGGACGTGCAGGTCAAGTTCGTGCTGGTCGGCTCGATCGAGGAGTACTACGCCCTGCAGGAGGGCGACCCCGAGGTGGCCCGGCGCTTTCGCGTGAAGGTGGACTTTGCCGAATCCTTCAGCGCCAATGCGCAAACCTACCAGGCCAGCGCCGTGTTCGTGGCCCACACCTGCAAAAAGCGCGGCCTGCCCCACTTTGGCCCCGACGCCGTGGCCCGCCTGCTGGAGCAAAGCCACCGCGAGGCCGACGACCAGACCCGCCAGAGCGCCCTGTTCGCGCAGGCCGAAGCACTGGCCATCGAGTCCGCCGCACTGTGCCGCGCGCGCGGCGCCAGCCTGGTGGCCCTGCACGACGTGGAGCAGGCCCTGCAGGCCCGCACCCTGCGCCACAACTACCCTGAGCAGCGCCTGCACGAAAGCATCACCGATGGCGAGCGCCTGCTGGCGCTGCACGGCTGGCAGGTGGGCCAGATCAACGCACTCACGCAGATCGACCTGGGCGACTACCGCTTCGGCTTTCCGGTACGCATCACCGCGCGCACCTTTGCCGGGCAGGAGGGGCTGCTCAACATCGAACGCGAGGTCGAAATGTCCGGCCCCATCCACGACAAGGGCGTGCTCATCCTGCACAGCTACCTGAATGCGCTGTTCGGCCACCTGGCGCCGCTGGCGCTCAATGCCTCGGTGGTGTTCGAGCAGGAATACAGCGGCGTGGAGGGCGATTCGGCCTCGTGCGCCGAGCTGTACGCGCTGCTGTCCTCGCTCTCGGGTCTGCCGCTGGCGCAGGGCATTGCGGTGACCGGCGCACTCAACCAGCACGGCGAGGTCCTGCCCGTGGGCGGCATCAACGAAAAAATCGAAGGGTGGTTTCGCGCCTGCGAAACCGCCGGGCTCGACGGCAGCCAGGGCGCGCTGATCCCCGCGCGCAACCAGCGCCACCTGATGCTGGAGCCGCGCATCGTGCAGGCCGTGGCGCAGGGGCGCTTTCACCTGTGGGCCGTGCAGCATGTGAGCGAAGGCATTGCCCTGCTCACAGGCCAGGCCGCAGGCATCCATGCGCAGCAGATCACGGCAGAACCCGGCAGCGTGGTGGCGCTGGCGGAGCAGCAACTGCGCGCCTACCGCAGAGCCTGCCAGGCTGCGGCACGCCCCCGGCTGCGTCCGGCGGCGCGGCCGCGCTCGCTCCCAGCCGCCCATGACGACGACGACCCGCAATGACCCCTGCCACCGATCCACGCGCCTTTCTGCGCGCCCTGTTCAACGCCGCTGTGGCCCGCGCCCAGCCCGCCCAGGTGCTGGCCCCGTACCTGCCGCCGCCCCCGCGTGGGCGCACCGTGGTGGTGGGCGCAGGCAAGGCTGCTGCCAGCATGGCCGCAGCGGTTGACGCCCTGTGGCCCGCCGATGCGCCGCTGCAGGGCGTGGTGGTCACGCGCTACGGCCATGTTCCGCCCGGCCTGCCGCAGCCCCGGGCGCGCATTGCCGTGCTGCAAGCCGCCCACCCCGTGCCCGACGCTGCCGGGCAGCAGGCCGCCGCGCGCATGGCTGCGCTGGTACAGGGCCTGGGGCCGGACGACCTGGTGCTGGCGCTCATCTCCGGCGGGGGCTCTGCCCTGCTGGCCCAGCCTGCGCCCGGCATCACGCTGGCCGACAAACAGGCCCTGAACCAGGCGCTGCTGGCCAGCGGCGCCAGCATTGACGAAATGAACTGCGTGCGCAAGCACCTCTCGGCCCTCAAGGGTGGGCGGCTGGCTGCACTGGCGGGCCCGGCGCGCGTGGTGTCGCTGCTCATCAGCGACGTGCCGGGCGACGACCCCGCCGTCATTGCCAGCGGCCCCACCGTGCCCGACCCCAGCACCTGCCAGGACGCGCTGGCCATTTGCGAGCGTTACCGTCTTCCCTTGCCTGCTGCGGCGCGCGCCGGGCTCGCCAGCGGCGCCTTCGAGACCCCCAAGCCCGGCGACGCACTGTTCCACCACCATGCCGCGCACCTGATCGCCACGCCCCAGCTGAGCCTGGAGGCCGCCGCCGCACTGGCGCGCGCACACGGCGTCGCGGCGCACATCCTGTCGGACGCCATCGAGGGCGAGAGCCGCGACGTGGGCAAGGTGCACGCCGCCCTGGCCCGGCAGGTGGCGCGCCGGGGCCAGCCGTTCACGCGGCCCTGCGTGCTGCTGTCGGGCGGGGAAACCACGGTGACGCTGGGCGCCACCCCCACCGAAGGCCCTGGCCAGCAGCGGTGCCGGGGCGGCCGCGCCAGCGAATTTTTGCTGTCCTGCGCCCTCGCCCTGCAGGGCGAGCCCGGTGTGCACGCCCTGGCTGCGGACACCGACGGCATCGACGGCGTGGAGGACAACGCGGGCGCCCTGATCGCCCCCGACACCCTGGCCCGTGCCCAGGCGCTGGGCCTGTCGGCTGCAGGCCACCTGGCGCGGCACGACGCCTACGGCTTCTTTGCCGCCCTGGGCGATCTGGTGGTGACCGGCCCCACCTTCACCAACGTGAACGACTTTCGTGCGCTGTACCTGCCGGGCTGACCAAGGCACTGCCGCCCTGGATCCATTGCGCGCACGCGCCACCCGCGACGCATGGAACCGGCGCGCCCCAGGCCCGCGCCCAAACCGCGCTACTTGTAGAAGCCGCAGGAAATGACCAAGCCATCGGCACCCACGGCCTGGACGTAGGCGGACTTGGTCATGATGTCGCCCGTGAGGGGATGCTTCCACTGGTAATCCACCCAGCCACTGCCGTGGCTTTGAGCGGTTTGCATGATGTCGCGCACAAAGTAGCGCCCCTGCACGTCCTTGACCTGCAGGCCGTCGATGCCGATCAGGCGTGCATTGCCGCCGTTGGCCACGATGGTGCCCTTGGCATCGCACATGCCCAGGTACAGGTCACGGTCCACGAACGCGCCCTGGGGGTCGTTGATGGCCTGCTTGCCCTGCTCCAGTCCGTGCGTGCGCACATACTGGGCGCCCGCCTCGGCCATGGCGCGGGCCTGCTGGGCGTTGCCGTACTCACGCGCCCCGAGGTTCCAGCCCTGCACCGCGCCCAGGAGCTGCAGTGCCTGGCCTTGCAGGCTGGCCGCGGTCTGGGCGGCGGCCTCCACCAGGCTGGCATTGCGTTGGGTGGCCTCGTCGATATGCATGAAGGCGCGGTTGACTTCTTCGAGCCCCGCGCTCTGCTCCTGGCTGGCATTGACGATTTCGCCCATGATGCGCGCCACCCGCTGCACATGGTCCACCATGCCAGCCATGGACTGGCCCGCCTGGTCGGCCAGCACGCAGCCCGCCTCCACGCGCTGGGCAGATTCGCCGATGAGCTGGCGGATTTCGCGTGCCGCCGAAGCGGCGCGCTGCGCCAGGGTGCGCACCTCGGCCGCCACCACGGCAAAGCCCCGGCCCTGCTCCCCGGCGCGGGCCGCCTCCACAGCGGCATTGAGCGCCAGGATATTGGTCTGGAAGGCGATCCCGTCGATCACGCCGGTGATGTCGGTAATGCGGCGCGAGCTGTCCCGTATGGTGCCCATGGTGTGCACCACATCGCCCACTTCGCGGCCGCCACGCTCGGCCGCCTGGGCGGCCTCCACCACCAGGGCGTGGGCCTGGCGTGCGTGGTCTGCGTTCTGGTGCACCGTGGCAGTGAGCTGCTCCATGGACGACGCCGTCTGCTGCAGGGCGCTGGCCTGCGATTCGGTACGCTGCGACAGCGCCGTGTTGTCTGCCGCCACAAACCCTGCGGTCGAGGCAATG
The DNA here is from genome assembly GCA_016191995.1 of Burkholderiales bacterium. GTDB lineage: Bacteria > Pseudomonadota > Gammaproteobacteria > Burkholderiales > Burkholderiaceae_C > Rubrivivax. Next base: position 9,364 of record JACPVA010000194.1, on the reverse strand, counting down.
GCTGTGGTGCCTACCCGCACCTTCACCACGATGCTGTAGATCCGCTCCCCTACCGCAGACAGCGCCGCCTGCCGTTGCCCCGCGCTTCCGCCAAGGGTTACGGGCAAGGGCTCGCCCAGGTCGGCCGAGGCAAGCTGTTCGATCGACTGCTCCAGCGCCTCCAAAATCCGGGCGTGACTGCGCAGCAGCCATACCAATCCCAGGCACGACAGCAAGGCAAGCGCCACTGCACTCCACCCTGCCCATGTGCCCCAGGAGACCGGCAGCCCCGAAGCCAGCAGCACCGATGTCACCAGAAAGCCGGCACAGGGCAGCAGCAATACAGCCCCCAGTCGCCACACGGCGCGCTGCAGGCTTGGGTTGCCCCGCACCACTTCAGCGCTCATGCCGCCGACTCCTGCTCGGCCCGCGCCAGAAATGCATCGACCAGCGCGTAGTGCCCGGGCACGTTGAGCGCGGGTGCATGGCCGCAGCCGGGGACTTCGATCACCTGGGCCAGGCCGCGTGCGCCGGGGCCGCGGGTCAGCATTTCGGCGGTGGTCTCGGGCAGCACCAGGTCGGAGTGGGCGCCGCGCAGGCACAGCACGGGGATGTCGAGCCGGTCGTAGTGGTCCCAGATCAGGTAGTCGTTCTCGTGGTGGGTGAACTGCTGCACCATGGCCGGGTCGTAGTGCGGCGTCACGCGGCCGTCGCTCAATCGCCGGGTGGACGTTTCCGTCAGGCGGCGCCACTGCGCATCGCTGAGCCAGCCATAGGGTTCGTACACCTTGCGGAAAAAGGCCTCCAGCTCGGCCACCGTATCAAACGCGGGCGGCTGGCCTGCGTAGGCCTTGATGCGCTCCAGCGCGGCATCGGCCAGGCGTGGCGCGTTGTCGTTGAGCAGCAGGCTGCGGATGCGCCCGCGCAGCTGCGGCTCGAACAGGCCCGCAGCGCACACCGTGCCGATGGCGCCGCCCATGGACGTGCCGATCCAGTGCGCCTGCGCAATGCCCAGCTGGTCGAACAGGTCGGCCGCCAGGCGCGCGTAGAAGGCCAGGCGGTATTCCTGCACCGGCTGGCTGCTCCACTGGCTCAGGCCCCGCCCCAGGGTGTCGGGGCAGATCACGCGGTAGCGCCCTGCCAGATGCTCGGCCAGGTCGTCCATGTCGCGCCCGGTGCGCGCCAGGCCGTGCCAGGCGATCACCACGGGGGCATCGGCTGCGCCCCATTCGGTGTAGTGGATTTCATAGCCAGCACAGGTGGCGTAACAGGATTGGGGTGACATGGTGGGCAACCTTGTGGTGCGGGGTGCGTGAACAGGCCAGGGCGTGCGCCTCATTCGGGCACGGCAATGGCCCCCTCGGTAACGACGATGGCATTGCCTGCGGCGGGCGTGGCGGCCAGCGGCGGCACGTTGGCTGCGGTGATGGCCTCGGCCTTGCCGGGCGTGCCTGCGCGCGGCACGGTGCGCACCACCTGGCTGGCAGGCAGCGGCTTGCCTGCGGACAGGTGCTCGTACATGGCATCGAGCGCGCGGTTCAGGTACACGTGCAGCGGCACATAGCGCGTGTCGTAGCCAGGCAGCACGGTGGGCAGGCCGATGAAGCTGTCGAAGTGCTGGGCATTGGTCACCTCCACATAGCGCAGCTTGCTGGCAGCCCCTTCCACCTTGCGGTTGAGCGCGGCATAGGGGCGCGAGGTGTGGTTGACGGGCAGCAGCGCGTCGGCGCGGCCATGCACGATGAGGGCAGGCTTGCCGCGCAGGTTGCCGTTGCGGCGGGTTTCGTCCAGCCCGGCCTGGAGCCTCTTGGCTGCGGCGTCGCTGCCGGTGACGAGGTTGCGCAGGCACAGCGCGCCCTCGGTGTTCCAGTCGGCCACGCCGCTGGAGGACACCGACAGGAAGTCACGCGCAGGCCCGAGCTTGCCGCGGTTGTTGATGAGTTGCACTCCGCTGGATGGCGGCACGCCATTGCCGCTGGCAAACATGCCCGCCAGCGCCGCACCGGCCAGGGGCGTGACGCCCCCCGCCACCGTGGTGGCGGCGTAGCTGAAGCCGCAGAGGTGATCCTTGACGCTGGCGCGCGAGAGCGCATTGGCAAAGGTGACCGACACCGCAGGGGACACCTCGAAAGCGGCCAGCGATGCGTGCAGGTCGTTGGACTCGGGCTCCCAGCCGTAGGCGCGCAGCTTTTGCAGGGCCTCTTCGGCCTGCTCATCGGTGGTGCTGGCGCTCAGCAGGCCCGCATTCCTGAGGGCCGCGCAGCGGTTGGGGGCAATGGGCAAGGCCTTGCTGGCAAAGCCTGCCGCAAAGGCCGCGGCATAGGGCGTGGCCGCAACCGACGGCGCCAGGGCCGCACAGGCCTGGTACAGGTTGGCCTGGGTGGTGAAATCCACCAGCGGCTTGCCCACCACAGACAGTTCGGTGCTGCCGCGCAGCACCTTCACGCCAGGGCTGGCTGGCAGTTCCAGCGCGGGCTCGGACACGGCCACGCCGCTGATGAGGCCTTGCGTGTCCTGCTCTGCCGCCGCGACGGCTGCGCCGCCGCCGTTGGAGATGCTGGACGCAATGGTGATGGTGTTGGACGGCTGCAGCGTGCGCAGGCGCTGGCCGTTGTCCAGCGCGCCAAAACGCTCGTTGAGCACGTAGAAGGCAAACTCCACCGCACGCAAGGTGCTCTGGCCCCAGTCCTTCTCTACGTTCTGGCCCGAGTGTGCGTGCTTGAAGGCAAAGCGGTTGGGCGTATCCACGTTGAAGGCCGCCAGCTCGCTGGCCGACAGCCCGGCGTTGAAGGCTGCGCTCTTGCCTGCGGCGGCTGCACTGGTACGCGTGCCGTCGATCAGCGGCACGGTGTCGTTTTGCAGGTCGTGCGGTGCGCCGCCCGTGCCCTTGTCGGAATAGGCCACCGCGCAGCCGCGCTTGAGGCCCCATTCGCCCGTGCTGATGCCGCCGTACACACCGCGCGAGCCCGATGCCGTGGCGGTGATGATGCAGGGCTTCTTGGGGTCGAAGCTGGCGGGCACCTGGACCATGAGCGTGACGTTCTGGCGCCCGCTGCCGTCGTCGGCAAAGGCGATGTATTCGGTGCCCGCGACCTTGCCCTCGCTGGCCGTCACGTTGCCCTGCGCATCCACGTTGGGGCCGTACAGAGTGCCGTAGCCGCCCGCCGCCGTCATGTCGAGCATGGCGCGGTAGTTGGTATGGATGGCCGTGCGCCGCAGCTCTGCCGCCGTGGGCTTGAGGGCGTCGGCATACGCAGGCGCCAGCGGCGCGGCCAGGCCCGTCTTGCCCAGGCCTGCGGTGAGCAGATCGTCCCCCAGCCCGTCATAGGTGGTGGCCTGGATGCTGCCCAGCCAGGTGGGGCGCTGGTTCACATCGGCACCGCTGCCACCGCAGGCCGCCAGCACGGCGGCGGCCAGCAGGGCCGGGACAAAGGGTTGCACGGCAGTCTTCATGGGTGTGTCTCCAGGAGTTGTCTTTTGGAAGGGGCAGATCAATGTGCGGCGGCGGCGCGCAGGCGGCCGACCACGCCCGTGGGGAAGTAATAGACCGAGAGCACGAACAGCACCCCCAGCCACAGCAGCCAGCGGTCGGGCGAGAGCAGCGCGGCCAGCCAGGGCAGGCTGGAAGCTGCCTCGTGCCCCAAGCGCAGCAGGTCTTGCAGGTAGCTTTGCGCCACCAGGAACAGCACGGCGCCAATGGCCGAGCCGTAAATGGTGCCCATGCCGCCGATGACGACGATGAGCAGCACGTCCATCATGATTTCGAAGCTGAGCGAGGTGTCCGGCCCGTTGTAGCGCAGCCAGAGCGCCAGCATGCAGCCCGCCAGCGTGGCATACAGGGCCGACAGCACGCTGGACGTGGTGCGGTACACCACCACGCGGTAGCCAATGGCCTCGGCGCGGAACTCGTTTTCGCGGATGGCCTGCAGCACGCGGCCGAACGGCGAGTTGACGATGCGCAGCAGCGACAGCACCAGCACTACCGCCGAGACAAACAGCAGGTAGTAGCAGACCAGCCGCCCGTCAATGGTGACGCCCAGGAAGGGTTCCTCGAAGGGCTCGAAGCTGGGCGACAGCAGCTCGGGCACCTTGAAGGTCAGGCCGTCCTCGCCGCCGGTGAAGTCCGAGAGCTGCGAGGCCAGCGTCTGGAACGCCGCCGCCACGGCCAGCGTGATCATGGCAAAGAAGATGGCGCGCACGCGCAGCGAGAACAGGCCCACCGCCAGCGACAGCAGCAGCGACAACAGCAGCGCCCCGCCCACACCCACGGCCAGCGCCCCCCAGGTGGCGCCCAGGCGCGTGGTCGCAATGGCAATGCCGTAGGCGCCAATGCCGAAGAACATGGTGTGCGCAAAGCTCACGATGCCGGTGTAGCCCAGCAGCAGGTCGAAACTGGCCACCAGCACCACAAACACCAGCACCTTGGCCGCCACCGACAGCGGCTTGACGCCCGGAAAAAGAAAGGGAGCGACCGCCAGCCCCACCAGGATGGCCAGCAGAATGACCGCCAGCACCTTGCTGCGCGGGTAGTCGCCCGAAATAAGTCGATTGAGCATGGTTGGGTTCCTCTGCCAGATCAGCGGTTCGTGACCGGGTACACGCCCTGGGGCCGCCACAGCAGCACCGCCACCATGAGCGCGATGTTGGAAAACAGCGCCACCTTGGGCACCAGGAAGCCGGTGTAGTTGGCCATCAGGCCCACCAGCAGCGCGCCGATCAGCGCACCGCCCGTGCTGCCCAGGCCGCCGATGATGATGACGATGAAGATCAGCACGTTGACCTGCGCGCCCATCTGCGGAATGACGTTCTGCTGGTACAGGCCCCACATCACGCCGCCCAGGCCAGCGAGCGCCGAGCCCGCCACGAACACGCCGATGAACAGGCGCCGGATGCGGTAGCCGAGCGACTCGACCATCTCGCGGTCCTGCACGCCCGCGCGGATCAGCAGGCCCACCTTGGTGCGCGAGAGCGTCCAGGCCAGCACGCCGAAGACCACCAGGCCCACGGCCACGGCAACCAGGCGGTATTTCTCGATGGCGGCGTCGCCCACCAGCAGTGAGCCGCGCATACCGCCCGGCAGCGGCAGCGGAATCTGCGCCGGGCCCCAGATGACCTTGATCAGCTCCTCGCCGATGATCATGCCGCCCATGGTGATGAGGATCTGCTTGAGGTGCTGGCCGTACACCGGGCGCACGATGAAGCGCTCGAACGCCAGGCCCAGCGCACCCGCCACGGCCATGGCCACCAGCATGGCGGGCAGCACGGCCACCAGGTTGCGCCACAGCTCGGCGCTGCCGGTCCAGTCGCCCATGGCGCCCAGCACGCTGGTGGCCACAAACGCCCCCAGCGCAATGAACACGCCGTGGCCGAAGTTCAACACGTCCATCAGGCCGAACACCAGCGTCAGGCCCGAGGCGATGATGAAGATGATCATGCCCATGGCCAGCCCCGCCACCGTGAGCGTGAGCCAGGTGCTGGGCGAGCCGATGAGCGGCAGCACGATGAGCGCCAGCAGCGGCACCAGCGCCAGGGGTTTCCAATCCAGGTCGCGGCTGTTCATGGCGTGGCCTTTCCTGTAGTTTGTTTTGCTATTGTTTTAATAGCTGCTTGCGCTTTATATACGGGCGCCAGAGGCATTTTTTGCATATAAATTCCTCAGAGAGAAAGCCCCAGCAGGGACTGCTGCAGCGCCTCGTCGGCAGCCAGGTCGGCCATGCGGCCGGCGTGCACCACGCGGCCGTTGTCCATCACGGCCACGGTGTCGCCCAGGCGCTTGGCGAAGTTGATGTTCTGCTCGACCAGCAGGATGGTCACGCCGCTCTTCTTGAGCTGGTCGAAGGCGTCGATCATGTTGTTAATGATGGCCGGTGCCAGGCCCTTGCTGGGCTCGTCCACGATGAGCAGCTCGCGCGGCTCGACGATGGCGCGGCTCACGGCCAGCATCTGTTTCTGCCCGCCGCTGAGCTTGCCCGCGGGGTGGTTCCAGAACTTCTGCACCGCCGGGAACAGCTGGAAGATCCACTGCAGGCGCGACTCGTCCATCTGCCCCGCATGGCTGGCCTTGCGTGCGGCCAGCAGCATGTTTTCCTTCACCGTGAGGTCGGCGAAGATGCCCATGTTCTCGGGCACGTAGGCGATGTTCAGACCCGCAATCTGCGGCGTGTGCAGGCGCGTGATGTCTCGCCCGCCAAAGTGGATGCTGCCCTGCGAGGCCTGCCACAGGCCCATGATGGTGCGCAGCGTGGTCGTCTTGCCCGCGCCATTGCGGCCCAGCAGCATGGTCAGCTCGCCGCGCGGCACAGCCAAGTCCACGCCGTGCAGAATGTGGTACGCCCCAATGTGCGTGTGCACGCCCTTCAGTTCCAGCAGGTTCTCTTGGCTCATGCGGCCTCCTTGTCTGCGTCCTTGCTGACGCCCAGGTAGGCCTCCTGGACCACGGGCGATGCAATCACCTCGGCCGGCAGGCCATCGGCCACCAGCGTGCCGTTGGTCAGCACGATGATGCGGTCGGCCAGCTCGCGCACCACGTCCATCTTGTGCTCCACCAGCAGGATGATCTTGGTCTTGTCCTTCTTCAGCTCGCGGATCAGGTTCAGGATCACGGGCGCCTCGTCGTGGCTCATGCCCGCCGTGGGCTCGTCGAACATGTAGACCTGCGGCTCCAGCGCCATGAGCAGCGCCACTTCGAGCTTGCGCTGGTCGCCGTGCGGCAGGCTGGCCACGGGGGTGTCGCGGCGCTCGAACATGGCCACCTGGTGCAGCAGGGCCTGCGCCCGCTCGGTGAGCTGGCGGTGGTCGCTCCAGATGCTCCAGAGGTTCAGGCCCCGGCGGTGTTTGCCTTCTTGCGTGGCCTGCACGGCCAGGCGCACGTTCTCCAGCACCGTGAGGTTGGGGAACAGGTTGGTGAGCTGGAACGCCCGCCCCAGCCCGGCACGCGTGCGCTCGGACACGGGCAGGCCGGTCAGGTCGCGCCCGCCCAGCGACACGCTGCCGCCAGTGGCCTTGAGCTGGCCGGAGATCAGGTTGAAGTAGGTGGTCTTGCCCGCGCCGTTGGGGCCCACGATGGCGGTCAGCGTGCCTGGCTCGAAGGCGCAGGTCACAGCATTGACCGCCACGTGGCCGCCAAAGCGGATGGTCAAGTCCCGGGTGGCCAGGGTACTCATGGGTTCTTGCTCGCTTTCACTGTCTCGTTCCTTGGGTGTTCCCGCCACCAAGCAGGCCCTGTGGGCTCAGGGGCAGGTGCCGATCACGTAGTAGTTGGGGCCGGTCTTCTTCAGTGTGGTGGTGATGAAGATGTTCCACCACCCCATGCCCTGGCCCGACCCGTTGGCGTAGGTAAAACCGTACAGCGCATAGGCCCGGCCCGCCAAGGTGTGGGCGTAGTTGCTGGCGGTGGTGCAGGTGGGCGTCTCGCCGCCGCTGGCCGCCAGGGTGGTGGCTGACACGGGGGCCGAGGCGGCGCCCTCCACGCCCTGGGCGTCCACGGCCCGCACCGTCCACTGGTAGGTGGTGGAGGCGGCCAGGCCGGTGTCGGTATAGCTGGTGCCATACACGGTGAGCGCATTGACTTTGTTGCCGTTGCGGTACACGTGGTAGCCATCGGCCCCGGCCACGCTGTTCCAGCCCAGGGCCATGCTGCTGGCGGTGGCGCCCGAGGCGCTCACGCCCGTGGGCGCAGGCAGCAGCACCGGGTCGGGAGGTGTGCCGCCACCGCCGCCCAGGCGGTCCACCATGGCCTTGATGGCGGCCATCTGCGGGCCGGTCTTCTTGGCGTAGTTGGCGCTGTCGTAACCCCACCAGTCCCAGCAGCTGTTGGTGGCGGCGGTGCTGGTCTGCGGGTACAGCACCACGATGTTGTTGGTTTCGGCCCAGCGGTTGAAGCCGGTGTTGCGCACGAACTGCTGCTGCACGTCGCTCACGTTCTGCTTGCAGCCGTGCAGCGCCACGTGCAGGCGGCAGGTGGCGCCGCTCTGGCAGGCCTGCGGTATGTAGGCCCAGCCATTGCTGGCCATGCCGTGGCCGCTGATGAAGCTGCTTTGCTTGAATTCGACAAAGCTGCTCTCGGGCAGGGCTGCAGTGCTGCGCGCATTGAGCGGCCCGTACAGGTGCTGCAGCATGGCACCGGCCAGGTCGAAGTTGCAGTCGTTGATGTAGGGCGAGCCTTTGAAGGAGCAGGTGCTGCCGTAGTCGTCGGTCACCAGTGCGTGCTCTGCGGCGATGTCCTTTTTGTACGCCACGTTGGCGGCAGGCACAAAGCTGTTGTAGTAGGTCTTGAGTGCGTCCATCACCCCGGTCTTGACCACGCTGTCCACCGAGCCGGAGAACAGGTAGACCCTGGAGTTTTGCAAGTGGGACACCGGATCCACAGCTCCCTGGCTGGCCCAGGTGTTGGTAGTGCTCACCCGCGTGCTGGTGGGAATGCCCGCAGGGCTGGCCATGCAGCGCCCCGTGGCGTTGGCCACCGAGCCCTCGGCGCAGTAGAACGGCCCGCCCGCCACCACGCCCGCCCCCTTGGCAAACACCGAGGAAAACGCCACGTGCAGCTGCACCGCCATGTACCCGCCCGAGGACAGGCCCGATACCGTGGTCTGGGTCTTGTCAAGCTGCAGGGCGGGCAGCTCCACCGCCGCCCAGGCCGGGCCTGCCACTGCGCATACGGCCACGGCGGCCGCCGTCTGAAGAAATCTTGTCAGCATGTTGTCTGTCTCCTGTGGGGTTGTGTGGGCAGGCAACAGCCCACCCGCCCCGTGTACCCGGGGTTCTTGCGTTCACTGGAAAAAGAGGGGCGGCCGCCCCTGCGGGATGCACCCCGGCGCGCGCTGGCGCGCCGGGCCTCGCCAACCGGAATCAGCGCTTGTTGCGGATCGGGATCTGCATTTCCTCGGGCTTGATCTCGCGCACCAGTTCAGGCACGCCCCAGGCAAAGGCCGGATCGACCTTGATCTTGAAGTGGTACATGCTCTGCATGGCCTGGTGGTCTTCGGCGCGGAAGGTCATCTTGCCCTTGGGCGTCTCAAAGCTCATGCCTTCCATGGTCTTGATGAGCTTGTTGGTGGCGGTTTCGCCGTTGGTGGCCTTGAGCGCGGTGACCAGGGCCATGGCGGAGGAAAAGCCCCCGGCGGTGAAGAAGTCGGGCGGGGTCTTGAACTCCTTGTAGTGGGCAGCCACCAGCGCCTCGTTCACCGGGTTCTTGGGAATGCCGAAGTAGTAGTAGGTGGCGCCTTCCATGCCGGGGAAGTTCTTGTAGCTGGCCATGGCGGGCAGGATGTTGCCGCCCGTGGCGATCTCGATGCCGTAGCGCTTCAAGTCCAGGTCCGCAATCTTGAACGGGTTGCCCGCCCCCGCCCAGATGATGAAGATGACCTTGCGCCCCGGCTGGTCCTTG
>JACPVA010000199.1 GCA_016191995.1 Burkholderiales bacterium | reverse complement strand
TGGGGCCGCGGGTCCAACTGAGATACGGGCTCGAAGCACCAAGTACGAACCGACCTCTGCGCCGGACACAGCCGCGCCGCTATTGGACGCCCGTTTCATGCGTCGCGGGTCGCGCGAAGCGCGGTGGAGCAACTGAGATGGGCATGTTCGACGAACTGAAGCTCGAACGGCCGTTGCCCGACGGCACCAAGCCGGACGGCGTGCAGACCAAGTCGCTGTCTTGCACCTTGTCGTGCTACACGCTCAGCGCGGCCGGGCGGCTGCTCGGCGAGGACGGCTCCGACACCGGCTACCACGGCGTGATGCGCTTTCACTGCGCGGGCAGCGACGGCCGGCTGCGCGTGTACGAAGCCAAGTTCACCGACGGCCAGTTGCAGCATCTCGTGCCGCTGGCGCAGGCGCTCTACGACGAGGACGGCCTGCGGCTGCAAGCGGCTGCCGCAGACCCGCAGCCCCCGGCATGACGGCCGCCCGCGATCGTGCCCTGACGCGGCGACGCCGCATCCGGGCCCGCTGAGAAACCCCTTCGCGCCGCGCCAGACGCGGCCGCCCGAGCCATGACGCGCACGATCCCGATCTCGTTCGAGTTCTTCCCCCCCAACACGCCCGCCGGCGACGACAAGCTGCGCGGCGTCGTCGCCGAGCTGGCCGCGCTGCGGCCCGAGTTCTTCAGCGTCACCTACGGCGCCGGCGGCGCGACGCGCGACAAGACGCTGGCCACCGTGCGGGCGATCGCCGCGATGGGGCACGAGGCGGCGCCGCACCTGTCGTGCGTCGGCGCCACGCGCCAGACCCTGGCCGAGATCCTGGCGACCTACCGCGCGCAGGGCATCCGCCGCATCGTCGCGCTGCGCGGCGACCTGCCCAGCGGCACCGCGGTCGCGAGCGGCGAGTTCCGCTACGCCGCGGACCTGGTGCGATTCATCCGCGAGACGCAGGGCGCGGACTGGCGCCTCGAGGTCGCCGCCTACCCGGAGTACCACCCGCAGCAGCGCTACGCCGCGCGCGACCTCGACCACTTCGCCGCCAAGATGCGCGCCGGCGCCGACGCGGCGATCACGCAGTTCTTCTTCAACGCCGACGCCTACTTCCACTTCGTCGACGAGGTGCGCCGGCGCGGCGTCGAGGCACCGATCGTCCCCGGCATCATGCCGATCCACAACTATGCGCGCATCGCGCAGTTCGCCGCGCGCGACGGCATCGAGATCCCGCGCTGGGTGGCGCTGAAGATGGAAGGCTTCATGGACGACGCCGCCGCGGTGCGCGATTTCGGGCTCGACGTCGTGACCCGACTGTGCGAGCGGCTGCTGGCCGGCGGCGCGCCGGGGCTGCACTTCTACACGCTCAACCAGTCGGCGCTGGCGCTCGAGATCTGCCGTCGCCTCGGGGCCTGAGCGCCGCGTCGAGTGCCTGTGCGGCGCCGCGCCGCGCCGCGTCGCTGCGCCGCCGAGGGTGCTCACACGCGTTTGCGTTCGATCGACAAGAACTTGGTTGGCGGCGATTGATCGCCGTGGGCACGTCGCTGCCGGTCGCCGAAGTCGGTTCTTCGCCTTTTCTGGCGTTCGGCCTGCCAGCGTGCCAAGGCCGGCGGGCACCCTTCCACTCCATGCCCGGGGACAGTGCCCCGGGCGCTTGCCGGGCACAAACAGTCCGCAGGACTGTTTGTGTCCGGGCTCGCTCCTCCGGGCCGGGCTGCGCCCGACCCTCCCCCTTTACTTACGTGGAAGGGCGCCCGCCGACCTTGGCCTGCCACCGCCTTGGTATTCGACGGTCGAACACCACTGCAGCTGCCCGCCGAGGACAGCGGGTGCCCTTTCCCGTAAGTAGAGGAGGAGCCGGCGGCACAAGCCGACGGCGGGGGACATGGAGGGAAAGGGCACCCGCTGGCCTCGGCCCGCTCGGTCATGGCACGCAAACGAAAGACAGGCCCCGCCGCTTGGTGACAATGGGCCGTTCGCGGCCGTTCGCGGCCGTTCGACCGCGGGCGCAAGTTGAAGGCTCGAAGGCGATCCCGTATCAGGCGCCGACGCGCATCCAGTGCACGCCTTCCTCGGTCAGGATGGCGTCCAGCGGCACGTCGTGCGGCTCGGGCAGCAGCCAGGGGATGAAGCCGTGCGCGAAGGCCAACCCGACCGTGAAGGGCCGCGGCTGCAGCGCGGCCAGCGTGCGGTCGTAGAAGCCGCCGCCGTAGCCCAGCCGCATGCCGCCGGGGCCGAAGCCGACGCAGGGCACGAGCAGCATCTGCGGGTCGAAGGCCTCGGTATCCTTGGGCTTGGGGATGCCGTAGGCATCCTCCTCCATCGCGCAGCCCGGGTACCAGACGTGAAAGCGCAGCTGCCGCGTCGCGCGGTCGACCACCGGCAGCCCGATGCGCCGCGCCGCGTCGGCCTCGCTCCAGCGGTACAGCGCCGGCAGGGTGTCGAACTCGCCCTTGATCGGCCAGTAGGCGCCGATCGTGCGCTCGCGCCGCCCGATCAGCCAGACGCGCAGCACCTCCTGCAGGTGCACCGAGCGCTGGTGACGGTCGAGCAGCGCCTGCCGCTCGGCCTGCAGCTGGCGGCGCAGCAAGGCCTTGTCCTGGCTCGGCTCGAAAGGTGACGGCGGCGGGGGCATCGGGACAACAGCGGGGAAGGCCGCGCATTGTCGCGGGCTTTGGCCTCGTGTGCGAGCGCGCCCGCTGCGCTAAATTCGACCCATGTCATGGCCCTCGAAGCAAACCCTGCGCCGCAGCGCCGCCGCGGCGCTGGCCGCCGCGGCGCTGGCCGTGGCGCCGTGCGCCGGCGCGCAGGATGGCGACGCGATCGTGCTCGACGCGCGCAAGGCCTGGGCCGCCAAGGACCGGCCGCGGCTGGCCGCGCTGCGTGACCGGGCGCTGGCCGAATCGCATCCGCTGGCACCCTGGATCGACTACTGGGCGCTCAATGCGCGGCTCGACGAGGCGGCGGTCGACGACCTGGCCGCCTTCTACCGGCGCTGGAGCGTCAGCTATGTCGAGGACCGGCTGCGCAACGACTGGCTGCTGGAACTGGGCAAGCGGCGCGACTGGGCGGCGTTCCGCGCCGACTACCTGCGCTTCCGCATGGACGATGACCGCGAGGCGCGCTGCTACTGGCTGCTGACCGAGTCGCTCGACGGCCAGGCGGTGCGCGCCGCGGCGCTGGATGCCTGGCTCGCGCAGCAGCGCGACGACGATGGCTGCGAACTGATGGCGACGACGCTGGCCGGCTCGGGTGTGCTGACGCGGCAGGACCTCTGGCTCGGCGTGCGGCGCGCGCTGCAGGCCAACCGGCCGGCGGCGGCGCGGCGCGCGGCGGCGCTGGTCGATGCCGACGCCGGGCGCGCGTTGGCCGCCGTGCTGGACAACCCGGCGCGCTGGCTGGCGCGGCAGCCGGATGCGCGCGTGCGCGCCGACCGCGCCGAGCTCGCGCTGGCGGCGCTGCTGCGCATCGCGCGCGAGGAGCCCGAGGTCGCCGCCGCGCAGCTGGGCGCCTGGGAGCGGCGTCTGCCGCACGAGCACGCGGCGCAGGCCTGGGCCTGGGCCGGTCATCGCGGCGCGCTGCGACAGCTGCCGCAGGCGGCCGACTGGTATGCGCGCGCCTGGGCGCTGCTGCCGCCCGATGCGGCCGACCCGGGCTGGCTGCCCGACACGCTGGAGTGGAGCGCGCGCGCCGCGCTGCGCGGCGACGGCGGCGCGAGCCCGCGCTGGCGGCTGCTGCGCCGCACCGTCGAAGGCATGCCCGCCGGGCAGCGCGCCGAGCCGGCCTGGGTCTACTGGCACGCGCGAGCGGCGAAGGCCCTGGCGCCGCGCGGCGCGGCCGGCGACGCCGAGCGCGCCGCCGCCGACGAGGCGCTGGCGTCGATCGCTGGCGGCATGCACTTCTACGGCAAGCTTGCCGCCGAGACACTCGGTCGCGCGCTCGCGCCGCCGCCGGCGCCGCCGCCGCTGCAGCCGGCCGAGCGCGACGCGGTGCGTGCGCTGCCGGGGCTGCAGCGCGCGCTGCAGCTGATCGCGATCGGGCTGCGCAACGAGGGCGTGCGCGAGTGGAATTTCTCGCTGCGCGACCTGCCGGCCGCGCTGCCGCGCGACCGCGCGCTGCGCGCCGCGGCCGAGCTGGCCTGCGAGCGCGAGGTCTGGGACCGCTGCATCAACACCAGCGACCGCACGAGCGCGGAGGTCGACCTCGCGCAGCGCTACCCGATGCCGCTGCGCGATCCGGTGCTGCGCGCCGCGCGCGACGCCGGGCTGGACCCGGCCTATGTCTACGGACTGGTGCGGCAGGAGTCGCGCTTCGTCATGAATGCGCGCTCGCATGTCGGCGCCAGCGGCCTGATGCAGCTGATGCCGAGCACCGCGCGCTGGACCGCGCGCCGGCTCGGGATCGACTACCAGCCGTCGATGATCGACGACCGCGATGTCAACCTGCGCCTGGGAACGGGCTACCTCAAGCTGGTGCTGGAGGACTTCGAAGGCCGCATCGCGCTTGCCGCCGCGGCCTACAACGCCGGGCCGAGCCGGCCGCGCCGCTGGCGCGAGGGGGCGGAACTCGAGGCCGCGGCCTGGATCGAGACGATCCCGTTCAACGAGACACGCGACTACGTGCAGAAGGTGGTCTCGAATGCGGTCTACTATGGCTTGCGGCTCGGCGACGGGGCGCCGTCGCTGCTGCGTCGGCTCGGCGGCCCGGTCGGCCCGCGGCCGGCCGCCGCGCCGCCGGAGAATAGGGACCTGCCCTGAGCGGCCACGATCCGGAGCGCGGCCCGCTGATCCGGGTCCACGCCGCGGGTCGCCAGCCGGCATCGAAGGCGCGGGCTTCGGCGCGCTCCGCTGCGGTTCCCGCCTCGGTCGTCAAAGTCCAGGATCACGGTCATGAATACCACATCGCCCCCCTCGCCCCCCTCGCGTGTGCTCGTGCTCGGCGGCACCGGATTCGTCGGCCGCTCGGTCTGCGAGCGCTGGCTGCGCCGCGCCGGCGGCACCGGCCGCGTGCGCGTGCCGACGCGCCGGCTGGCGCATGCGCGTGCGCTGCAGCCGCTGCCGACGGCCGAGATCGTGCAGGCCGACGTGCACGACCGCGCGACGCTCGAGCGGCTGCTCGCCGGCTGCGACGCGGTCGTCAACCTGGTGGCGATCCTGCACGGCCGGCCGGCCGACTTCGAGCGCGTGCACGTCGAGCTGCCGCGCAGCCTCGCCGCGGCCTGCCGCGCCGCAGGTGTCACGCGCGTCGTGCACGTCAGTGCGCTCGGCGTGCCCGATGGCGCGCCCGAATCGGCGCCGTCGAACTACCTGCGCAGCAAGGCGCGCGGCGAGGTAGTGCTGCGCGATGCCGGGCTGGCGCTGACGGTGCTGCGGCCGTCGGTCATGTTCGGCGCCGACGACCGCTTCCTCAACCTGTTCGCGCGCCTGCAGGCGCTCGCGCCCTTCATGCCGCTGGCCGGCGCCGAGGCGCGATTCCAGCCGGTGTGGGTCGAGGATGTCGCCGGCGCGATCGTCGCCGCCCTGGAGCGCCGCGACACCATCGGCCGCATCTTCGAGTGCGCCGGCCCGCGCGAGTACACGCTGGCCGAACTGGTGCGACTGGCCGGCCGATGCGCCGGGCACGAGCGCGCGGTGCTGCCGCTGCCCGATTCGCTCGGCCGCGTGCAGGCGGCGCTGATGGCGCTGGCGCCCGGCGAGCCGTTGATGAGTGCCGACAACCTGGAGTCGATGAAGGTCCCCAACGTTGCCAGCGGGCGTCACGAGGGGCTGGAGGCGCTCGGCATCACGCCGGCGGCGCTGGAGGCGGTGGCGCCGTCCTACCTCGGGCCGCATCCGGGGCGCGCGCGCTTCGGCGCCTTCCGGGCGCGCGCGCGCCAGCGCTGAGACCGGCGCCTGCCGGGGACTGACGATGGGCCTGAAGCTGCTGATCGGCAACCGCAACTACTCGTCGTGGTCGATGCGGCCCTGGGTGCTGATGCGCGCGCGCGGCATCCCGTTCGACGAGCAGCGGCTGCGGCTGGACTTCGGCGAGGGCTCGCCGACGCTGTCGGCGCTGCGCGCGCTGGCCGGCGACGGCCCGCTGCCGATGAAGCTGCCGGTGCTGGTGATCGACGACGCCGAGGTGGTCTGGGATACGCTGGCGATCGTCGAGACGCTGGCCGAGCGTTTCCCCGCCGCCGGCGTGTGGCCGGACGCAGCGCGCGATCGCGCCCGCGCACGCAGCCTGTGCGCCGAGATGCACGCCGGCTTCGGCGAGCTGCGCCGCCACTGCCCGATGAATATCGAGGCCGCGCTGCCCGAGGCCGGCGCGCGCGTGTGGGCCGCCGAGCCCGGCGTGCGCAGCGACGTCGCGCGGCTGGAGGCGGCCTGGCGCCACGCGCTGGCGGCCAGCGGCGGGCCGATGCTGTTCGGCCGCTTCAGCGCCGCCGACGCCTTCTTCGCGCCGGTGTGCATGCGCATGCTGAGCTACGCGCTGCCGCTGGTGGACGAGGCGCGCGCTTATGTCGGGCGCGTCGCCGCGTTGCCGGCGGTCGCCGAGTGGATCGCCGCGGCGCGTGCCGAGGCCGACTTCATCGCCGACGACGAGCCCTACCGGTCGTCGCGCTGAGCCGCTGCGACCGGTGAGCGACTCCCACCGCGACGCCGAGCCGCTGCAGCCGTCGCAGATCTACGAGGTCGGCGGCGCGGTGCGCGATGCGCTGCTGGGCCGGCCGCCGGGCGACCGCGACTGGGTCGTCGTCGGCGCCACCCCCGGGCAGATGATCGGCGCCGGCTTCAAGCCGGTCGGGCGCGACTTCCCGGTCTTCCTGCATCCGCGCACCGGCGAGGAGTACGCGCTCGCTCGCACCGAGCGCAAGTCCGCACCCGGTTACCACGGTTTCGTCTTCCACGCCGCACCCGAGGTCACGCTTGAGCAGGACCTGGCGCGGCGCGACCTGACGATCAATGCGATCGCACGCGCCGCCGACGGCAGCCTGGTCGACCCCTTCGGCGGCCGGCGCGATCTGCAGCAGCGCGTGCTGCGCCACGTGTCGGACGCCTTCGCCGAGGACCCGGTGCGCGTGCTGCGGCTGGCGCGGCTGGCGGCGCGGCTGCACGAGTTCACGATCGCGCCGCAGACGATGGCGCTGGCGCGCCGGCTGGTGGACGCCGGCGAGGTCGACCACCTGGTGCCCGAGCGCGTCTGGCAGGAGCTCGCGCGCGGGCTGATGGAAGCGCGCCCGGACCGCATGGTCGAGGTCCTGCGCGGCTGCGGCGCGCTGGCGCGGCTGCTGCCCGAGGTCGACCGCCTGTGGGGCGTGCCGCAGCCGGCGGCGCACCACCCCGAGGTCGACACCGGCGAGCACCAGATGCAGGTGCTGCGCCAGTGCGCGCGGCTTGCCGCGCCGCTCGCGGTGCGCTGGGCCTGCCTGATGCACGACCTCGGCAAGGGCACGACGCCGCGCGACCGCTGGCCGCGCCACCTCGGGCACGAGGCGCGCGGGGCGAAGCTCGCGCGCGCGGTCGCCGAGCGGCTGCGCGTGCCGGGCGACTGCCGCGAGCTGGCCGAGGTCGTCGCGCGCGAGCACGGCCATGTGCACCGCAGCGGCGGGCTCGGCGCCGCCGCGCTCGTGCGGCTGCTGCAGCGCTGCGACGCGCTGCGCCGGCCGCAGCGCTTCGACGAGCTGCTGCTGGCCTGCGAGTGCGATGCGCGTGGTCGCAGCGGGCGCGAGGACGACCCCTACCCGCCGCGCGCTAGGCTGGCGCAGGTGCTGCGCTGGGCGCTGACGGTCGACGCCGGCGCGGTCGTGGCCGAGGCGCGCACGCGCGGGCTGGCAGGGCCGGCGCTGGGCGACGCGGTGCTCGCGGCGAGGGTCGCGGCGGTGCGGCGCGGGTTGTCGACGAGGGGCGATCCCGGCGGCCATTCCGTCAGCGATCCTGGCCGGGAGGGCGCCTAGAATCGCCTCACCGAGCACCCGAGGAAGACTCCCATGTCGATGGCCGACCGCGACGGCAAGATCTGGATGGATGGCGCGCTGGTGGACTGGCGCGACGCCAAGGTCCATGTCCTGACGCACACGCTGCACTACGGCTGCGGCGCCTTCGAGGGCGTGCGCGCCTACGAGACCCCGGCCGGCACGGCGGTCTTCCGCCTGCGCGAGCACACCGAGCGCCTGTTCAACAGCGCCAAGATCCTGCGCATGAAGATCCCGTTCACGGTCGAGCAGGTGATGGACGCGCAGCGCGAGGTCTTGCGCGCCAACGGGCTGAAGAGCGGCTACCTGCGGCCGCTGACCTGGATCGGCTCCGAGAAGCTCGGCGTCAGCCCGAAGGGCTGCAAGGTGCACCTGATGGTCGCCGCCTGGGCCTGGGGGGCCTACCTCGGCGAGGAGGGCATGGCGCGCGGCATCCGCGTCAAGACCAGCAGCTACACGCGCCACCACGTCAACATCACGATGACGCAGGCCAAGGCGGTGAGCAACTACACCAACTCGATCCTCGCCAACATGGAGGCGACCGACGACGGCTACGACGAGGCGCTGCTGCTCGACGCCGCCGGCTTCGTCAGCGAGGGCGCGGGCGAGAACCTGTTCGTGATCAAGAAGGGCGTGGTCTACACGCCGGACCTTTCTGCCGGCGCACTCAACGGCATCACGCGCGACACGATCTTCGCGATCTGCCAGGACCTGGGGCTGAGGCTGGTCGAGAAGCGCATCACGCGCGACGAGGTCTATATCGCCGACGAGGCCTTCTTCACCGGCACCGCGGCCGAGGTGACGCCGATCCGCGAGCTCGACCGCATCACGATCGGCGCCGGCGCGCGCGGACCGATCACGGAGAAGATCCAGTCGGCGTTCTTCGACATCGTCGGCGGGCGCAATGCGAAGTACGCCGAGTGGCTGACGCGGGTGTGAGGCAGCGCATGGCCAAGACCGAAACGGGCGTACCGCGCGCCGTCGTCGAGCTCGCCGCCGCCGACCTGGTCGGGCCGGGGGTGGTCTTCTGCCCGAACCCGAAGATGCCGCTGTGGCGCAACCACCCGCGCGTCTTCATCGACATCGCGAGCCACGGCGAGGGGCGCTGCCACTATTGCGGCACGGTCTACCGGCTGAAGGCCGGCGAGAAGCTCGCGCACGCGCACTGAGCATCGAGGTGCGGGGCATGCCGCCGCGACGCGCGCCATCCCCCGGGGGGCATTGACCATCGCCGGCGATGCCGCCGGCAGCTCGCTGCCGCTGCTCGCCGCGCTGCGCGGTGCGGGCTCGGACGTCTGGGAATGGGATGTCGAGTCCGACCGCCTGAGCGGAACCTGGGGCTTCGCGCGCGCCCTGGGCTACGCGACCGAGCTGCAGCCCTGGACGCAGGCGGATTGGGATGCGCTGATCCACCCGGACGACCTCGCCGCCTACCGGCGCGCCTTCGACCTGCACGCGCAGGGCGAGCAGCCGAGGTACGCGGCGCGCTACCGCATGCGCACCGTCGACGGCGGCTGGCACTGGGTCGACGAGCGTGGCCGCATCGTCGAGCGCGGGCCCGACGGCACGCCCAGGCGAGCCGTCGGCACGCTGACCGACGTCACGGCGCAGGTCGAGCTGCAGGAGCGCGCCGATCAGGCGACGCATCGGCTGCAGGCGCTGGCGCGCCATGTGCCGGGGCTGCTGTTCCAGTTCCGGCGCGACGCCGACGGACGGGCCTCGTTTCCCTATGTCAGCGAGCGTTGCGAGGCGCTGCTCGGGGTCGACGCCGAGGCGATGCAGCATGACGCTGCCGCGATGCTGCGCAAGGTCGAGCGCAGCCAGCGCGAGTTGATGCTCGCGAGCATCGACGAGTCGGCGCGCACGCTCGCGCCCTGGCAGCTGGAGTTCTGCCTGTGGCGCGGCGGCGAGCGGCGCTGCCTGCGCGGCAGCGCCACGCCGCGGCGCGAGGACGACGGCGCGGTGACCTGGCACGGCTACCTCGAGGATGTCACCGAGCGGCTCGAGATGGAGCAGGTGCAGCGCGACAAACTCGCCGCCGAGGCCGCCAGCCGATCCAAGTCCGAGTTCCTCTCGCACATGAGCCACGAGCTGCGCACGCCGCTGAACGCGGTGCTGGGTTTCGCGCAGCTGCTGGAGATCGACCGCGTCTCGCCGCCGACGCCGGCGCAACGCGACAAGCTGCGCCTGATCCGCGAGTCCGGCACGCACCTGCTGCGCATGATCGGCGACCTGCTCGACCTGACGCGTATCGAGTCCGGGCGCCTGGCGCTGCAGCCCGCGCCGATCGACCTGCCGCGGCTGGCCGGCGAGGTCGTCGCGATGATGCAGGCCGAGGCCGAACGTGCCGGTGTCACGCTGGCGGTCGAGCCGCCGCCGGCGCTGCCGCGTGCGCTGGCCGACCCGACGCGGCTGCGCCAGGTGCTGCTGAACCTGCTGTCCAACGCGGTCAAGTACAACCGCCCCGGTGGCCGCGCCTGGCTCAGGCTGCATCCCGGTGCGGGCGACGATGCCGGTCGCGCCGGCGTCAGCGTGCACGACGACGGCCCCGGCATCGCCGCCGACGAGCTGGAGCACCTGTTCGAGCCCTTCTTCCGCGGCCGCCGCGGGCTCGGCGCGGTCGAGGGGGCGGGGATCGGGCTGACCGTCACGCGCGCGCTGGTCGAGGCGATGGGCGCGCGCATCGACGCGCGCAGCCAGCCCGGTGCCGGCAGCGTCTTCAGCGTCTGGCTGCCGGTGGCGGGCGAGCCGCCGCGCGGCTGATCCGCCCCGTCGCCGCGGCGCCGAGGCGATCGACCGCGGCTGCCTACAATGCCGGTCCATGCCCGGCAACGCGCGCGAATTCGTCCTCACCCTCGCGGCGCGCGACGCCAAGGGCATCGTCTACGCGGTCTCGGGGCTGCTGTACCAGGCCGGCTGCAACATCATCGACTCGCAGCAGTTCGGCGACCTCGAGGGCGACGACGCCACGGGGCTGTTCTTCATGCGCGTGCACTTCGACGCCCCGGCGCACCTGCGCGGCCGCGGCGAGCTGCAGACCCTCTTCGAGCATGCGCGCCAGCAATACGCGATGCAGATCGCGTTCCACCCGCTGGCCGAGCGCGCGCGCGTGATGCTGATGGTCAGCCGCCACGGCCACTGCCTGAACGACCTGCTGTTCCGCTGGCGCAGCGGCCAGCTCGCGGTCGACATCCCGGCGATCGTCTCCAACCACGAGGACTTCCGCGCACTGGTCGAGGGCTACGGCATTGCCTTCCACCACCTGCCGCTGGCGCCCGGCGGCGACGCCGCCGCCAAGCGCGCGCAGGAGCAGGCGCTGCGCGAGATCGCCGAGCGCGAGCGAATCGACCTCGTCGTGCTGGCGCGCTACATGCAGATCCTCGGCCCCGAGCTGTGCAGCGCCTGGGCCGGCCGCGCGATCAATATCCACCACAGCTTCCTGCCGAGCTTCAAGGGCGCCAAGCCCTACGCGCAGGCGCACGCGCGCGGGGTCAAGCTGATCGGCGCGACCGCGCACTATGTGACCGCCGACCTCGACGAGGGTCCGATCATCGAGCAGGACGTCGAGCGCGTCGACCACACGCTGTCGGCCGACGACTTCGCCGCCGTCGGGCGCGACATCGAATCGATCGTGCTGGCGCGCGCGGTGCGCTGGCATGTCGAGCACCGCGTGCTGCTCAACGGGCACAAGACGGTCGTCTTTCGCTGACCGTGATGCCGCGCCGCAAGCCGCTGCCGCCCGTGCCGGGCAGCTCGCCCGACGAGCTCGAATCGCGCTTCTACGACGCGATGCGCCGCGGCGACCTGGAGGCGCTGATGAGCGTGTGGGCCGACGACGACGAGATCGTCTGCGTCCATCCGGGCGGCGCGCGCGTCGTCGGCCCGGCGGCGATCCGCGCCAGCTTCGAGGCCATCTTCGCGCACGCGCCGGTGCCGATCGTCGCCGAGCAGGTGCACCGGCTGGACGCGGTCTCGGGCGCGGTGCACCACCTGCTGGAGCGCGTCGAGACGCCGACCGACGAGGGGCCGCGCCAGGCCTGGGTCGTGACGACCAATGTCTACCTGCAGACCGCCGCCGGCTGGCGCATGGTCGCGCACCACGCGAGCCCGGCGACGCTGGCCGCACCCGACGTGGACGGCGCGCCGGCGCAGCTGCATTGATGCCAGTCCCGGCGCCGCGGATGCCGGCCCCGCGCTGGCTGCCCGGCGGCCACCTGCAGACGATCTGGCCGGCGCTGGTCGGCCGGCGCCGGCTGGCCGGCGCGCTGCACTACCTGCGCGAGCGCTGGGAGACGCCGGACGGCGACTTCGTCGATGTCGACTTCGCGCTCGCCGCGGCGCCGGATGGCGTCCCGGAGCCGGCCGGCGCCGCGGACGCGGCGCCGACGGCGCGCGCGGGCGGCCGGGTCGAGCTCGGCGCGCGGCCGCTGCTCGTGCTGTTCCACGGGCTGGAGGGTTCGTCGTCGAGCCACTATGCGATCGCCTTCGCGCTCGCGGCGCGCGAGCGCGGCTGGGACTTCGCGCTGCCGCATTTCCGCGGCTGCTCGGGCGAGCTGAATCGCGCGCCGCGCGCCTACCACTCGGGCGACTTCGAGGAGGTCGGCTGGATGCTGGCGCGGCTGCGCGCGCGCGCCGGCGCGCCGCTGCGCGCGGTCGGTGTCTCGCTCGGCGGCAATGCGCTGCTGCGCTGGGCGGCCGAGGCGGGGGCTTCGGCCGCCGCGGTCGTCGCCGCGCTGGCCGCGGTGAGCGCGCCGGTCGACCTGGCGGCCAGCGGCGCCGCGCTCGGGCGCGGCTTCGCCCGCCATGTCTACGCGCGCATGTTCCTGCGCACGATGAGGCCGAAGGCACTCGCCAAGTGGGCCCAGCACCCGGGGCTGTTCGAGCGCGACCGCGTCGCGCGCGCGCGCACGCTGCACGAGTTCGACGACGCCTTCACCGCGCCGCTGCACGGCTTCGCCGGCGCCGACGACTACTGGGCGCGCGCCTCGTCGGCGCCGCATCTGGCGCGCATCGGCGTGCCGGCGCTGGTGCTGAACGCGCGCAACGACCCTTTCGTGCCGCCGTCGTCGCTGCCGAGGCCGGGTTCGGTCGGGCCCTGCGTCGAGCTCTGGCAGCCGGCGCACGGCGGCCATGTCGGCTTCGCGCACGGCGGCTTTCCGGGCCGGCTGGACGCGCTGCCGCAAGCGGTCTGCGGCTGGCTGGCCGCGCACGCCTAGGCGCCGGGGCGGCGTGACGCGGATGTCTCGATGACCCGGGGCCGCGCCGCCCGTCGCCGGGGTCAGCGGCCGCGCGCGAGCGCGGCGCGCAGCGGGCCGGACTGCGGATCGCGCGCGACGACCGCGCGATAGGCCGGGTCGGCGTCGTAGGCGCGATCCAGCGCCGCGCCGGCATCGGCGCTGCGGCCCAGCCGCCACAGCGTCAGCGCGCGGTTGTAGTGCAGCTCGGCGCTCGACGGCGCGACGGCGATCGCCGCATCGAACGCCGCCAGCGCAGCCACGTAGTCGCGCGTGCGGTACAGCGCATAGCCCTTCCATCCGAGCGCGCGCGCGTTGTCGGGGCGGATCGCGAGCGCCTCGTCGTAGGCGGCGACGGCAGCGCCGAAGTCGCCGCGGCGCGCGGCCTGCAGCCCGCGGTCGATCGCCGCCTGCTCGTCGGGGCTGCGCGCGCTGGCCTGGCCGGCCTGGGCATCGAGCACGCCGCGGATCGGCTGGTAGGCCGGGTCCTGCAGCGCGCGCGCGAGCACCTGCGCGTCGCGGCATGCGCGCTGCAGCTCGGCGATCGCCTCGTCGCGCCGGCCCAGCGCCCACAGCGCCAGGCCGAGCGTGTAGCGCGCCTGCGCGTCGGCGGGGTCGATCGCGACCGCGCGCGCCAGGCTCGCGCGCGCCGCCTCGTGCTCGCCGGCAGCGTAAAGCGCCTCGCCGCGCAGCCGGTGCGGCAGCGCATTGCCACCGTCGCGGCGGATTGCCTCGTCGTAGCTCTGCAGCGCCGCCGCGGTATCGCCGCTGCGCGCCTGCGCCAGGCCCTGCTGCAGGCGCTCGACCTCGGCGCGATCCGGCGCCGGCAGCCGCGCAGCGTAGCGATCGAGCAGATCCTGGCGCGACGCGATCTCGCGGTCCAGCGCGGCGCGCTGCGCGGCCAGCTCGTCGATCGCCGCCTGCTGCTCGCCGAGGCGCTGCTCCAGGCGCTGCTGCTGCGCCCGCTGCTCGCCGATGCGCTGCTCCAGCGCCTGCTGCTGCGACTGCAGCGCCTCGTTGCGGCGCTGCGCCTCGCGCACCCCCGACCAGGCGGCGACGAGGACCGCGCAGCCGACGACGACCGGCAGCAGCGTCAGCCACAGCGTGCGCCGGCGCAGCCGCCGGTCCTGCGAGCGCAGCCCGGCGGTGATCGCGTCGACGTCGCGCAGCGCCGCGGCGTTGTCGGCGCTCATGTCGCCGCCCTCGGGATCGGCGGGGTCATGTCGCACGCGCCCCGGCCTGCTGCAGCTGGCCCTCGACGAAGCGCCGCACCGCCTGCACCGCGGCGCGCGCCGGCCGCTCCTTGCGCAGCTCGTCGGCATAGCCGTCCAGCAGCGCCTTCTTCTTGCGCACCGCGCGCATCGTCACCGCGGGCAGCGGGCTGGTCGACGCGAAGACGAGCGCGCCGGCGCCGACCAGCCAGCGTGTCGACTCCGGCGTGGCCGCCAGCGCCAGCGCGAGCGCGGCCAGCGTCGCCGCGACCAGCGCTGCGGTCGCCAGCCGGTAGAAGCGGATGTCGCGCTCGAGCTCGCCGGCGAAGCGGCCGACGCAGTTGCGGTACAGGTCGATCTCCTCGGGCAGCGCGTCGTCGCCGTCGTCGGCACGGTGCTGGAACAGGCGCGCCACGGCGGTCGCGACCGCGCCGCCGAGCTCGTCGGCGCCGTGGAAGGTCGCCACCGTGAAGCGCTCGCGCAGCCGCTTGCGCAGCGCGAGCACCGGCCGGCGGTCATCGTCGACCATCGCCGGCGGCCAGGGCGCGTCGTCGGCCAGCAGGAAGACCAGGCAGGGCAGGCCGCGGCGCTCGGCCTCGAGCATCTCGAGCTCGGTGATCGACTGCGTCTGCCCCGCCGGAACGAACCCGAGCCGCCAGGCGACGATTCCGACGCAGGCGTCGCAGGCCGCGACATCGGCCAGGCATTGCGCCAACGGCCGCTGGCCGGAGGCGACATAGTCCTCCATCGAGACGACATCGTGCCCGAGCTTGCGCATCGTGCGGTAGGCCTCCGCACGGCAGCCCTGCAGGTCCTCGAAGGTCGACGAGAGGTAGATCCTGGCCACGAAAGCCTCGCGCTGCGCCGAACCGACTGCGCGCCCGGCTCGCGCAGGGCCGCTGCAGCCGTACCCGGCCGGTTCAGGCTAGCACGCGCCCGCAGCGGTCGCAAGACCGGGCGGGCAGACCGGACGAGCAACCGGGCGAACGGCCTGCTGCTGGCCGTCGCTCATGGACCGAACGCATCCCAGGCGCTCTTGGCGATCAGCGCGCCGACGATGACGATGAAGATGCGGCGCACGAAGCCGGCTCCATGGCGCAGCGCCAGCCGCGACCCGATCAGGCTGCCGGCGACATTGGCCAGCGCCATCACCAGCCCGATCTGCCACCACACCAGCCCCTTGGACGCGAACAGCGCCAGCGCGGCGATATTGGTGGCGACGTTGAGCAGCTTGGCAGCCGCCGAGGCATGCAGGAAGTCGTAGCCGAGCAGGCGGACGAACAGGAAGATGAAGAAGCTGCCGGTGCCGGGGCCGAAGAAGCCGTCGTACCAGCCGACGACGGCGCCGATCGCGCAGGCCACCGCGCGCTCGCGCGCCGGCGCCAGCTGCGGCGCGTGAACCTGCCCGAGCTGCTTGCGCGCCAGCGTATACGCCAGCACCGCGCCGAGGATGAACGGCAGCGCGCGGCGCAGAAAGCTCGGGTCGACCAGCGTGACATGCCAGGCGCCGACGAAGCCCGCGGCCAGCGCCACCGCCGCCGCGGGTGCCAGCGTGCGCCAGGGCAGCTGCACCCGGCGCGCATACTGCAGCGTCGCGAACGCGGTGCCCCACACCGAGGCGCTCTTGTTGGTGCCGAACAGCGCCGCCGGCGGCGCCGCGGGGTAGATCGCGAACAGCGCCGGCACCAGGATCAGCCCGCCGCCGCCGACGATCGAGTCGATCATCCCGGCCAGGAACGAGGCCAGCGAGGCTAGCAGCAGGTCCAAGCTCGCCTCGCTGAAGTCGGGATCGTCGGCGCGGTCGGCGTTGCTTCGCGCATCGTGGGCATCGGCGCCGCCCTCGGCCCGGGGCGCGCCCGATGCGCTATGGTCGGCGCATGGATGCGATCGTCGAGGCGGCGCTGCGCAAGTGGCCGGACGTGCCGCATTGCTGGGGCTGGCTGGCGCTGGATGCGCGCGGCGACTGGTATATGCGCGACGACCGCGTTCGCGCCGCGGGTCCGTTCCCGCAGGTCAAGGGCAGTCGCATCGTGCACGACAAGCTGCTCGCCTTCATCGGCCGCAACTATGCGTGCGACGCCGAGGGCGCGTGGTACTTCCAGAACGGCCCGCAGCGCGTCTACGTCACGCTCGAGGCCGCACCCTGGGTCTGGCGTCTGCACGCGGCGGTGGCGGGGACTGCGCCGTTGCTGCGCTCTCACACCGGCGTGGCGGCGCTGCCGCGCGGCGCGGACGCGCTGTGGCTGGACGAGTCCGGGCGGCTGTTCGTCGACACCGACATCGGGTTCGGGCTCGTTCACAGCCTGGACATGGGGCTTGCGGCCGATGCCGTCGAACAGGGTTGCTGGCAGCCGCGCGAGATCGCCTTCGCCGAGATGCCGCATCGTTTCGGCTACCAGCTCGACCCTCGGCCGCCTGCGACTCGAGCGGCCGGCCCGCATCGCGCCGGCTGACCGCACTGGCCCGCCGGCGCGTCGCGGCCGGGCAGCGCGGCGCTCAGTGGCCGGCGGACCGGAGCATGTAGGCGACCACCTCGCGGATCTCGGCGTCGCTCGCCTTGGCTGCGGTGCCGCGCGGCGGCATCGCCCCCTTGCCCTTGATCACGCTGGCGGTCAGCGCGTCGATGCCGGTGGCGGCGCGCGGCGCCCAGGCGGCGTGGTCGCCGGTCTTCGGCGCGCCGGCGACACCGCTGCGGTGGCAGCTGGTGCAGCTGCGTGCATACAGCGCCGGCGGTTCCGAGCCTGCGGCAGGTGCGGCAGCCACTGCGGCCGGTGCGGCGCCGGCCGGTGCTGCGGCAGCCACGGGCGCGGCGGCCACGGGCGCGGCCTCGGCGGTCGGCGCGGTGGGCGCCGCCGCGGCCTGCGCCGCCGGTGCCGCCACCGCATCGCCCGCTGCGGGGGCGCCGGCGAGCTGCAGATGGCCGATCGGAAGCAGCCGGCGCGCGACCGCCTCCGCGCTATTCCAGTCGCTGCCGGCACCGGGCCGGGGCGCGCTGGTGACGAAGTTGACCAGCAGCACGATGACGGCGACGGGGACGACGAACGCCGCCACGACGGTCCAGATCAGCTGCCTGGGGGTCTTGATCGGGCCTTCGTGCCCTTGCGCATCGTGCGAATCGCTCATGGGGGTCCTGGTCGCTGGCGCGCGGGCCGCGCGCCGGGGCCGCGGGGCCGGCCGGCGCGGAGCCGGCGCCGCCGTCGTGCGGCCGGAAAAGGCGGGCGCAGTATAGCCACCGAGCAAAGGGCGCAGCTGCGGCGCGGCTTGCCCCTGCTGCCGCACCGCCTCGACCTGGATCCACCGCGGGTTGTCGTCACCCGGGCCGATGCTCCCGGCGCTGCAAGTCGGCGGCGACTCACGGCCAGCGGCGGCTCGAGCCTCAGGCCACCGCCTTGCGCTCGTCGACCGATTCCTTCCCCCCACGCCAGCGCGCCATCGACTGCGCCCACTTCGGCCGCACCGCCGCCAGGTGTCGCGCCTTGACATGGCCGAAGCCGCGGATCTCCTCGGGCAGGCGCGCGATCTCGACCGCCAGCGTCAGGCGCTCGGCAGACAGCCCCCGCAGCAGCTCCTCGATGCAGGCGCGGTACTCGTCGATCAGCGCCCGCTCGCCTCTTCGCTCCTCGCTGCGGCCGAAGGGGTCGAGCGCCGTGCCGCGCAACCCCTTGAATCGCGCCAGCCACTTGAAGGCGACGCGCATCCACGGCCCGTAGGGTTGCTTGAGAAGCTCGCCCTTGTCGTTGCGCCTGGCCAGCAGCGGCGGCGCGAGGTGGTGCACGAGCTTGAAGTCGCCGTCGAACATCTCGGCCAGCCGCGCCGCGAACGCCGGGTCGGTGTGCAGCCGCGCGACCTCGTACTCGTCCTTGTAGGCCATCAGCTTGAAGAGATGGCGCGCGACCGCCTCGGACAGCCGCGTGCTGGCCAGCGGCGCCTCGGCGGCGCGCACCTGGTCGACGAAGGCCTTGTAGCGCGCGGCGTAGGCGGCGTCCTGGTAGCCGGTGAGAAAGTCGAACCGGGTGGCGACGATCTCGTCCAGCGAGGGCTTTCGGAGAAACTCGATCACCTGCGCGGTCTGTAGCTGTGAGGCCACCGCCTGCGGGTCGTGCGCGCACAGTCGGCCCCACTCGAACGCGGCGAGGTTGTTGTCGACCTGCACGCCGTTGAGCTCGATCGCGCGCCGCAGCGCCGCGTGCGTCAGCGGGATGCGGCCCTGCTGCCACGCATAGCCGAGCATCAGCGGGTTGGTGTAGAGGCTGTCGCCGAGCAGCTGCACCGCGACACGTTCGGCGTCGAGGCTGCCGACCAGCCCCTCGCCGACGCTGGC
Source organism: Burkholderiales bacterium (assembly GCA_016191995.1). Lineage (GTDB taxonomy): Bacteria > Pseudomonadota > Gammaproteobacteria > Burkholderiales > Burkholderiaceae_C > Rubrivivax. Next base: position 7,526 of record JACPVA010000199.1, on the reverse strand, counting down.
GCGCAACACCGCCTCGCAGCGTGCGGTGGGCGACTGCCAGTCGGGGTTCTTCAGGAATCCGGCGGTCGGCGTCGCGTGCAGGTTCAGCGCGACATAGGTGCGCCCCTGCTGCATCACCGCCAGCGTCGGGCGCGACGCGCCGACGATGGCGTCGCAGGCGATCACGAGGTCGGCCTGCGCGGTGTCGACCTTGGTCGTGTGGATCGCCTCCGGCCGCTCGGCGATCTGCACATGGCTCCAGGTCGCGCCGCCCTTTTGCGCCAGCCCGGCGCTGTCCTGCGTGACGACACCCTTGCCCTCGAGGTGCGCCGCCATGCCGAGCAGCTGGCCGATCGTGATCACGCCGGTGCCGCCGACGCCGGCCACCACGATGCCCCACGCGGTCTCGGCGCGCGGCAGCGTGGGCTCGGGCGGCGGTGGCAGCGCCGAGAGGTCGCCGCGCGGGTCCTTCTTCGGCTTGCGAAGCTGGCCGCCCTCGACGGTGACGAAGCTCGGGCAGAAACCCCTCAGGCACGAGTAGTCGAGGTTGCAGGTGTTCTGGTTGATGCGCCGCTTGCGGCCGAATTCGGTCTCGACCGGCTCGACGCTCAGGCAGTTGCTCTGCACGCTGCAGTCGCCGCAGCCCTCGCAGACCAGCTCGTTGATGACGACGCGCCGGGCGGGTGTCGCCAGCTTGCCGCGCTTGCGCCGGCGGCGCTTCTCGGTCGCGCAGGTCTGGTCGTAGACGATGGCGGTCGTGCCGGGGATCTCGCGCAGCTCGCGCTGGATGCGGTCGAGCTCGTCGCGGTGCTCGACGGTCACGCCTTGCTCCAGCGCCACACCCTGGTACTTGGCCGGGTCGTCGGTGACGACGACGAGCTTGCGCACGCCTTCGGAGACCAGGCTCTTCTGGATCTGCAGCACCGAGTGGCCCTCCGGCCGCTCGCCCACCGGCTGGCCGCCGGTCATCGCCACCGCATCGTTGTAGAGGATCTTGTAGGTGATGTTGACGCCGGCGGCGATGCTCTGGCGGATCGCCAGGATGCCGCTGTGGAAGTAGGTGCCGTCGCCGAGGTTGGCAAAGATATGCCGCTCGTCGGTGAACGGCGCCTGCCCGACCCAGGGCACGCCCTCGCCGCCCATCTGGGTGAAGGTCGAGGTGCTGCGGTCCATCCACACCGCCATGAAGTGGCAGCCGATGCCGGCCACCGCGCGCGACCCTTCGGGCACGCGGGTGCTGGTGTTGTGCGGGCAGCCGCTGCAGAACCAGGGCGTGCGCTCGCCGGTGTCGGTCTTCAGCTCGGTCAGCTCGCGCTCGCGCGCGTCCAGCACCGCCAGCCGCGCATCCATGCGCGCGGCGATATCGGCCGGCACGCCGAGCTTCTTCAGCCGTCTGGCGATCGCGCGCGCGATGATCGCCGGCGTCAGGTCGGCCTTGGCGCGCAGCAGCCAGTTGCCGCTCGGATTCGGCTGGCTCCATTCGCCGCCGCTGTGGTCGCCGTCGCCCTCTTCGAACTTGCCGAGCACGTCGGGGCGGACGTCGGGGCGCCAGTTGTACAGCTCCTCCTTGAGCTGGTACTCGATGATCTGGCGTTTCTCCTCGACGACCAGGATCTCCTTCAGCCCGTTGGCGAAGTCGCGCGTGATGCCGGCCTCCAGCGGCCACACGACGTTGACCTTGTGCAGCCGGATGCCGAGCGCGCGGCAGCGGGCGTCGTCCAGCCCCAGGTCGGCGAGCGCCTGCCGCGTATCGTTGAACGCCTTGCCGCTGGCGATGAGGCCGAAGCGGTCGCCCGGGCCCGCGATCACGTTGTGGTTCAGCCGGTTCGCGCGCACATAGGCCAGCGCCGCATACCACTTGAAGTCGAACAGGCGCGCCTCCTGCTCGAGCGGCGCGTCGGGCCAGCGGATGTGTACGCCGCCGGCGGGCATCGCGAAGTCCTCGGGCAGCACGATCTCGACGCGGTCCGGGTCGACGACGACCGACGAGGCCGATTCGACGATCTCCTGGATCGTCTTCATGCCGGCCCAGACGCCGGCGAAGCGGCTCATCGCGAACGCGTGCAGCCCCATATCGAGGATGTCCTGCACGCTGCTCGGGAAGAAGACCGGCAGCCCGCAGGCCTTGAAGATGTGGTCGCTCTGGTGCGCCGCGGTGCTGCTCTTGCAGATATGGTCGTCGCCGGCGATCGCGATCACGCCGCCGTGGCGCGCGGTGCCGGCCATGTTGGCGTGCTTGAAGACGTCCGAGCAGCGGTCCACCCCCGGCCCCTTGCCGTACCAGATGCCGAACACGCCGTCGTGCCGGCGCTGCGCCGGAACCAGGTCGAGCTGCTGCGTGCCCCAGACCGCGGTGGCGGCGAGCTCCTCGTTGACGCCGGGCTGGAAGACGATGTGGTGCTCGGCCAGGTGCTTCTTCGCCGCCCACAGCGCCTGGTCGTAGCCGCCCAGCGGGCTGCCGCGGTAGCCGCTGACGAAGCCGGCGGTATTCAGCCCCGCGGCGGCGTCGCGCTGGCGCTGCAGCATCGGCAGCCGCACCAGCGCCTGCACGCCGCTCATGAAGGCGCGGCCGCGCTCCAGCCGGTACTTGTCGTCCAGGCTGGCGGATTCGATCGCCTTGCGGACGGATTCGGGAAGCGGGGCATTCATGCGGCAGGACCTCGGGCGGGCGGGCGACGAGGCGCAAGTGTAGGGACGGCGGGTACCGGGGCTGGAGCCGGGGTCGCGGCTGCGCGCGCGGCCCTGGGTGACCGACGGCCAGGATGTCAGCGGGGAGGGCCGTTTCGAGCATCGACCGCGGCGCGGACGATGCGGCCAGGGTGAGCGGACCGCCGGCCGAGCGCGGCGCGCACGGTGCTAGGCCTCGCCGTCGTCGTCGCCCCAGCGGCCGTCGCCGCGCCGCGCCTCGTGCCCGGTCAGCGGCACGAAGCGCACCCCCAGCACCTCGCGCCGCTCGATGCGGCCGTCGGCGCGCTTGTGCAGCAGCACCAGCCCCTGCTCGCCGCCGGCCCGGCCCAGCGGCGCCACCAGCCGCCCGCCGGGGGCGAGCTGCTGCGTCCAGGCCGGCGGCAGCTCGGGCGCGGCGGCGGTGGCGATGATGCCGTCGTAGGGGGCGCCCGCCGGCCAGCCGGCGTGGCCGTCGGCCGCGTGCACCTCGACACCCTGCACGCCGAGCTCGGCCAGCGTCGCCGCCGCGCGCCGCGCCAGCTCGGGGACGATCTCGAGGCTCGTCACCCGCGCGCCGAGCGCCGCCAGCACCGCCGCCTGCCAGCCGCAGCCAGTGCCGATCTCGAGCACGCGTGCGCCCGGCCGCAGCGCCAGCAGCTCGCTCATCAGCGCGACGATGAAAGGCTGCGAGATCGTCTGCCCATGGCCGATCGGCAGCGGCCGGTTGTCGTAGGCCTGCATGCGCCAGGGCTCGGGGACGAAGCGGTGCCGCGGCGCGGCGGCCAGCGCGGCCTCGACCGCCGGGCTCGGGCGCGCGCAGCCGGTCAGGTGCGCGGTATCGGCGAAATCCGCGCGGATCTCGTCGAGCATCTCGCGCTGCCGGGTCTCGTAGGTATCGTCCATCGCGCGATGCTCGCACCGCGGGCGCGGCGGCGCAACAAGCGCGCACAAGGGCGCGCGGATGTGCGTCAGCCGTCGGCGCCGCGCGGCCACAGCACCCACATGCGCAGCGGCTGCCGCATGCGTCCGGCCTGCTGCTCGGCCTCCTCGCCCCAGCCCCAGAAGAAGTCGGCGCGCACGGCGCCGACGATCGCGCTGCCGGTATCCTGCGCCGCCACCAGCCGGCGCAGCGGCGCGGCCGACAGCGGCTCGGTCGTATCCAGCCAGACCCAGGCGCCGTAAGGGATGCTCAGCGGGTCGACGGCGATCGATCGCCCCGGCGTCAGCGGCACGCCCATCGCGCCGCGCGGGCCGACCGCGGGGTCGGGCAGCGGCTCCTCGCGGAAGAAGACGACGCGCGGGTTGGCCCACAGCATCTCCTGCACGCGCTGCGGGTTGGCGCGCGCCCAGGCCTTGATCGCCGGCCACGACGCCGCCTCCGGCGCGAGCTCGCCCTGCTCGATCAGCCAGCGGCCGACCGACCGGTAGGCGTGGCCATTGTGGCCGGCGTAGGCCAGCCGCAGCGTCTGCACGCGGCCGTCGGGCTCGGCCAGACGCAGCCGCCCGGAGCCCTGCACCTGCAGCAGCAGCGCGTCCAGCGGGTCGGCGACCCAGGCGATCTCGCGCCCGGCGAGTGCCGCGCGCGCGGCGGCGACGGTGTCGATCTCGCGCCGCGACCACCAGGGCTGCCGCTCGCCGAGCTCGCCCGGCAGCGCGTGCAGCGGCACCCGAAAGCGCGCGTCCGGGCGCCGCCGGGCGTCGACCAGCGGCTCGAAGTAGCCGGTGGCCAGGCCCTCGTCGCTGCCGTCGCTCGCCTCGACCCGCCACGGCCGCGTGTGCGCCTGCAGCAGCGCGCGCAGCGCGGCGTTGTCGGCGGGGCGCGCGTCGCGCAGCCGCGCGCACAGGGCGGCCCAGCCGGGCGCCGGGCGCGCGCAGCCGGCCTGCAGCGCGGGCCAGGCCTGCAGCAGCGCATCGTCGTGCCAGCCCGGCAGATCGTCCCAGCCGACCGGCCACCACTTCGATCGCGGGCGCGGCGCCGGCGCATCCGAAGGGGGTGTCGCGGCATCCGGGCGCGCGGGTGCCGGCCCGCCGGGCAGCCCCGGTGGAGCCGGGGACGTGCACGCGGCGAGCAGCAGCGCGGCGGCCGCGCTTCCTAGAATGCCGGCCATCCTTCGGACGACCGGGGCGAGACGACCTGGCATGTGGCTGATCGTGTTGGAGGCGCTGCTTGCCGGCGCGCTGCTGCTGTTCTTCGTCTGGTGGACCATGTTCAGCGGCCGCCGCGGCGGCGAGCCGCCGCCCGGCCCGGGCGACGACGAGGCGCCACCGCGCGATCCGCCGCCGCGCTGACCTTCAACCCCGCAGCCGTGCCCCAGGGCATGGAGGGCCGCCCGATGAAGGCCGCGTCGCCTTCAGTGCAGCGCATCCGGCTGGACGAGCGCGAACTCCGGCACCGCGGCGTCGAACGGGCGTGCATCTTCGGTCATGCAGAAGAAGGTGCCGCGCATCGTGCCGTGCGGGGTGGCGAGCCGGGTCCAGCTCGTGTACTCGAACTGCTGCCCGGGTTGCAGCAGCGGCTGGTGGCCGACGACCGCAAGCCCGCGCACTTCCTCGGTATGGCCGCTCGCATCGCCGATCAGCCACTGGCGCGCGACGAGCTGCGCGGCCACATCGCCGGTATTGACGATCGTCACCGTGTACGCGAAGGCGAACGGGCCCTGCGGCGGGCTGGACTGCTCGGGCAGGTACTGCACGCGGACGCTGCAGCGAAACTCGGGGTGGCTCATGGCCGGCATTCTAGGAAGCGGTCGATTCCCGCGGCGCGCGGCGGGCTGGCGGCCGCGGCGTAGCCCGAAGGGAGTCGTCCGTCCGGGGAGCTGTCTCGCCGCGGGGGCGCTCCTAGAATCGGCCGATGAGAACCTACCGCATCGCCCCCTCGATCCTGTCGGCCGATTTCGCGCGCCTCGGGCAGGAGGTGCGCGCGGTGCTCGCGGCCGGCGCCGACTGGATCCACTTCGACGTGATGGACAACCATTACGTCCCCAACCTGACGATCGGCCCGGCGGTCGCGCAGGCGATCAAGCCGCACTGCGTGCGCGCCGACGGCAGCCCGGCGCCGCTGGACGTGCACCTGATGGTGCAGCCGGTCGACGCGCTGGCGCAGGCCTTCTGCAAGGCCGGTGCCGACCTGGTCAGCTTCCACCCCGACGCCAGCACCCACGTCGACCGCACGCTGCAGCTGATCCGTGCCGAAGGTGCGCAGACCGGGCTGGTTTTCAACCCGGCGACGCCGCTGGACGTGCTGGACTGGGTGATCGACAAGGTCGACCTGGTGCTGATCATGAGCGTCAACCCCGGGTTCGGCGGCCAGAGCTTCATCGACAGCGCGCTGCGCAAGACCGAGGCGGCGCGCCGCATCATCGACGCCAGCGGGCGCGACATCCGGCTCGAGGTCGACGGCGGCATCAAGCCGGAGAATATCCGCCGCGTCGCCGACGCCGGCGCCGACACCTTCGTCGCCGGCAGCGCGATCTTCGGCCAGCCCGACTACAAGGCGGTCATCGACTCGATGCGGGTGGCGCTTTCGCGCTGAGCCCGGACCTGCCGCGGACCGGCGGCGACGACGAGGCGCCCGCCCGCGCCCTCTTCCCCTCTTCTCCAGGCGACCGAACGCAGCCTCGCGTCAGACCGTCGCGCACACCCCATCCGCACGCGGGTCGGTGGCGCCCTCGATCAGCCCGCCCGGGTGCACCGCGACCGCACCGGCGTGGCCCATCATGTCGTCCCACGGCCCGACGAGCTGGACTTCATGGCCGGCGGCGCGCAGCGCGTCGACGACGCGCGCCTCGACGCGCGACTCGATCTTCAGGTTCGTGCTGTCCTCGCCCCAGGTGCGGCCGAGCAGCCAGCGCGGCGCGCTGACCGCGGCCTGCAGGTCCTGCCCGAACATCGCGTGGCGCGTGAAGACCGCCGCCTGCGTCTGCGGCTGGCCCTCGCCGCCCATCGTGCCGTAGGCCAGCGTGCGGCCGTCGGCCAGACGCGCCAGCGCCGGGTTGAGCGTGTGCATCGGCAGCCGCCCCGGCGCGAGCTGGTTCGGCCCCGGCGAGAGCGTGAAGCTGGCGCCGCGGTTCTGCCAGTGCACGCCCGACTCGCGCAGCACGATGCCGCTGCCGAACTCCCAGTAGATGCTCTGGATATAGCTGACGACGCGCCCGGCGGCGTCGGCCGCGCCCATCCAGACCGTATCGCCGGGCAGCGTCGGCGCCGGCCAGGGCGCGGCGCGCGTGCGGTCGACATGCGCGGCCTCGGCGTCCAGCCGTGCCGGCTGCAGCAGCTCGGCCGCGTCGACGCCGCGCGCGGCCATCGCGCGCGGGTCGCCGAGCTGCGCATTGCGCCAGGCAAACGCACGCTTGGTCGCCTCGACCAGCCCGTGCAGGTGTGCGAAGCCCTCGGCCTGATCCGCGTGCAGGCCCACGCCCAGGCGCTCGAAGATGCCCAGGATCGCGAGCGACGCCACGCCTTGCGTCGGCGGCGGGTGGTTGAAGACGCGGCCGCAGCGCAGCGCCAGCGCGAGCGGCGCGACGCGCTCGGCGCGGCAGGCTTGCAGGTCCGCCAGCCGCAGCGGGCTGCCGGCGGCCTCGAGGTCGCGCGCCAGGCCGCGCGCGATGTCGCCGCGGTAGAAGTCGTCCAGCCCGGCACGCGCGAGCTGCTCCAGCGTCGCGCCCAGCCGCGCGTTGGCGTAGGTCGTTCCCGCCGCTGGCGGGCCGCCATGGGCGAAGGTCTCGACGAATCCTGGCAGCGCGTGGCACTCGGCCCACTTGGCCGCCGTCAGCGCGGCCTGCGACCGCGTCACCGGCACGCCGCGCCGGGCGTGCGCGATCGCGTCCTCCAGCAGCCGCGCCAGCGGCAGCGCGCGCCCCCAGGGCGCGGCCAGCGCCAGC
>JACPVA010000016.1 GCA_016191995.1 Burkholderiales bacterium | reverse complement strand
TGCTGATGCGGCGCGCCGGGGCGGGCGGTGCTGCGCAGCCGGCGGCGGCCGCGGCGACTGGTCGCCCGGCCGCGCCCTGGGCGCAGCGCGAAGCGATGGCGTCGCCGGCGGCAGCCGATGCCCCGGGCGCGGGCGGCGGTCAGGGCGGTCGACATGGCGCGGCGGCGCCGCTGGCGATCGGCTCGGCGCTGCGGCCGCGGCTTGCGGTGCCGGGGGTCGATGCCGACGAGCGCCGCGGCGCGCGGGCGGCGCTGCCGGCCGACTTCGACGCCGAGGGCTTCGAGCGCATCGCGCGCGCGATCTTCGTTCGCATGCAGGCGGCCTACGACGCCGGCGACCTCGACGATCTGCGCCAATTCACGACCCCCGAGGTCTTCGCCGAGCTGCGGGTGCAACTGCACGAGCGCGCTGGCGCGGCGCAGCATACCGATGTCGCCGAGGTGCACGCCGAGGTCGTCGAGGTGGCCGAGGAGGGCGCGATGCAGATCGTCAGCGTGCGCTACCACGGCCGCGTGGTCGAGCAGCAGGGCGCCGGGGCCGTGCCATTCGACGAGATGTGGCACCTGGTGCGGCCGCTGAACGGCGGCCGCGGCTGGGCGATCGCCGGCTTGCAGCAGCTCGAGCAGGCCTGAGCCCGCCGGGCCGCCCCAAGGGCGAATACCGGAGGGCGCAGCCCGAAGGTCGCCGAGTGAAAGCGCCCCCGGGGTCCGCGCTTCGTCCGGCCCGGCCTGTTGGGGGGGCGAGACGACCGGGGCGGCCGGGCGCTTCCGCGGGAGCGCCTGCAGTCGGCGGCGCGTCGGGTGGCCGGCGGCCTCTAAACTGGGCTTTTCGCCTGAGCGCTGAACCGGCCCCACGATGACCGCCTCCGCCACCCCGCCCCCGCGCGGCCTGCACGACCGCCTGCTGCCCCTGCTCGCCGCCGCCGCCGACGCTGCCGTCGCGCTCGCCGCCCCTGGGCGGCCGCCGCTGACCCATGGCGCGCTGCGCCGGCTCGTCGCCGATACGCTGGCCTGGCTCGGCGGACAGGGTATCGGCCGCGGCGACCGCGTCGCCATCGTGCTGCCCAACGGGCCGGAGATGGCGAGCTGCTTCCTGGCCTGCGCCAGCGGCGTCGCGAGCGCGCCGCTGAACCCGGCCTACCGCGCCGACGAGTTCGAGTTCTACCTGTCCGACCTGCGCGCCAAGGCGCTGATCGTCGAAGCCGGCAGCCGCTCGCCGGCGGTCGAGGTCGCGCGGCGCATGGGAGCGCGCCTCGTCGAGCTGCACCCGGGCGAGGCCGCCGGCGACTTCACGTTGGGCACCGACGGCGCGGCGCCGCCGGCGGCGGCGGCGCCGGCCTACGCCGAGCCGGACGACGTCTCGATGCTGCTGCACACCTCGGGCACGACCTCGCGGCCGAAGATCGTGCCGCTGTCGCAGCGCAACCTGGCGGCGTCGGCGCAGCATATCGCGCGCACGCTGGCGTTCGGGCCGGCGGACTGCGGGCTGAACATCATGCCGCTGTTCCACATCCACGGGCTGATCGCCGGCGTGCTGGCGCCGCTCGCGGCAGGCAGCCGCGTCTTCTGCACCCCCGGCTTCAACGCGCTGAAATTCTTTGCCTGGATGGACGAGGCGGCGCCGACCTGGTATACGGCGGTGCCGACCATGCACCAGGCGATTCTCGCGCGTGCGGGCAAGAACCGCGACGTGATCGTGCGCCACCCGCTGCGCTTCATGCGCTCGTCGAGCTCGTCGATCCCGCCGCAGGTCATCCGCGAGCTCGAGGAGGTCTTCGGCGCGCCGCTGATCGAGGCCTACGGCATGACCGAGGCGACGCACCAGATGGCGTCCAACCCGCTGCCGCCGGCGCTGCGCAAGCCCGGCACGGTCGGCCGCGCCGCCGGGCCCGAGATCGCGATCATGGCCGAGGACGGGTCGCTGCGGCCGCGCGGGGCGACCGGCGAGATCGTCATCCGCGGCCCCAACGTGACCGCCGGCTACGAGGCCAACCCCAAGGCCAATGCAGAGGCCTTCGTCGCGGGCTGGTTCCGCACCGGCGACCAGGGTGTGATGGACGAAGACGGCTACGTCAGCATCACCGGCCGCCTCAAGGAGATCATCAACCGTGGCGGCGAGAAGATCAGCCCGCGCGAGGTCGACGAGGTCCTGATGGACCACCCGGCGGTGGCGCAGGTCGTGTGCTTCGGCATGCCGCACGCCAAGCTTGGCGAGGAGGTGGCGGCGGTCGTCGTGCTGCGCGAGGGCCAGGCGGTGAGCGAGCGCGAGCTGCAGCAGTTCGTCGCCGGCCGGGTGGCGGACTTCAAGGTGCCGGCAAGGATCCTCTTCATGGACGAGATCCCGAAGGGCGCGACCGGCAAGCTGCAGCGCATCGGGCTGGCGGCGCGTCTCGGCCTGGGCTGATGCGATGAGGTTCGCGGTCGTCGGTGCCGGTGCCATCGGCGGCTACCTCGGTGCGCGGCTGGCGCTGGCCGGGCACGAGGTGGTCTTCATCGCGCGCAGGCGCAACCTGGAGGCGATACGCGCCAGCGGGTTCAAGCTGATCGAGGAAGATGGCAGCGAGCGCGTCGCGCGCGCCGTGCGCGCCGAGCTGCAGATGGCCGACGCCGGGCCGCAGGACGCCGTGCTGCTGACGGTCAAGGCGCACCAGGTGCACGAACTGCTGCCCGACCTGCGCGCGCTGTTCGGTCCGCAGACCATGCTGGTGACGATGATCAATGGCGTGCCGTGGTGGTACTTCCAGCGCCTGGGCGGGCCGTGGGAGGGCCGGCGGCTCGACAGCGTCGACCCCGGCGGCGTGCTGGCCGACGCGATCGAGCCCGGGCGCATCGTCGGCGGCGTCGTCTACCCGGCGGCCGAGCTGGTCGCCCCCGGCATCGTGCGTGTCGTCGAGGGCAACCGCTTCACGCTCGGCGAGCCCGACGGCAGCCGCAGCGAGCGCATCGAGGCGCTGTCGCAGGCGTTCATGGCGGCCGGCTTCAAGGCCCCGGTCAGCCGCGATATCCGCAGCGAGATCTGGCTCAAGCTGTGGGGCAACCTCAGCTTCAACCCGATCAGCGCGTTGACGCAAGCGACGCTGGAGGAGATCTGCCGCTTCCCGCCGACGCGCGAGCTGGCTGCGCGCATGATGACCGAGGCGCGCGCGGTGGCCGAGGCGCTCGGGGTGCGGATCCGCATCACGCTCGAGCAGCGCATCGCCGGCGCCGAGGCGGTCGGCGCGCACAAGACCTCGATGCTGCAGGACGTGCAGGCCGGGCGCGCGCCGGAGCTGGCGGCACTCGTCGGCGCGGTGATCGAGCTCGGGCAGGTCGCCGGCGTGCCGACGCCGACGATCGAGGCCGTGCACGCAGCCACCGCGCTGCTGGCACGCACGCTCGCGGCCGGGCCGTCGCGGCTGCGCCCGCAGCCTCTGTAGGGCGGGCGTGACCCGGGTCGCGGCGCTGCTCCTCGCGCTGGCCGCCGGCGGCGCGGCGGCGGCCGACCTTCACGCCTACTGGGACGGGCGCTGCGGATCCTGTCACGGCGATTCCGCGGCCTTCGCGCGCAGCACGCTGGCACTGCGCGACGGTCAACTCGTGGGCCGGCACCATGTCGACGATCTGCCGCGCTTCCTGCGCCAGCATGGACTGGCCGAGACGCTGGTCGAGCCGGTGCTCGCGATGCTGGCGGCCCAGGTCGCGACGCCGCCGCGGTACGCGGGCGCCTGCCAGGGCTGCCACGGCAAGGCCGCCGAGCTGGCGCGCGAGTCGCTCCGGTGGCGCGACGGCATGCTGGTCGGGCGCAAGCGCGGAGTGCCGGTGGCGGAACTGCTACGCGACCACGGCGGTCTCGGCGAGGCCGAGCAGGCGGTGGTCGTGCGCACGCTGGAACGCGTGCGGCGCGAAGTGGGCGGTTGAGCGGCGGTTGCGCGGTGGCGCGCCGCGTTCAGGCACGCGCCTGCGCCGCCCGCACCCCGCTGCGGATCGCCTCGGCGACGACGCGCGCCGCCAGTGCACCGAGCAGCGACAGGTCGGCGCGTCTGCCGCTGCGCCCGGTCGCGAGCGCGAACAGCGTATCGCCGTCGTGCATCGTCAGCGGGTCGATCGACCGCGCCAGCCCGGCATGGCCGAGCGCCGCGAGCTTGGTCGCCTGCGCCTTGTCGAGCACGGCGTCGGTGGCGACGACGCCGATCGTCGTCGCGCTGCCGGCGACAAGCTGCCGCGGCAGTTCGCCAGCGGCCAGGGCATCGCTGCTGCGGCGCGGAAGACCGTCGGTGCCGCGCGCGCCGGCGATGACGCTGCCGTCGGCGTCGATCACGTCGCCGACCGCGTTGACGACCATCAGCGCGCCGACGCGGACGCCGTCCACCGTGACCGAGGCCGTGCCAAGCCCGCCTGGCATGCACGACGCCGGCCCCCAGAGCTTGCCGACGGTCGCGCCGGCGCCGGCGCCGACGGCGCCGACCTCGGGCGGCGAAGCCGACGCGGCATCGCAGGCGGCGAAGCCGGCCGCGGCGTCGGGGCGTACCGCCGGGTCGCCGTGCCAGAGGTCGAAGATCACCGCCGCCGGCACGATCGGCACGCGCACCGCGCCGACCGCCAGCCCGTGGCCACGCGACTCGAGCCAGCGCATCACGCCGTCGGCGGCGGCCAGGCCGAAGGCGCTGCCGCCGGTCAGCAGCACGGCGTGCACCTGTGGCACGACGTTCTCGGGGCGCAGCAGGTCGGTCTCGCGCGTTCCCGGCGCGCCGCCGCGCACGTCGACGCCGGCGACCGCGCCGTCGGGGCACAGGACGACGGTGCAGCCGGTGGCCCGGGCGGCCAGCGTGTGATGGCCGACGCGCAGGCCGGCTACGTCGGTGAGTGCGCCTGCCATTTCAGTGGCGACTGCCCGCCCGACGCGACCGAAAGCTCTCGCGGGAGGCAGCGTGCACGAGTGTGCGTCGGGAGCGTCTCAACGCGGTTCCTCGGGAAGACAGCCTTCGGTCGGCCCGGGGTGCCGTCGTTCAGGCGAAGACGCCGGCGGTATCCAGCATCCGCTCGGACACCTCGCCCAGGTGGTGCAGCGTGTCGCCGAAGCTCGTCTCGAGCATCGTCAGCCGCTTGAAGTAGTGGCTGGCCAAGTACTCGTCGGTGACGCCGATGCCGCCGTGCAGCTGGATGCACTGCTGGCCGACGAAGCGCATGCTATGGCCGAGCTGGACCTTGGCCTGCGACAGCGCGCGCCGGCGCGCCGGCGGCGCTTCGCCGAGCTTGAGCGTGGCGTAGTAGCTCATCGAGCGGCCGAGCTCGAGCGCCATCTTGACGTCGGCGATGCGGTGCCGCAGGGCCTGGAAGCTGGCGATCGGGACGCCGAACTGCTTGCGCGTATTCATGTACTCGACCGTGATCGCGGTCAGCCGGTCCATCAGCCCGACCGCCTCGGCGCAGGCGGCGGCGATGCCGACATCCAGCGCGCGCTCGAGCATCGCCAGCCCGTCGCGTGCGACCAGCGTCGCCGGCGTGTCCGCGAACGTCAGCTCGGCGGCGCGCGCGCCGTCCTGCGTCGGGTAGCCGCGCAGCGTGAGGCCGGCGGCATCGCGCGCGACGAGAAAGAGGTGGATGCCATCCTTGCTGTGCGCCGGCACGACGTAGGCGTCGGCCTCGTCGCCGGCGGGAACGATGCTCTTGCGGCCGCTGACGACCCAGCCGCCGCCGGCCTCGCCGGCGCAGCTGCCGACCTGGTCGGTGCGGTAGCGTGCCGGGCGCTCCTGGTGCGCGAGCACGACGAGCGCCGAGCCCTCGGCGATCCGCGGCAGCCACCCGGCCTGGACGGCCTCGCCGGCGTGCGCGAGCAACCCCGGCGCCAGCAGCGCGCCCTGCGCGTAGGGCGCGTTGACCAGGCCGCGGCCGAGTTCCTCCATCACGACCATCGCCTCGACGGCGCCGAAGCCCATGCCACCGTGCGCGGCCGGCACCGCCAGCGCGGTCAGGCCGAGTGCCGCGAGCTCGCGCCAGACCTCGCGCGTCGCGCCGCCGCCCTTGGCGATCGCGTGCCGGCGCTCGAAGCCGAAATCCTTGTCGACCCAGCGCCGCACCGCGTCGCGCAGCGCGTTCTGGTCGTCGTCGAAGTCGAAGTCCATCGCCTGTCCCCCTCGCGCGCCTTCAGCTGCCGAGCACGGTCTGCGCGACGATATTGCGCTGGACCTCGTTGGAGCCGCCGTAGATCGTCGTCTTGCGGTAGTTGAAGTAGGTCGCCGCAAGCGGCGCGCAGTGCGCCGCGCCGCCCGGCCACAGCCCGCCCAGCGCCTGGTCGCCCTGCCAGCCGGCCTCCATCGCCTCGTGGACGAACGGCAGGGCGAACGGGCCCGCCGCCAGCATCATCAGCTCGGTGTAGCGCTGCTGGATCTCGCTGCCGCGGATCTTCAGCAGCCCGGCGATGTCCAGGCTCTGCTTGCCGCTCTTCTCGGCCGACAGCACGCGCAGCACCAGCATCTCGAGCGCGACGATGTCGACCTCGAGCAGCGCGATCTGGTCGCGAAAACGCCGGTCGTCCCACACGCCCTCGGCCTTGGCGACGCGCTTGAGGCGCTCGAGCTCGCGCTTGGCGCGGTTGACGTCGGCGATATTGGTGCGCTCGTTGGCGAGCAGGTACTTGGCGTAGGTCCAGCCCTTGTTCTCCTCGCCGACCAGGTTCTCCACCGGGACCTCGACGTTGTCGAAGAAGACCTCGTTGACCTCGGGCTCGCCGTCCAGCAGCACGATCGGCTTGACGCTGATGCCGGGGCTCTTCATGTCGATCAGCAGGAAGCTGATCCCGGTCTGCGGCTTGCCCTCGCTGCTGGTGCGAACCAGGCAGAAGATCCACTCGCCGTACTGGCCCAGCGTGGTCCAGGTCTTCTGGCCGTTGACGATGAACTTGTCTCCGCGCCGCTCGGCGCGCGTCTTCAGACTCGCCAGGTCGGATCCCGAGCCCGGCTCGCTATAGCCCTGGCTCCACCAGACCTCGCCGCTGGCGATCCCGGGCAGGAAGCGCGCATGCTGCTCGGGGCTGCCGAAGGCGATGATCACGGGGCCGACCATCACCGGGCCGAAGGGCACGACGCGCGGTGCACCGGCGAGCGCGCACTCCTCCTCGAACAGGTGCTTTTGCACCGCGTTCCAGCCCGGGCCGCCGAAGCGCTCGGGCCAGCCCCAGCACAGCCAGCCCTTCTGGCCCAGGATCCTGGCCCAGCGCTGCATGTCGTCGCGGCTCAGGCGCAGCGCGTGGTGCACCTTGTGGCTGAGGTCGGCGGGCAGGTTCGCGCGTACCCAGGCGCGGATCTCGGCGCGGAATGCCAGCTCCTGCGGCGTGAAGTTCAAATCCATGCAATCGCTCTCCAAAGGCGAGCCGGCGTTTTAGCACGACCGCCGCGCGCGGGTTGTCCTCGGCGCGACAGCGCCTGCGGGGGCCCGGCCGAGGCGGGGGGTGCGGCCGTCAGCCGACGAGGCGCACCAGCGCACGCTCGACCAGGCTGCGCCGGCGCCACGCGCGCCAGGCCTGCTCGGCGAAGCGCTGCCCGCGCTCGGTCAGCCGGTAGTAGCGCACGCCGGGAAAGCCCTCCGGGTTGTCGAACTCGTCGACCAGCCCGTACGAGGTCAGCGTCGGTGCACAGAAGCGCACCGGGGCACCGTCGAGCGCCCAGCCGAGGCCGCCGTCGCCGATCTGCACCAGCACCCGGCCGCGCGCCAGCAGGTGCAGCGCGTCGATGAACTCGGCTCGATCCGTGATGATCGGGGACGGCGACGATCGGGGCATGGGCGCCTCGGCAGGGCAGCGGAGGATGCCGCGCAGTCTGCCGCCAGCGCGGGGATCACGGCGGTTCCATCAGCACCGGCCTTCGGCACCAATTCGACCGCGGTCCGGCCGCGGCCCGGCCGAGGTCCGTCCATGAACCGGCCGTGGCGCCGGATCGACCCCGGCGCGGGGGCGGCCGGCCGCTGCGGGCGGTGCGCCTCAGCGCAGCTGCAATCGCATGACGTCGTTCTCGCGCTGCAGCTGGAAGCGCTGCAGGAAGCTGTTGCCCAGCAGCACATGCGTCATCGGCGCCGGCAGCACGACCGCGGCGACGTTGGCGACCGTGACCGCGCCCAGCGTGACGGCAGTCAGCGTGACGCGCCGCGCCTGGACCTCGCCGTTGGCGGTACCGATCGATACCAACGGCGCGCGCCCGACGTCGATCCCGATGCGCGAGGCCTCGTCGGCCGACAGCGCGACGACGGTGGCGCCGGTGTCGACCATGAAGCGCACGGCGCGCCCGTTGATCGCACCGCTGCCGACGAAGTGCCCGCCGGGCCCCATCGGCAGCACGATCTCGCGCCCGCCGCCGGCGGCCGCACCGGCGCCATCCAGCCGCACCGGCGCCTGCCCCTGGTGGACGACGGCGACGCGGCCGTCGCGCTCGACCTCGGCCGTACCGTCGTGCAAGGCGCGCAGCGTGACGCCCATCCGCGTCTGCCCGACGGCGAGCGTCACCGGATGGCCGTCGATCATCAGCAGCGCCTTGCTGCGGCCGATCTGGCCCGCCATCGCGACCGCGGGTGTCGCCGCGAGCGCCGGCCCTGGCGCGAAGCCGGCCGCGGTCGTGATCCCGGTTGCGCAGGCGGTGGCCAGCGACAGCATGCTGCGGCGTCTCATCTGGGGTCCCTGGCTGGAATCGGGAAACTAATCGCGAAAGTTCTGGAATCCCAGCGGCAGCTCGGCGATCTCCTTGCGCAGCAGCGCGATCGCCGCCTGCAGATCGTCGCGCTTGGCGCCGCTGAGGCGGACCGTCTCGCCCTGGATCGCCACCTGGACCTTGAGCTTGCTGGCCTTGACCGCGGTCTGGATGCGCTTGGCAGTGGCGGCGTCGATGCCGGCGACGACCGGCACCTGCTGACGCAGGCGGTCGCCGCCCATTTTCTGCGGCTTGGCCGCGAAATCGAGGAAGCGCACGTCGACGCCGCGCTTGGCCATGCGCGCCAGCAGCAGGTCCTTGACCTGGCCGAGCTGGAACTCGCTGTCGGCCCAGAGCAGCAGCTCGCGCTTGCCGCCGCCCGGGTCGGCGAACTCGACCTTGGCCGAGCTGCCCTTGAAGTCGAAGCGGGTGCCGATCTCGCGCATCGCCTGGTCCACCGCATTGCGGACCTCGACCAGGTCGGGCTCGAGGACGGTATCGAAGCTGGGCATCGGGCGTAGTCGGGCGCAGTCGCGCGCAAGAGGGCGGGTACGGGCGGGTCTGCGCCGGATTCTGCCAGCCGCGCGCGCTGCGCGGCGCGCGCGCTGCGCGAGTCAGCGCAGCTCGATCGTGCGCAAGTGCCAGACCGCGCGGCCCAGATAGCGCCCCTGACGCAGCTCGGGGTCGTCGTCGACGGGGTAGACGATCATCAGCGGGCCCTTGTCGCGCACCGCGACCGGCCGGCCGTCGACCTGGTAGGCGACGATCACCGGCCAGCGCCGCAGGTCCTCGATCGGGATCTCGGCGCGGTACTCGCCCAGCGCCTGTGCCAGCAGGCTGCGCGCCGCCGCCGGCGCAGCCGCGGCCGCCAGCACATCGCGCAGCAGCGGCCCGGTGAAGTGCCGCGGCGCGCCATACCAGGGCAGTGTGGCCCGGATCGTCGTCTGCGGCAGCGCCGCCAGTGCGGCGAGGTCGAAATCGCGCCGCTCGCGCGCCGCGCCCTCGGACGCGGCCGGCAGCTCGACCGTCAGCACCGTGCCGTCGGCGGCGGGAGGCGACGCACAGGCCGTGCCGGCGACGATGGCGAGCGCGGCGCCGAGGAGGAGGCGGCGCCGGCGCGCGGGCAGCGAGGCAGGGCGGTCGGCCATGCCCGGGGATTGTCCGGGCAGGCGCGCGCCGCGGACATCCTGCCAAGGGAGGTATCCGCCGCCGCATGCGCAGGCTGCACACCCCCGTTCGGGGGATCGGCCAGAATCGGCGGGATGAACCTGACTGCCGTGCGGCCCCACGTCGAGCGTCACGCGAGCCTGCGCCAGCTCAACACCTTCGGCCTGCCGGCGGTGGCGCGGCGGCTGGTTCGCATCGCGTCGGACGCCGACGTTCGCGCCGTGCTCGGCGACCGAGAGCTCGGCCGCCTGCCCAAGTTCGTCCTCGGCGGCGGCAGCAACCTGGTGCTCGGCCGCGATCCGGCCGGCGTCGTGCTCAAGGTCGAGGTCATGGGGCGGCGGCTCGCCGAGGCGCGCCCGGATGCCTGGATCGTCGAGGCCGGCGCGGGCGAGGACTGGCACGGACTGGTCGAGTGGACGATCGCGCAGGGCTGGCCGGGGCTGGAAAACCTGGCGCTGATCCCGGGCCGGGTCGGCGCGGCGCCGGTGCAGAATATCGGCGCCTACGGGGTCGAGCTGGCCGAGCGTTTCGAGTCGCTCGATGCGGTCGACCTGGTCACCGGGCGCAGCGTGACGCTGGCGGCGGCGGCCTGCCGCTTCGGCTACCGCGACAGCATCTTCAAGCAGGCGCTGGCCGGCAAGTCGCTGATCACGCGCGTGCGGCTGCGCCTGCCGCGCCCTTGGCAGCCGGTGCTCGGCTACGTCGACCTGGCGCGGCGCGTGGCCGAGACCGGCATCGGCGCGCCCGACGCGCGCACGATCCTCGACTGGGTGTGCGAAATCCGGCGTGCCAAGCTGCCCGACCCGGCACGGCTGGGCAACGCGGGCAGCTTCTTCAAGAATCCGGTCGTCAGCGCCGAGCAGTGCCGCGACATCATCGGCCGCGACCCGGGCCTTGTGCATTACCCGCTGCCCGACGGCCGCTTCAAACTCGCCGCCGGCTGGCTGATCGAGGCCTGCGGCTGGAAGGGCAAGACCGTCGGCCACGCCGGCGTGTACGAGAAGCAGGCGCTGGTGATCGTCAACCGCGGCGGCGCCACCGGCGCCGAGGTGCTGACGCTGGCGCGCGCGATCCAGGAAAGCGTCTACGGCCGCTTCGGCATCCGGCTCGAGCCCGAGCCGACGATCGTCTGAACGCGGCCGTGGCACGTGCGGCTCGGCCGCGGCGCAGGATGTGCGGGGGCGACGGCGCGGCGTCGCGCGTCTCGCCGCCGCCAGGCTCCGTGCAGCGTGTGGCAACCCCGATCGATGCGCGGCGCTCAGGCCGGCAGCCCGACCTCCTGCGCTGCCTCGCGCGTGCGCGGCAAGAGCCGTTCGAAGCGCTGCACCAGGTGCGCCACCTCGTGCGCCGGCAGATGGGCCGCGCCCTCGTGCAGCGCCTGCGCCGTCTGCGCCAGCGCCGACAGCCCCAGGTTGAGCGCCGCCCCGCGCGTGGCATGCGCGAGCGCTCGCAGCTCCAGCGCCCGGCCTTCGCGCAGCGCCTGGCGCATGCGCGCCGCGGTGTCGCCGGCCTGGTCCAGGTAGGCGTTGACCAGCTCGGCGACGCGCCCGGCCGGCAGGCCTTGCAGCAGCCGCTGCAGGGCCTCGGCGTCGACCAGGGCGGCGGACGGCGCCAGCGGTGCCGGGGCCGGCGGCTCGCCCGGCGGCGCGGCGTCGGCCGCATCGTGGCCGAACAGGCGGCGCAGCGCCGCGGCCAGATCCTGCGGGCTGACCGGCTTGGTCAGGAAGTCGTTCATCCCCGCCACCAGGCAGCGCTCGCGCGTCTCCTGGAAGGCATCGGCGGTCAGCGCGACGATCGGCACCGTGGCCGCGGCCCGATCGGGCAGCGCGCGGATCGCGCGCGTGGCGGCGATGCCGTCCATCTCCGGCATGTGCAGATCCATCAGCACGAGGTCGAAGCGCTGCTCGCATGCCGCCCGCACCGCGTCACGCCCGTCGGCGACGAAGTGCGCGCGGTGCCCGAGCGACTCCAGCAGCGCGGCCAGATACTGGCGGTTGATCGGGTGGTCCTCGGCCACCAGCACGGCGAGCGTGCGCAGCTCGGCCTCGAGTGGCGATGCCGGCGGTGCCGGGGCGGCTGCCGGCTCGGGTGCCGCCTCCTGCAGCGGGATCTCCAGGCCGAAGCGGCTGCCCTCGCCGGGCACGCTGTGCAGCGTCAGCTCGCCGCCCATCAGGCGCGCGAGGCGGCGCGAGATATCCAGCCCGAGACCGGCGCCGGCGCGCTCGTCCGCGCCGACATGGCCGGCGCGCGTCAATCCCCCGGCATGGCCGGAGCGCGTCTCCACCCCGGCATGGCCGGCGCGCGACTCTTCCCCGGCATGGCCGGCGCCGCGCCCGTCGAGCAGCCTGCGGGCATCGTCGCGCCCGATCCCGATGCCGGTGTCGGTGACGAGGAACTGCAGCCGCGCGGGGTCGCCCGGCGCACGTCGCAGGTCCAGCGTCACGCTGCCGCGGTCGCAGTGGCGGACCGCGTTGGACAGCAGGTTGAACAGCACCTGGCGCACCCGCGTGCCGTCGGCGACGATGCGCTGCGGCAGCCCGGGCTCGATGCCCGACTGCAGCAGCAGGCCCTTGGCCGCGGCTTGCGGCCGCATCAGCGCCAGCACCTCGTCGGCCAGCGCCTGCAGCGCCAGCGGCGCACGCTGCAGCACCGGCGAGCCGGACTGCAGGCGCGACAGGTCCAGCAGATCGTCCAGGATGCGCAGCAGGTGCTGCCCGGCATCCAGCGCGAGCTGCAACTGCTCGGCCTGGCGCGGCTGCAGGCTGGCGCGCTGCCCGGCCAGCAGCGTCAGCATGCCCAGCAGCCCCTGCACCGGCGTGCGCAGCTCGTGGCTGGTGTCGGCCAGGAAGGCGGTCTTGGCCTGGTCGGCCGCCTCGGCGTCGCGCCGCGCCGTGGTCAGGCGCTCGGCCAGCGCCTCCAGCGCGCGCTGGCGCTCGCGCACCAGCCGGTGCTGGCGCAGCGCCAGCAGCGCGAACGCCGCGCACAGCAGCAACAGCGCGGCGCCGAGCGCGACGCCGAAGCTGCCGTATCGGCGCAGCGTGTCGACCAGCGCGTCGCCGCGCTCGGCGCTGCGGTGGGCGGCGGCCAGGGTCAGCGTGCGCGCCGACGCGTCGACCTCGTCGAGCTCGACGAGGAGCGCGGTGAGAGCCTCGGGCGATGGCGCGCGGCCGGCGTCGAACAGCGCATCGGCGCGCGAGACGAAGGCCTCCAGTCGCGCGCGCGCGGCTTCGGCCTCCGCGACGCCGTCGATGATCTCGCGCAGCCCGCCCTTGCGTGCGGTGGCGAGCTGGCTGACGAACAGTTCGTAGCGCAGCGGCAGCGCCGCGGCGGCTTCGGCGTCGCCGGCCGCTGCCGCACGCCACGGACCGGCCAGCCGCAGGAACGCGACCTCGACCTGGAACAGCCCCATCCCGGCATAGGGATTGCCCACGCGCACCGCCTGCTGGGCGATGCCGAGCTGGCGCCACTGCAGCGCGGCGACGACCGCAGCCACCAGCAGCAGCACGATGCCGACGATCGCCAGGCCGCCAGCCGTGCGTGGGTGGGGCGGCACGCGGGCGGGGCGGTCGTCGGGCATGGGCGGGGGCGGTCGGCTCGTCCCCGGCGGGGATGGACGGAATTCTAGGAGTCGGCCAAGGGCTCGATGCAGCCTCGCAAACCCTCGGCTGCAGGCTGGACGCGCGAGGCCGCGCGACGACACCCTTGCCCGGTCCCGCCCGACGCGCCGACTGGGATGAGCGTGCGCGGCCGGCCGCGACCGCCTGCGTGGTGCCCAAGCCGCGCCTGCCGCGGCGCCGCGGTGGCCGCTCAGGCGTGCGTGATCCAGTGTTCGCCGTCGGCGGATTCCAGGTGCGGGATGGCGTTGAACGCGACCAGCGCGTGGCCGCCGCGCGTCGTGGCGAGCTCGGTCACCGAGCTGTTGCGGATTCGCATGTTGATCTCGACGATTGCCGCCGGCGCGAGCCCGAGCACGAGGCCGACCGCGGTGGCGATCGGCCCGCCGCTGCTGACGATCAGCACATCGCCGCCGTCGCGCGCACGCGCGCGATCGAGCGCGGCGGCCACGCCGGCGACGAAGTCCGCGTGCGAGGGCATGCCCGCCGGTGCGGTGCGGCCCTCGACCCAGGCGTGCAGGCCGTCGCGCAGCAGGCGGAAGTGGTGGCGCCAGGCCTGCGTCGGGTCGGGCGGCGGCGGTGGCTGCGGGTACAGCGCGCGCACCAGCGCCTCGGGGTCGTACTCGTCCAGCCCGGCGAGCGGCTCGGCCTCGGGCAGCCCGCCCAGGCCCTCGCCGATCGCGTCCAGCGACTGCCGATGGCGCCGCAGCGTGCCGCTGAAGCTGGCCGCGAAACGGATCCCGCGGCGCCGCCAATGTGCGCCCAGGCGCTGACATTGCTGCGCGCCGAGCTCGCTGAGACGGTCGTAGTCTTCGCTGCCAAACGAGGCCTGGCCGTGGCGGACGAGGTAGAGTGTGCCCATGCGCCGATTGTCGCGGCACCGTGCCGCGGCGGTTGTCGCCGGGGTGACCTCGGCGTTGCCGGATGAGGCCGCGCTGCGGCCGTCGCGAGCTCGCTGGGGTGCTTGGGCCTGCGCCCTTCGGTTTTCGCCCCTGGGGCGGCCCGGCGGGTGCCTCATGCCGCTGCGCGGTGCGGACGTCGCTGATCGGTGGCGCGCGACCGGGCTTGCTACATCGTGTTGCGCCGACGCCCCGTCGGCGGTCTAAGCTCGGGCCTTTATCCCCCCACGACCTCCCACCTCGGCCGCCACGGCCGCCACCTCGCATGTTCGGTCGCTCCCGGCCCGTCGTCTTCGATCCCTACCGCCACCATCGACGCCGCGCGCGACTGCCAGCCTGGCTATGGACGCTGATCGTCGGCCTCGTCGCCGGCGTCGTCGGCACGGTCGTCGTCCAGCAGCGCTGGCTGCCCGAGCGCCTGTCGGCGGCCGACAGCGCGCGACTGCGCACCTCGCTGCGCGACCTGCAGGCCGATCGCGATCGACTTCAGGGCGAGCTGCATGAGGCCGCCGCGCAGCGCGATGCCGCGCGCGCGGGTCAGCAGACCCTGCAAGGCGCTCATGATGCCGTCGCCGCCCGCGCCTCCGGCTGGGACCAGGATCTGGCGTTTCTCTTCGATGCGCTGCCGCCAGACCCGCGCGGCGGTGCGGTCGCGGTGCGTGCGGTGCGCGCGGTCGCGCGCGGCAGCGTGCTGCACTATGCGCTGGCCCTGTCGCACGAGGGGCGACCGATCGACGGGGTGCTGACGCTGGCCGCCGAGGGACAGGCTGCCGACGGTCGGGCGCAGCGGGTCGATCTGCCACCCGTGGAGCTGCGCATCGCGGCGCGCCATGTCGAGCGCGGCGAGGCGGCGCTGCCGCGCGGCTTCGAGCCGGCGCAGCTGACGATGCGCGTCGCCGAGCGCGCTGGGGGGCGCAGGCTGGGGATGCGCGTCGCGCTCGTGCAAGGTTCCTGAACGCAGGTCGGGCCGCGCGTGCGGCTTGCAGGGGATCGCGCCGGCGCTGACCGCGCAGCCGGGTGCGCTACGCGGCGCTTCCGGGCCGCTGTGTCGTCGGCGCACCGGCGGCCGGCGCGGCGCCGTCGTCGGCGCGCGCGTGCGACGCAGCGTCGCTGGCGCGACCGGCGAGCCGGTCCGCGGGCGCGTCGGGTGCTGGCGGCGGCTCCCGCGCCGGCAGGTGCTGGCTGGCAGTGATCCCCATCGAGACGTAGATGCTCGTCAACGCCTCGATGCCGACCGCGGCCGGCGTGACCCATGCCTGCGGCAGGAACAGCAGCCCGCCGCCGACTGGCACCGGCGCCGTCGGGACGATCACGCCGACATACGGACGCCCGCCGATCCACACCGGCTGCGGCGTCGACAGCAGCGCCAGCACCGCGGCGCGGGAGGGATCGGCGGCGTCGGCCGGCGGGCCGCCGAAGTGGCACCACACCGCGCTCATCGACTTCAGGCCCTCGGTGTCGCGCTGGGCGAACAGGCCGACCATCTTCTGCGCCAGGTCGTAGACCGTGCGCACGAGCGGGATGCGGCGCAGCACGCCGTCGACGATGCGCTGCAGCCCGCGCTGCAGCCCGGCCTCCACCAGCAGGCCGAGCGCGAAGATCGCTGCCGCCACCGCCGCCACGCCGATCGCATAGCCCGCGATCTCCGAGCCCGTGACGCCCAGGCCGATGCGGCCGAGCAGCCGGCCGACCGCGCTCTGCGGCCCGACCCACTGCAACAGCATGGTCGCCGCCCACCAGAAGATCAGCAAGGTGGCGGCCAGCGGCAACGCAGCCAGCAGCCCGGTGACGAAGATGCGCAGCAGATGACCGGACTTGCGGCTCATGCCGGGCATTATCCCGGCCGCGCCGCGACGCCGATCCGCTATCGTCGACGCCGTTTTCGATGCGACCAGGGGATGCGATGCCCGAGACGGCCGAGGCGGCATTGACCGCCGAGACGAGCAGGAGCAAGGATGCCGACAAGGATGCCGCGCGGCGCCAGCGCGAGCGCATCGAGCGCCTGCTCGCGCAGCCCGAGGCGCGCGCCAGCGGCAACCTCACGCTTGCCGACGGGCGGGTGCTCGACTACACGCTGGGCGCGGCGTTCCTGCCGGTGCCGGGCAAGGCGCTGGAAGCCGCCGAGCCCGACGCCGCGGTGATGGCCACGCACTACGTGATGCCCGGCGTGGCGCCGGCGGCGCGGCCGGTGTGCTTCGCGTTCAACGGCGGGCCGGGGTCGGCATCGATCTGGCTGCACCTGGGCGCGCTCGGGCCGCGGCGCGTCGTCGTCCCCGACGACGGGGCCGCGGCAGCGCCGCCGCACGCGGTGGTCGACAACCCCGAGACCTGGTTCGAGGCCTTCGACCTCGTCTTCGTCGACCCGCCGCACACCGGCTGGTCGGTCGCCGCCGGCGACGAGGCGCGCAAGCGGCTGTGGTCGGTCGACGGCGATGTCGCGGCACTGGCCGAGGTGGTGCGGCAGTGGCTGACGCGGCACCGCCGCTGGGGCTCGCCGGTCTACCTGGCCGGCGAGAGCTACGGCACGACGCGCGTCGCGGCGCTGGCCGATGCGCTGCTCGCGCAGGGTGTCGGGTTGGCCGGGCTCGTCCTCGTGTCGTGCGCGCTGGATCTGCAGGCGCTGTCCTTCGATCCCGGCAACGACTTGCCGCATGCGCTGTTCCTGCCCGCCTTCGCGCAGACCGCGCAGTACCACGGGCTGCTCTCCGGGGCGCTGGCGGCCTCGCCCGAGGCCGCGCTCGCGGCAGCCGAGGAGTTCGTCGCCGCCGACTATGTCGCCGCGCTGCACGCCGGCGCGCGGCTCGGCAGCAGGGCGCGCAGCCGCATCGCGCGCCGCGTGGCCGAGCTGACCGGGCTGCCGCGCGCGCTGGTCGAGGAGAAGAACCTGCGCATCGACGACCAGACCTTTTTCTTCGAGGCGCTGCGGCCGCGCGGGCGCATCGTCGGGCGGCTGGACGCGCGCGCCACTGGCCCGATGGCCGCCAGCCGCACGCGCGACTGGGAGTTCGACCCCGGCATCGAGGCGATCGCGCCCGCCTACACGATGGCCGGGCTGGCGTATTACGCCGAGGTGCTGGGGATCGCGCCCGAGGCGCGCTACGAGACGCTGTCGCACGATGCGCACAAGGGCTGGAACTGGAACCGCGGCGAGGCGCGCGGCAACGCCTACGCCTGCACACGCCCGGACCTGGCACGCGCGCTGCGCCGCAGCCCGCACCTGAGGGTGCTGGTGGCCAGCGGGCGCTACGACCTGGGCACGCCCGCCAGCGCCAGCGACTGGTCGCTCGCGCAACTCGATATACCGCCCGAGCTGCATGCGCGCGTCACCCACCGCTATTACGATGCGGGGCACATGATGTATACGAACAGCGCCGAGCTGCGGCGGCTGAAGGCCGACCTCAGGGCCTGGCTGGCGGCGTGATCGGCGGCTCGATCGGACGCTCGGCCGAAAGCTCGGCCGAAAGCTCGGCCGGGCGCGGGCGGCCGCCGCCCGCGCGCTCGGCAACCAAACCGGGACCCTGACCATGCACATCGGCATCCTCACCGGCGGCGGCGACTGCCCTGGCCTGAACGCGGTCATCCGCGCCGTCACGCTGGCGCTGCTGGCCGACGGCGCGCGTGTGACCGGGATCGAGCGCGGATTCCTCGGCCTCGTCGAGCACCGCGTGCGGCCGCTCGACGCCGCGGCCGTGACCGGCATCCTGGCCGAGGGCGGGACGATCCTGGGCACGCACAACAAGGCGAACCCCTTCGAGTGGTTCGGTGCCGAGGGCGCCGACGTCTCGGGCGAGGTCATGGCCTATGTGCACGCGCTCGGGCTGGATGCGCTGGTGGCGATCGGGGGCGACGGCACGATGTCGATCGCGCAGCGTTTCTGCGCGCTCGGGCTGCCGGTGGTCGGCGTGCCGAAGACGATCGACAACGACATCGCGCTCAACGAGCGCAGCTTCGGCTTCGACAGCGCAGTGGCGGTGGTCGCCGAGGCGCTGGACCGGCTGGCGACGACCGCGCGCAGCCATGGCCGCGTGATGATCGCCGAGACGATGGGTCGCTACGCGGGCTGGATCGCGCTCGAAGGCGGCCTGGCCGGCGGCGCCGACGTGATCCTGATCCCCGAGCAGCCGTTCGACGTCGACGCGGTCGCGGCACGCTGCCGTGCGAACGAGGATGCCGGTGGCTGCACGCTGGTGTGCATCGCCGAGGGCGCGCACGAGCGCGGCGGCGCGATGACGGTGCGCGCGCAGGTGGCCGACAGCCCGGATCCGATCCGCCTCGGCGGGGTCGGCCACTGGCTGCAGCACGCGCTGCAGCCGCGCGTGCGCAGCGAGGTGCGCACGACGCTGCTCGGCCATGTCCAGCGCGGCGGCACGCCGACACCCTACGACCGCGTGCTGGCGACGCGCTTCGGCGTGCACGCGGCGCGCCTGGTCGCCACCGGGCAGTTCGGGCGCATGGTCGCGCTGCAGGGCGGAGTCTGCACCAGCGTGCCGATCGCCGAGGTCGCGAATCGCAACCGCACCGTGCCGCCGGACGACGAGTTGCTGCGCGCGGCGCGCGCGATCGGGGTCTCGCTGGGGCAGGCGGGGCAGGGGTAGGGCGGGTGCCCTTCGCCGAGCGCCGAGGCGATTCCCGCGAGGCGCGATGAGCAGGACGAGGCCAATGAACAAGGCCCGCCGGGCGCGAAGCGCCACCCGGCGGGCCGTGGATCGGGACAGGCGGCAAGGCGTACCGCGCGCCCTGCAGCCGTAGGACTCACTTCAGTTGCGCAACCGCGCCACCCGCGACGCACGAAACCGGCCCCGCCAAGCCCTTGCGCGGATCCGGCTTCGCCGGTCCGCAGCAAGCGCCCCCTCGGGGGGCAGCGAACGCAGTGAGCGTGGGGGTGCTATTTCAGCTTGGTTTCCTTGTACAGGACGTGCTTGCGCGCCTTCGGGTCGAATTTCAGGAATTCGAGCTTCTCCGGCGTCGTCTTCTTGTTCTTGCTCGTCGTGTAGAAGTGACCGGTGCCGGCTGTCGACTCCAGCTTGATCTTCTCGCGTCCGCCCTTGGCAGCCATGGTTCAGCCCTCCGTCAGAGTTCGCCGCGCGCGCGCAGGTCGGCCAGCACGGCGTCGATGCCCTTCTTGTCGATCAGGCGCAGCGCGGCGTTGCTCACGCGCAGGCGCACCCAGCGGTTCTCGCTGTCGACCCAGAAGCGGCGGTACTGCAGGTTCGGCAGGAACCGGCGCTTGGTCTTGTTGTTGGCGTGGGAAACGTTGTTCCCCACCATCGGGCCCTTGCCCGTGACCTGACACACGCGTGCCATGATGCACTCTCCGGCTGGGGAGCCGCGCGCCTCGTGCCCGGCTGGGCAGGCGCGCCGCTCCTTGTGATCGACCGCATCCGACACCGCCACCCGCGCAGCGCCATCCTGGCCCGTGCGCCGGGCGCGAAGGCCGAAGCCTCACGCTGCCCAGGGTGTCGTTGCCGACAAAGCTTGCAAGTATACCCCGAAGCGCGGCGGCGACCTCAGCCCTGCGCTTCGAGGAAGCGCTGCGCGTCCAGTGCCGCCATGCAGCCGGTGCCGGCGCTCGTGATCGCCTGCCGGTAGACATGGTCCTGCACGTCGCCGGCGGCGAAGACGCCGGTCACGCTGGTCATCGTCGCCATCCCGTCCTGCCCGCCGCGGGTGAGGATGTAGCCGTCGCGCATCTCGAGCTGGCCCTGGAAGATCCCGGTGTTCGGCGCGTGGCCGATGGCGATGAAGCAGCCCTGCAGCGCGATCTCGCGCGTCGTGCCGTCCAGCGTCGACTTCAGCCGCACGCCGGTGACGCCCGAGTCGTCGCCGAGCACCTCGTCGAGCACCTGGTGCAGCTGCAGCTCGATCTTGCCGCTGCGCGCCTTGGCCATCAGCTTGTCGACCATGATTGGCTCGGCGCGGAACCTGTCGCGCCGGTGGACCAGGTGCACCTTGCTCGCGATGTTGGCCAGGTACAGGGCCTCCTCGACCGCGGTGTTGCCGCCGCCGACGACGCAGACCTCCTGCTCGCGGTAGAAGAAGCCGTCGCAGGTCGCGCAGCCGCTGACGCCCTTGCCCATGAAGGCCTGCTCGCTCGGCAGCCCGAGGTACTTGGCGCTGGCGCCGGTGGCGACGATCAGCGCGTCGCAGGTATAGCTGCCGCTGTCGCCGTGCAGCCGGAACGGGCGCGCCGACAGGTCGACGCTGCCGATGTGGTCGAACACGACCCGGGTGTCGAAGCGCTCGGCGTGCTTCTGGAAACGCTGCATCAGGTCCGGGCCCATCACGCCGTCGGCATCGGCGGGCCAGTTGTCGACCTCGGTCGTCGTCATCAGCTGCCCGCCCTGGTCGATGCCGGTGATCAGCAACGGCTGCAGGTTGGCGCGCGCGGCGTAGAGGGCGGCGGTCCAGCCGGCGGGGCCGGAGCCGAGGATCAGCACGCGGGCGTGCGTCGGGGTGGGTGTCGTCATGGGCGGGATTCCGTCGTCGAGGCTGGTCCGGGGCGCGGAGGTGGCCGGCGGCGTCCGGGCTGCGGCCGGCCCATGCGGCCGGCGCCCGCGGCTTGCGCCGCCTTGCCCCCGGGCACGCCCGCTGGCCCGGCCCGGCCGGCTGTGGGCACAATAGGCGGATTCTAGGCGGCGGCCGTCGCAGCGGCCGGCGCCCGGGCCGTCCATAACAACCGAGAGAGGATCTCGAGCATGTCGATGCTGTCCAACCTGGACCTGATCCGGCGCGTGCCGCTGTTCTCGATGCTGACGGCGGACCAGGCGCAGGCCATCGCCGACAGCGTCAGCAAGCGCCGCTTCCGGCGCGGCGAGCTCGTCGTCGAGCAGGGGCGCAAGAGCAACGCGCTGTTCATCCTGCTCAACGGGCGCGCGCGCGTGCTGACTTCCGATGCACGCGGGCGCGAGGTGATCCTCGCCGTGCTCGAGTCGGGCGACTATGTCGGCGAGATGAGCCTGATCGACAACGAGCCGCACTCGGCCACCGTGCGCGCCGAGGTCCAGACCGACATGCTGGTGCTGCAGCGCGCCGACTTCCAGCGCTGCCTGCCCGAGCATTCGTCGCTGTCGTATGCGATCCTGCGCGGGCTGGTGCGCCGGCTGCGCCACGCCGACCGGCAGATCGAGTCGCTCGCGCTGCTCGACGTCTACGGCCGCGTCGCGCGCACGCTGCTCGAGATGGCCGAGACCGACGCCGACGGGGTGCAGATCATCCGCCACAAGGTCTCGCGCCAGGACATGGCCAAGGTCGTCGGCGCGTCGCGCGAGATGGTCAGCCGCGTGATGAAGGACCTCGAGGAGCGCGGCATGATCGAGACGCAGGAGAACGGATTCGTCGTCGTCAAGCAGCGGCTGCAGAACGACTGATCGCGGACCGCCGGCGGCGGGGGACGCGCTCGCGTGGCCGGGCAGGATCGCGCGCGCCGCATCGTCCACAATCGCGCGCATGAGCTTTCCTCTCGCCTCGCTGCTGCGCGGGTCGGGTGCCCAGGCCCCGGACGAGCCCGGCGCGCAGCCTGCCGCCGCGCCGGCCTGGCGCCAGCGGCTGTGGCTGGTGCTCGGCGGCGTCGGCTGGCTGCTGGCGCTTCTCGCGCTGGCGACGCACGACCCGGCGGATGCGGCATTCACGACCTCGGGCGTCGACGCCGCGGTTCACAACAAGGTCGGCCGGCTCGGCGCCTGGGCCGCCGACCTCGCGTACTTCCTGTTCGGGTTCTCGGCCTGGTGGCTGCTGCCGGTGGCGGCGCGCGCATGGCTGGGCGCGCTGGCGCGCCAGCTGCGCGGCGAGGCCGCCAGCGCCGAGGCGCCCGCGCGTGGCAGCGTCGGCGCCGGGCTGGCGATGCTGATGGCATCGAGCACCGCGCTCGAGTGGTCGCGCCTGTACCACTGGGAGCAGGCGCTGCCGGGCCATGCCGGAGGCGTGCTCGGGCACGAGCTCGGAACGCTGTCGATGACCTGGCTCGGCTTCGCCGGCTCGGGGGTGCTGTGGATCGCGCTGCTGGTCATGGGCAGCGCGCTGGCACTGCGCTTCTCCTGGCTGCGCGCGGCCGACCTGGTCGGCGGATGGATCGACGCCCTGCGCGCGCGCTGGCGGTCGCGCGCCGAGCAGGCGCAGGACCGCCGCATCGGCGCGCAACTGCAGCGCGAGCGCGCCGAGGAGGCCCAGGCGCAGCAGGCGGCCGCCGACGAGCACCCGCCGATCGTCATCGAGCCGCCGGTGGCCGAGGTGCCGAAGGCCACCAAGCGGCTGGCCAAGGAGCAGCAGCGGCCGCTGTTCGTCGAGCTCGCCGACACCCGGCTGCCGCAGGTCCACCTGCTCGACGCCGCGCCGCCGGCGCAGGACAGCGTCGCGCCGGAGTCGCTCGAGATGACGAGCCGGCTGATCGAGAAGAAGCTGCAGGACTTCGGCGTCGACGTGCGGGTCGTCGCCGCGCTGCCGGGCCCGGTGATCACGCGCTACGAGATCGACCCGGCCACCGGGGTCAAGGGATCGCAGGTCGTCAACCTGGCCAAGGACCTGGCGCGCTCGCTGTCGCTGGTCAGCATCCGCGTGGTCGAGAACCTCCCCGGCAAGACGACGATGGCGCTGGAGCTGCCGAACGCGCGCCGGCAGACGATCCGGCTCGCCGAGATCCTCGGCTCCAAGGTCTACAACGACGCCGCGTCGATGCTGACGCTCGGGCTGGGCAAGGATATCGTCGGCAACCCGGTCGTCGCCGACCTGGCGAAGATGCCGCACTGCCTGGTCGCCGGCACCACCGGGGCGGGCAAGTCGGTCGGCATCAACGCGATGATCCTCAGCCTGCTTTACAAGGCCGAGGCGCGCGACGTGCGGCTGATCCTGATCGACCCGAAGATGCTCGAGCTCAGCGTCTACGAGGGCATTCCGCACCTGCTGGCGCCGGTCGTCACCGACATGAAGCAGGCGGCCCACGCGCTGGCCTGGTGCGTGGCCGAGATGGAGCGGCGCTACAAGCTGATGAGCAAGCTCGGCGTGCGCCAGCTCTCGGGCTACAACCGCAAGATCGACGACGCGCGCGAGCGCGGCGAGGCGATCGCCAACCCCTTCAGCCTCACGCCGGAGGCACCCGAGCCGCTCGAGCGGCTGCCGCATGTCGTCGTCGTCATCGACGAGCTGGCCGACCTGATGATGGTGGTCGGCAAGAAGATCGAGGAGCTGATCGCGCGCCTGGCGCAGAAGGCGCGCGCCTCGGGCATCCACCTGATCCTGGCGACCCAGCGCCCGAGCGTCGACGTCATCACCGGCCTGATCAAGGCCAATATCCCGACGCGCATCGCGTTCCAGGTCGCGAGCAAGATCGACAGCCGCACGATCCTCGACCAGATGGGGGCCGAGGCGCTGCTCGGCCAGGGCGACATGCTCTACCTGGCCGGCGGCACCAGCCTGCCGATGCGCGTGCACGGCGCCTTCGTCAGCGATGACGAGGTGCACCGTGTCGTCGAGTACCTGAAGACGCAGGGCGAGCCGGACCATGTCCAAGGCATCCTCGACGGCGGCGGCATCGACGCCGACGGCGACGCCGCAGCGGTCGAATCCGGCGCCGCCGACGGCGAGGCCGACGCGCTGTACGACCAGGCGGTGGCGATCGTGCTGCAGCACCGGCGGGCGTCGATCTCGTTCGTCCAGCGCCACCTGCGAATCGGCTACAACCGCGCCGCGCGGCTGCTCGAGCAGATGGAGAAGGCGGGACTCGTCAGCGCGATGGCGAGCAACGGCAACCGCGACCTGCTCGTGCCGCGGCGCGACGACTAGGCGGCCGCGCGGTGCGAGTCCGGTCTCCAGCCTTGCAGGCGGCCGCCGCGGCGGCCGCGAGCGCGGCACGCACCGCGGCGCAGGCCGCGGGCGAACCTCCGTCCGGCGGCGCGCTCCAAGGCGCATGACGCGATCCTTCGACCCTCGCCGCCGGCGCGGCCTGGCCTGGGCTGCGGCCGGTGCGGTCACGGCCGCGTCGGGCGCGCTCGCCTTGCTGGCTGCACCGCCGCTGCGCGCGCAGGGCGACGACGCGGCCGCGCGCCTGCGCCGCTTCGTCGAGCGTGTCGGCAGTGGCCGCGCGCGCTTCGAGCAGACCGTGACCACGCCCGACGGCGCCGCGCGCAAGGCCTCGTCGGGGCGCTTCGAGTTCCTGCGCCCGGGGCGCTTTCGCTTCGACTACGAGCGCCCCTACGCCCAGCTGGTCGTCGGCGACGGCACGCGCGTGTGGGTGCACGATCCGGACCTGCAGCAGGTCAGCGTGCACCGTGTCGACCAGGCGCTGGGGGCCAGCCCCGCCGCGCTGCTGGCCGGTGGTGAACTGGAGCGCGACTTCGTCCTCGCGCCCGACCCGCCGCGCGCCGGGCGCGACGAGCAGCTCGCCTGGGTGCGCGCGACGCCGCGCGCCGGCGACAGCGGATTCGCGTGGATCGCGGTCGGCATGGGCGGCGCGCTGCCCGCGCGGATCGAGATCCTGGACCGATTCGGCCAGCGCACGATGCTGCGGCTGCTGGACTTCGAGGCCGACGCGCCGGTCGCGCCCGAGCGCTTCGCCTTCACGCCGCCGCCCGGCGCCGACGTCGTCGAGCAGTGACGACCCCCTCGGCAGGCGGCGAGCCGATGCAGGAGGCGCTGTTCGACGCGCCGGCGCCGAGCGCGGCCGGCGATGCGGCGCGTGGCGACGCCGGGCCGCCGGCCGACGGCGTGCCGCTGGCCGAGCGGCTGCGCCCGCATTCGATCGACGAGGTCGTCGGCCAGCGCGCGCTGCTCGGCCCGGGGCGGCCGCTGCGCGCGATGCTCGAGGGCGGCCGGCTGCACTCGATGATCCTGTGGGGCCCGCCCGGGGTCGGCAAGACGACGCTGGCGCGGCTGCTGGCCGGCGCCTGCGATGCCGATTTCATCGCACTGTCGGCGGTGCTGGCCGGCGTCAGGGATATCCGCGATGCGGTCGAGCGCGCCGAGGCGGCGCGCGCGCGCGGCCGGCGCACCGTGGTCCTGGTCGACGAGGTGCACCGCTTCAACAAGGCGCAGCAGGATGCCTTCCTGCCGCATGTCGAGTCGGGGCTGCTGACCTTCGTCGGCGCGACGACCGAGAACCCCTCGTTCGAGGTCAACGCCGCGCTGCTGTCGCGCGCCACCGTGCACGTGCTGGAGCCGCTCGCCGACGAGGATCTGGCGGCGCTGATCGACCGCGCGCAGGCCGCGCTCGGCGCGCCGCCGCTCACCGAGGCCGCGCGCCGCAGGCTGGTCGCGCACGCCGACGGCGACGCGCGCCGGCTGCTCAATGCCTACGAGAACCTGCTGGCACTGGCGGGCGGGCGCGCCGAGCTCGACGAGCCGGCGCTGGAGGCGGCGCTGGGCGCGATGCTACGCCGCTACGACAAGGGCGGCGGCGCCTTCTACGACGCGATCTCGGCGCTGCACAAGGCGGTGCGCGGCTCCGACCCCGACGCCGCGCTGTACTGGCTGGCGCGCATGCTCGACGGCGGCACCGACCCGCGCTACGTCGCGCGGCGCGTGCTGCGCATGGCGAGCGAGGATATCGGGCTGGCCGACCCGCGCGCGCTGCAGATCGCGCTCGCCGCGGCCGAGACCTACGAGCGGCTCGGATCGCCCGAGGGCGAGCTCGCGCTGGCCGAGGCGGTCGTCTTCCTCGCCGTGGTGCCGAAGTCGAATGCGGTCTACGAGGCCTGGAATGCGGCGCGCGACTTCGTCGCCGCGGACGGCTCGCGCCCGGTGCCGATGCACCTGCGCAACGCGCCGACGAAGCTGATGAAGTCGCTCGGGCACGGTGCCGGCTACCGCTATGCGCACGACGAGGACGGCGGCTATGCCGCCGGCGAGTCCTACTGGCCCGATTCCCTGGCGCCCAGGCGCTGGTACGAGCCGCGGCCGCGCGGCCTCGAGCAGCGCATCGCCGAGCGCCTGGCCGAGCTGCGCACGCGCGATGTGCAAGCGGGCAGCCGCGGCGGCGGCGAGGACGGCCCGCGGCGTCGCTGAGCGCGCCTGCGCGCGCAGCAGAGCGAGCGCGCCTGCGCGCGCAGCAGAGTGAGCGCGCCTGCGCGCGGCAGAGGCCACGGGCGGCCCCGGCCGGCCGCGGCGCCCACGCTCATCTCGCGGTGCCTGCCTAGGCGGGAAACCCCCGGGCCGGTGTCACGCGGGTGACACCTAGAATGCGCTCGCCCGACCTGGTGCCGCGTGCAGCGCCCGACTGCCCTGCCCGCGCGAGGCGGGCCCTCGCGCCGTTCCGGACGGAACGCGGCAGCGCAGCGCATAAGAACGGAGGTCATCCCCGATGGACATCTTCCTGCAGCAGATCATCAACGGTCTGGTGCTCGGCAGCATGTATGCGCTGGTGGCACTGGGCTACACGATGGTCTACGGCATCATCGGGCTGATCAACTTCGCGCACGGCGAGGTGCTGATGGTCGGTGCGCTGACGAGCTGGACCGTGGTCAGCGCGATCGCCTCGTGGGGCCTGCCGAACTGGCTCACGCTGCTGCTGTCGGTGCTGTGCGCCATCGTCGTGTGCACGGTGCTGAACTTCTCGATCGAGAAGGTCGCCTACCGGCCGCTGCGCAACGCGCCGAGGCTGGCGCCGCTGATCACCGCCATGGGCATGAGCCTGCTGCTGCAGACGCTGGCGATGATCGTCTGGAAGCCCAACCCCAAGCCCTACCCGCTGCTGCTGCCGACCGACCCGATCGAAGTCGGAGGCGCCGTCATCAGCGTCACCCAGATCCTGATCCTGAGCATCACCGCGATCTGCCTGGCGGGCTTGAGCTGGCTCGTCAACCGCACCCGGCTCGGGCGCGCCATGCGCGCCACGGCCGAGAACCCGCGCGTGGCCGCGCTGATGGGCGTGCGGCCCGACCACGTCATCTCCGCCACCTTCGTCATCGGCGCGGCGCTGGCGGCGGTGGCCGGCGTCATGTGGGCCGCGAACTACGGCACCGTGCAGCACACCATGGGCTTCCTGCCCGGGCTGAAGGCCTTCACCGCCGCCGTGCTCGGCGGCATCGGCAACCTCGCCGGCGCGGTCGTCGGCGCGCTGCTGCTCGGGCTGGTGGAGGCGATCGGCGCGGGCTACCTCGGCGAGCTCACCGGCGGCGTGCTGGGCAGCCACTACGCCGACATCTTCGCCTTCCTGGCGCTGATCCTCGTGCTCACGCTGCGGCCCTCCGGGCTGCTGGGCGAGCGCGTGGCCGACCGGGCCTGAGCGGGAGGGGCCAGCATGAAGGGCAACCGCATCGTCGTCTTCCTGGTGGCCGCGCTGGCGCTGCTGGCGCTGCCGCTGCTGGCGCAGCAGTTCGGCGCCGGCTGGGTGCGCATCCTGGCGCTGGCGCTGCTGTACGTGCTGCTCGCGCTGGGGCTGAACATCGTCGTCGGCTACGCCGGGCTGCTCGACCTGGGCTACGTCGCCTTCTACGCGGTCGGCGCGTACATGTTCGCGCTCATGGCCAGCCCGCACCTGTTCGAGACCTTCGAGTGGATCGCGCAGCTGCTGCCCAACGGGCTGCACACCCCGATCTGGATCGTCGTGCCGCTGGCGGCCCTCCTGGCCGCCATCGCTGGCATCGTGCTGGGCACCCCGGTGCTCAAGCTGCGCGGCGACTACCTGGCCATCGTCACGCTGGGCTTCGGCGAGATCATCCGCGTGTTCATGAACAACCTCGAGCACCCGGTCAACATCACCAACGGCCCGCGCGGGCTGGACCGCATCGACTCGATGCGCATCTTCGGCCTCGACTTCGGCAAGGGTATCGAGATCGGCGGCTTCGCGATCCCGTCGGTGACGCTGTACTACTACCTGTTCCTGGCGCTGGTGGTCTTCAGCGTGCTGGTGTGCTGGCGGCTGGAGACCTCGCGCATCGGCCGCGCGTGGATGGCGATCCGCGAAGACGAGATCGCCGCCAAGGCCATGGGCATCAACACCCGCAACATGAAGCTGCTGGCCTTCGGGATGGGGGCCACTTTCGGCGGCGTGGCGGGCTCGATGTTCGCCGCCTTCCAGGGCTTCGTCTCGCCGGAGTCGTTCTCGCTGATGGAAAGCGTCATGATCGTGGCCATGGTCGTGCTCGGCGGCATCGGCCACCTGCCCGGCGTGATCCTGGGCGCGGTGCTGCTGTCGGCGCTGCCGGAGGTGCTGCGCTATGTGGCCGGGCCGCTGCAGCAGATGACCGACGGGCGGCTGGACGCGGCGATCCTGCGCCAGCTGCTGATCGCGCTGGCGATGATCGTCATCATGCTGCTGCGCCCGCGCGGGCTGTGGCCCAGCCCCGAGCACGGCAAGGCCGCGCCGGCGGCGGCACGTTGAACGGGGGGCATGGGCGATGAACGCGCCGGGCCGCTCCCAAGCGCTCATCGCGGAGCGCGCAGCGCGGAGGGAAGTCCAGTGAGCGAGATCGTGCTCGACGTGCAAGGCGTGTCCAAGCGCTTCGGCGGGCTGCAGGCCTTGTCCGAGGTCGGCATGACGATCCGCGCCGGGCAGGTCTACGGGCTGATCGGGCCCAACGGCGCGGGCAAGACCACCTTCTTCAACGTCCTGACCGGGCTGTACACGCCGGATGCCGGGCGCTTCGAGCTCGGCGGCAAGGCCTACCGGCCCGAGGCCGTGCACCAGGTCGCCAAGGCCGGCATCGCGCGCACCTTCCAGAACATCCGGCTGTTCGCCGAGATGACCGCGCTGGAAAACGTCATGGTCGGGCGCCACGTGCGCACCCGATCGGGGCTGCTGGGCGCGGTGCTGCGCACCCCGGGGTTCAAGGCCGAGGAGCGCGCGATTGCCGAGCGTGCGCGCGAGCTGCTGGACTACGTCGGCATCGGCCGCTACGCCGACTACAAGGCGCGCACCCTGTCCTACGGCGACCAGCGGCGGCTGGAGATCGCGCGCGCGCTGGCCACCGACCCGGTGCTGGTGGCGCTGGACGAGCCCGCCGCCGGCATGAACGCCACCGAGAAGGTCGTGCTCAGAGAGCTGATCGACCGCATCCGCCACGACGGGCGCACCATCTTGCTGATCGAGCACGACGTCAAGCTCGTCATGGGGCTGTGCGACCGCGTCACCGTGCTGGACTACGGCAAGGCGATCGCGCAGGGCACGCCCGGCGAGGTGCAGCGCGACGAGAAGGTGATCGAGGCCTACCTCGGCGCCGGGCACAAGGCACATTGACGTGGCGCCCCCACGCTCACTGCGTTCGCTGCCCCCCGAGGGGGCGCTTGCTGCGGACCGGCAGAGCCGGATCCGCGCAAGACCTTGGCTGGGACGCATTCCTGCGTCGCGCGTCGCGTGCGGGCGCCATGGATAACTGAGATGGCTACCACATTGCTGAAGGTCCAGGGGCTGAAGGTCGCCTACGGCGGCATCCAGGCCGTCAAGGGGGTCGACTTCGAGGTGTGCGAGGGCGAGCTCGTCAGCCTGATCGGCGCCAACGGCGCGGGCAAGACGACGACGCTGAAGGCCGTCACCGGCGTGCAGCCGCTGGCCGACGGGCAGGTCGAGTACCTCGGGCAGGCCACGCGCGGGCAGGGGCCGTGGGACCTGGTCGCGCAGGGGCTGGTGATGGTGCCCGAGGGGCGGGGCGTGTTCGCGCGCATGACGATCGTCGAGAACCTGCAGATGGGCGCCTTCACGCGCCGGGACGCCGAGATCGACGCCGACATCGACCGCGTGTTCGAGATCTTCCCGCGCCTGAAGGAGCGCGCGCGGCAGCTGGCCGGCACGATGAGCGGCGGCGAGCAGCAGATGCTGGCGATGGGGCGCGCGCTGATGGCGCGGCCGAAGGTGCTGCTGCTCGACGAGCCGTCGATGGGGCTGAGCCCGATCATGGTGGACAAGATCTTCGAGGTCGTGCACGACATCCACGCGCGCGGCACGACGGTGATGCTGGTGGAGCAGAACGCCAGCCGCGCGCTGGCGCTGGCCGACCGCGGCTACGTGATGGAGTCCGGCGTGGTCACGATGAGCGGCCAGGCCCAGGCGCTGCTGGACGACCCCAAGGTCCGCGCCGCCTACCTCGGCGAGTAGCGCGCCCCTCGGGCGCCGCCGCCGCGCGCGGCCCGGGCGGCCGCGCCCGGTGCGGCCCGCGGCCATCGACTCGTACCGCCGATGATCGCGGCGCGGGTGCGCCGTCGACATGGCGGCCGCGCCGCATCCCTATGATCCGCGCCTCGGCCGGCGCGCGGCGCGCCGGCCGCACCGACTTCTCCCGACCGATCCGATGGAACCCGACCTCTTCACGCCGCCGGCCGACCCGGCCGACACGATGGCGCTGGCCGACTATGCCGAGCGCGCCTACCTCGAATATGCGCTGTCGGTCGTCAAGGGCCGCGCGCTGCCCGACGTCGCCGACGGCTGCAAGCCGGTGCAGCGGCGCATCCTGTATGCGATGCAGCGCATGGGGCTGAGCCACGGTGCCTCGGGTGCGCCCAAGCCGGTCAAGAGCGCGCGCGTGGTGGGCGAC
Organism: Burkholderiales bacterium; assembly: GCA_016191995.1. Lineage (GTDB taxonomy): Bacteria > Pseudomonadota > Gammaproteobacteria > Burkholderiales > Burkholderiaceae_C > Rubrivivax. The sequence continues at coordinate 23,272 of JACPVA010000016.1, read as the reverse complement.
GTGCTGGGCCGCTTCCACCCGCACGGCGACCAGGCCGCCTACGACGCGCTGGTGCGGATGGCGCAGGGATTCAGCCAGCGCTACCCGCTGATCGACGGCCAGGGCAACTTCGGCAGCCGCGACGGCGACGGCGCGGCGGCGATGCGCTATACGGAGGCACGGCTGGCACCGATCGCGCGGCTGCTGCTGGACGAGATCGACGAGGGCACGGTCGACTTCCAGCCCAACTACGACGGCAGCACCGAGGAGCCGCGCCAGCTGCCGGCGCGGCTGCCCTTCGTGCTGCTGAATGGCGCCAGCGGCATCGCGGTCGGGCTGGCCACCGAGATCCCGAGCCACAACCTGCGCGAGGTCGCGGCCGCCGCGGTGGCGCTGATCCGCGACGAGCGGCTGGCCGACGAGGCGCTGTTCGCGTTCGTCCCGGGCCCCGACTACCCGGGCGGCGGGCAGATCATCAGCCCCGAGGCCGAGATCCGCAGCGCCTACGCCAGCGGCCGCGGCAGCCTGAAGGTGCGCGCGCGCTGGAAGATCGAGGACCTGGCGCGCGGCCAGTGGCAGCTCGTCGTCACCGAGCTGCCGCCCGGCACCAGCACGCAGAAGGTGCTCGAGGAGATCGAGGAGCTCAGCAACCCGAAGCTGAAGGCCGGCAAGAAGGCGCTGACGCAGGAGCAGCAGCAGCTCAAGGCCAGCGTGCTCGCGGTGCTGGACGCGGTGCGCGACGAGTCCGGCAAGGACGCGCCGGTGCGGCTGGTCTTCGAGCCCAGGAGCCGCAGCATTGCGCAGCAGGAACTGATCGCCACACTGCTGGCGCATACCAGCCTGGAGACCAGCGCGCCGCTGAACCTGACCGCGGTCGGGCTCGACGGCAGGCCGGTGCTGAAGAGCCTGCGCCAGATCCTCGTCGAGTGGGTCGGCTTCCGCCGTGCGACGGTCGGGCGCCGGACGCGCCACCGGCTCGACAAGGTGCTCGATCGCATCCACGTGCTGGAGGGCCGCCAGCTCGTGCTGCTGCGGATCGACGAGGTGATCCGCGTCATCCGCGACAGCGACGAGCCCAGGGCGGCGCTGATCGCGCGCTTCTCGTTGTCGGAGCGGCAGGCCGACGACATCCTCGAGATCCGGCTGCGCCAGCTCGCGCGGCTGGAGGCGATTCGCATCGAGCAGGAGCTCGCCCAGCTGCGCGACGAGCGCCGCAAGCTGGAGGAGATCCTCGCCAACCCGAAGGCGCTCGAGCGCACGCTGATCAGGGAGATCGAGGCCGATGCGAAGGCGCATGGCGACGAGCGCCGCACGCTGATCCAGGCCGACAAGAGGGCGAGCGCCGAGATCCGCGTCGTCGACGAGCCGGTGACGGTGGTCGTCAGCCGCAAGGGCTGGGTGCGCGCGCTCAAGGGGCACGAGGTCGATCCGGCGACGCTGCAGTTCAAGCCCGGCGATGCGCTGTACGGCGTCTTCGCCTGCCGCAGCGTCGACCCGCTGATCGTCGTCGGCAGCAACGGCCGCGCCTACAGCGTGGCGGTCGCGTCGCTGCCCGGCGGGCGCGGCGACGGCGCGCCGATCACGACGCTGGTCGAACTCGAATCCGGGACCCAGCCGCAGCATTACCTGGCGACAGCGGTCGAGGCGCGCGTCGTGCTGGCCGGCAGCGGCGGCTTCGGGCTCGTCGCGCAGGTCGCCGACCTGGTCAGCCGCCAGCGCGGCGGCAAGACCTTCCTCGCGCTGGAGCCCGGCGAGTCGCCGCTGGCGCCGGCGCTGCTGCCCGCGGGCGACCTCGCCGGCGCCGCCGGCGGGGCGCAGCTCGCATGCCTGGCCAGCAACGGCCGGCTGCTGGTCTTCGCCGCCGACGAGCTCAAGCACCAGCCCAAGGGCGGCAGGGGGCTGACGCTGATCGCGCTCGACGAAGGCCAGACGCTGATCGGCGTGGTGGTCTTCGACAGCGCGCTGCAGGTGGCGGGGACTGCGCGCGGCGGCAAGGCCAAGGAGATCGTGCTCAAGGGTGCGGCGCTGGCGGCGCATGTCGGGCGCCGCGCGCGCCGTGGCAAGCTCGTCGAGGGGCTGAAGCAGGCGCTGGCTCTGGCAGCGGCAGGCGCCTGAGGCGCCAGCCCGCGCGCGGGTCCCTGGCGGTTGCGCCTGCGCTCGCGACGCCAGCGCGCTGGCCGGCGGTCGACGGCTCGGCCGCAGGCTGGCGGCTGACCGCTCAGCGGCGCGCGCGCAGCGCCAGCGCCGCGCCGAGCATGCACAGCGCGAACGCCGCCAGGCTCCACAGCTCGTACGGCAGCCCCGCGAGGTCGACCGCGCCGTCGGCGCAGGTCGTCATAGCCATGAAGACCTCGGGGAAGCGGCCGTCCAGGCCGGTGGCGGCGACGATGCGGTCGGCCATTGTCTGGTCGCAGCTCGCGCTGCTGGCGGCGACGAAATGCTGCCACAGCGCAGCGGCCACGCCGCAGGCGCCCAGCGCCAGCACGCCGGCCGCACCGGCGGGTGGCCACAGCAGCCCGAGCAGCGCGACCGCGGCGATGGCGACGAAGACCAGCCGCTGCAGCACGCACCAGGGGCAGGGCAGCATGTCCCAGCCATGCTGCGTGTACAGCGCCGCGCCGACGGCGGCGAGCGCGAAGACCGCCACCGCCGCCAGCCACGCGCGCCGCGGCACGGCGCCGAGTGAGGTCACGTCAGCACCGCCCGGCCGCCCGAAGGTGCTGACGCGCCCCCTCGGGGGGCAGCGAACGCAGTGAGCGTGGGGGCATCACGTGAGCACCGCCCGGCCGCCCGAAGGTGCTGACGCGCCCCCTCGCGGGGGGCGTGAAACCGGCCCAGCCAAGCCCTTCCGCGGATCCGGCTTTGCCGGTCCGCAGCAAGCGCCCCCTTGGGGGGCAGCGAACGCAGTGAGCGTGGGGGCCTCACGTCAGCACCGCCCGGCCGCCCGAAGGTGCTGACGCGCCCCCTCGGGGGGCAGCGAGCGCGAGCGAGCGTGGGGGCCTCACGTCAACTCGGCGATCAGCTCGATCTCGACGCAGGAGCCCAGCGGCAGCTGCGCGACGCCGAAGGCGCTGCGCGCGTGCGCGCCGACCTCCTGCCCGAAGACCTCGACCAGCAGTTCGGAGCAGCCGTTGGTCACCAGGTGCTGCTCGGTGAAGCCGGGCGTGCTGTTGACCAGGCTCATGACCTTGACGATGCGCGCGACCTGGTCCAGGCCGCCGGCGGCGGCGTCCAGCGTGCCGAGCAGGTCGATCGCCACCGCGCGCGCCGCGGCCCGGCCCTCGGCGGTGGCCATGCCGGCGCCGAGCTGGCCGACCCAGGGCTTGCCGTCCTTGCGCGCGATGTGGCCGGACAGGAAGACGAGCTTGCCGCTGCGCACGAAGGGCACGTAGGCGGCGGCCGGGACGGCCACGGCGGGCAGCGTGATGCCGAGGGATTGCAGGCGGGATTGGACGGACATGGCAGCGGTCGTGCAGGAGGTGGGCGCAAAGCGCGCGGGGCCAGGAAGCGGGCCGGGCAGGTCGGCAGGTGGGATGCCCGGAGGGACCCCTTCGGAGGGGTCGGCGCGCTCGCTGCGCGATCCTACACTGGCCCATCATGGTGCAAGGCCAGGGCCAGCGCGACGAAGGCAGCGGCTGGGCCCTGGCGCTCTGGGGCCTGGCCTGGATCGGCGGCGTCGCACTGCAGTTGCAGCAGCCCGACGTTTGGGCCGGCAGCGGCTATGCGTGGGCCGCCGCCGGCGGCGTGATCGCGCTGGCGCTGGCGCTGGGTGGCTCGGCGCGGCCGCGCGTGGCGGTGCTGCTGGCCGCGCTCGCGCTCGCGCTGCTGGGATTCGCCAGCACCGGCGCGCGCGCGCTGCTGCGGCTGGCGGACAGCCTGCCGGCGGCGCTGGAAGGGCGCGACCTCGTCGTCAGCGGCGTCGTCGCGACGCTGCCGCGGCGCGCGCCAGAGGGTCTGCGCTTCGAGTTCGAACCCGAGCAGGCGACGCTCGACGGCGCGCCGGTGGAGCTGCCGGGCCGCATCGCGCTGGCCTGGTACCGCGCGGCAGGCGAAACCGGCGCCGACCCGGCCGCGCAGCCTCCCGCGCCGCTGCGCGGCTTGCCCGCGGGGGATGCGCGGGCCGAGCCGCGCGCCGGCGAACGCTGGCGGTTGCCGGTGCGGCTGAAGCGCCCGCACGGCGCGATGAATCCGCATGGCTTCGACCTCGAGCTGTGGATGTGGGAGCGCGGCCTGCGCGCCAGCGGCAGCGTGCGCGCGCGCCAACCGGGTGATGCCGAGCGGCTCGGCGATGCCGACGGCTACGCGGTCGCGCGGCTGCGCCAGCGCCTGCGCGACCGCATCGACGCGCAGGTCGACGATCCGCGCAGCGCCGGGGTCGTCGCCGCGCTGGCGATCGGCGACCAGGGTGCGGTCGAGCGCGCCGACTGGGAGCTCTTCCGCGCCACCGGCGTCGTCCACCTGATGGTCGTCAGCGGCCTGCACGTGACGATGTTCGCCTGGCTCGCGGCGGCCGCGGTCGGGCTGGTCTGGCGGCGCTCGGCGGCACTGATGCGCGCGCTGCCGGCACCGCTGGCGGCGCGCTGGGGCGGGCTGGCGCTGGCGATCGGGTATGCGCTGCTCGCCGGCTGGGGCGTGCCGGCGCAGCGCACGGTGCTGATGCTGGCGGTCGTCGTCGCGCTGCGCGCGCGCGGCCTGCGCTGGCCGGCGCCCTGGGTGTTGCTGGCGGCGGCGGTCGCGGTGACGCTGGGCGATCCCTGGGCGCTGCTGCAGCCCGGGTTCTGGCTGTCCTTCGTCGCCGTCGCGCTGCTGATGGTGTCGCAACCCGAGGGCGACGCGCGCGCGGCGGCGCCGGGCATGGCCGCGCGCGTCGGTGCCGCGCTGCGAGCCGGCCTGCGCACCCAGGTCGTCGCCACGCTCGGGCTGGCGCCGTTGACGCTGCTGTTCTTCCAGCAGCTGTCGCTGGTCGGCTTCGCGGCCAACCTGGTCGCGATCCCCGCGGTGACGCTGGTGGCCACGCCGCTGGCGCTGGCCGGGGCGGCCTGGCCGGTGCTGTGGTCGGCGGCGGCGGCGGTGCTGCAGGCGCTGGCGGCGGCCCTGGCCTGGTTCGCCTCCTGGCCGGGCGCGCTGTGGTGGGCCGCGGCGGCGCCGCCCTGGGCCGCCGCGGCCGGGCTGCTCGGCGGCATCCTACTGGTCTTGCCGCTGCCGTGGCGGGTGCGCGCGCTCGGTGCCGCGCTGCTGCTGCCGATGGCCTGGCCGGCGCCGTCGCCTCCGGCGCCGGGGCGGTTCGAGGCCGTCGCGCTCGATGTCGGGCAGGGCACGGCGGTGCTCGTGCGCACGCGCGGCCACCTGCTCGTCTACGACGCCGGCCCGGCCTGGGGCCTGTCCGGCGACGCCGGCGCGCGCCTGCTGCTGCCGCTGCTGCGCGCACGCGGCGAGCGCGCGGCGGACATGCTGCTGCTCAGCCATGTCGACAGCGATCATGTCGGCGGCGCGGCGTCGCTGCTGGCGTCGATGCCGGTGGCGGCACTCGTCACGACGATCGCGGCCGATCATCCGCTGCGCGCGGCGCCGATCCCGCACCGCGACTGCGCCGCCGGGCTGCGATGGGTCTGGGACGGTGTGGACTTCGAGCTGCTGCACCCGCTGCCCGGGGCGCTACCCGCGCCGGCGGGCACGCCGCCGAATTCGCTCAGCTGCGTGCTGCGGGTGCGCGATGCGCGCGGTGCGACGCTGCTGCTGACCGGCGACCTGGAGGCGGCGCAGGAGTCGGCGCTGGCGCTGTCGGCACCCGGCGCGCTGCGCGCCAGCGCGATGATGGTGCCGCACCACGGGTCGAGGACCTCGTCGAGCGCGGCCCTGCTCGACGCCGTGGCGCCGCGCATCGCGTTCGTGCAGGCGGCCTACCGCAGCCGCTTCGGGCACCCGGCGCCCGATGTGCTCGCGCGCTACGACCCGCGCGGCATCCGCGTCGTCCGCAGCGACCGCTGCGGCGCCTGGACCTGGGACGGCGAAGGCGATGGCCGGTGCGAGCGCGAGCGCAGCCGCCGCTACTGGCATCATCGGCCCTGACTCGCACGCGCGGCGGCGCATCTGCCGCGGTGCCGTGTGCCGGCGAGACAGAGGAGGTCCGACGATGAACGGCTACGACGAGATGCACATGGCCGGCGGCGCGGTGCGAACGCACTACCGGGCCTATGCCGACTGGCTCGCCCAGCAGCCGCCCGAGGTCATGCGGCGGCAGCGGCAGGAGGCCGAGCTCGTCTTCCGCCGCGTCGGCATCACCTTTGCGGTCTACGGCGCCAAGGACGCCGACGGCGCCGGCACCGAGCGGCTGATTCCGTTCGACCTCATCCCGCGCATCTTCCCGCGCGACGAGTGGCAGCGGATGAAGGCCGGGCTGCGCCAGCGCGTCAACGCGCTGAACCGCTTCGTCCACGATGTCTACCACGGGCAGGAGATCCTGAAGGCCGGTATCGTCCCGCGCGAGCAGGTGCTCGGCAATGCGCAATTCCGCCCCGAGATGGCCGGCGTCGACGTCGCCGGCGGCGTCTACTCGCACATCGCCGGCATCGACATCGTGCGCGCGCCGCAGGCCGACGGCAGCGCGGTCACCTACGTGCTGGAGGACAACCTGCGCGTGCCCAGCGGCGTCAGCTACATGCTGGAGAACCGCAAGATGACGATGCGGCTGTTCCCCGAGCTGTTCCGGCTGCACCGCATCGCGCCGGTGGCGCACTACCCGGACCTGCTGCTGGAGACGCTGCGCGAGGTCGCACCGCCGGCGGCCGACGACCCGACGGTCGTCGTGCTGACCCCCGGCATGTACAACAGCGCCTACTTCGAGCACGCCTTCCTCGCGCAGCAGATGGGGGTCGAGCTGGTCGAGGGGCAGGACCTGTTCGTCGACGGCGGCTTCGTCTACATGCGCACCACGCAGGGGCCGCAGCGGGTCGACGTCATCTACCGCCGCATCGACGACGACTTCCTCGACCCGCTTGCGTTCCGGCGCGACTCGACGCTGGGCTGCGCCGGCTTGCTGGACGCCTACCGGCGCGGCAACGTGACGCTGTGCAACGCGATCGGCACCGGCATCGCCGACGACAAGAGCATCTACCCCTACGTGCCGGCGATGATCGAGTTCTACCTCGGCGAGAAGCCCATCCTCGCCAACGTGCCGACCTGGCAGTGCCGGCGCCCCGACGAGCTGGCGCATGTGCTCGACCACCTCGGCGAGCTCGTCGTCAAGGAGGTGCACGGCGCCGGTGGCTACGGCATGCTCGTCGGCCCGGCGGCAACGCGGGCCGAGATCGAGGCCTTCCGCGCCGCGCTGGTGGCCAACCCGGGCAACTACATCGCGCAGCCGACGCTGGCGTTGTCGACCTGCCCGACCTTCGTCGACGCCGGCATCGCACCGCGCCACATCGACCTGCGGCCCTTCGTGCTTTCGGGCAAGAGCGTGCAGATGGTGCCTGGCGGGCTGACGCGCGTGGCGCTGAAGGAGGGCTCGCTGGTCGTCAACTCGTCGCAGGGCGGCGGGACCAAGGACACCTGGGTGCTGGAGGACTGACGATGCTGTCGCGAACTGCCGATCATCTCTTCTGGATGGCTCGTTACGTGGAGCGGGCCGCTCGGGCGCGCAGCGCCCGCGGCGAAGCCAAAGTACCGCCGAGCGCTCCAGCGCGTGCGGTGTTTTCGGCCCTATAGCTATCGGAGAACGCACATGCTGTCGCGAACCGCCGACCACCTCTTCTGGATGGCTCGCTACATGGAGCGGGCCGAAAACACCGCGCGGATGCTCGACGTCAACTACCAGACCTCGCTGCTGCCGCAGTCGACCGACCGCGCCGAGCAAGGCTGGCGCGCGATGCTGTCGATCAGCGAGCTGACGCCGTTCTTCCGCCAGAGGCACGGCGACGGCGTCGATGCGCGCGACGTCATGCACTTCATGGTGCGCGACGAGGGCAATCTGTCGAGCATCTACTGCTGCCTGCGCGCCGCGCGCGAGAACGCGCGCGCGGTGCGCGGCGCGCTGACGACCGAGGTCTGGGAGACGCAGAACCAGACCTGGCTGGAATTCAACCGCCTGCTGCGCGATGGCGCCTTCGAGCGCGACCCGTCGGAATTCCTCGAGTGGGTCAAGTTCCGCTCGCACCTGTCGCGCGGCGTCACGGTCGGCACGATGCAGCAGGACGAGGCGCTGGAGTTCATCCGCCTGGGCACCTTCCTGGAGCGCGCCGACAACACCGCGCGGCTGCTGGACGTCAAGTTCCACGAGCTGATCGAGGGCCAGGACTGGTTCGGCGGCAGCTCGCAGGAGAGCGAGGAGGGCAACTTCTACCACTGGAGCGCGGTGCTGCGGTCGGTCTCGGCCTTCGTCATCTACCGCAAGGTCTACCGCAACGTGATCCTGCCGGAGAAGGTGGCCGAGCTGCTGATCCTGCGCAGCGACATGCCGCGCTCGCTGGCCGCGTGCATGGACGAGGTTGTCGCGAACCTCGAGCGCGTGGCCAATGCGCGCAGCGGCGAGACGCAGCGCCGCGCCGGCCGGCTGCGCGCCGAGCTGCAGTACGGGCGCATCGACGAGATCCTGGCCGGCGGGCTGCACGCCTGGCTGTCGCGCTTCCTCGACCGCGTCAGCGACCTGGGCGCGCGGATCGGGCAGGATTTCCTGGTGCCGGTGGCGGCATGAGGGATGGGGTCAGGTCACCCGTTTCACAACGTGAAACGGGTGACCTGACCCCGGGACAGCTCCTCGCACAGATCGACGAGCGAACAGGCCTGCACGCCCGCGGCGATCGGGAAGCGCTCGGTGCCGCCATAGACTACCCGCTGCTGCTCAGGACGCAGCGCCTCGCTGGCCAGGTGAAATCCGCGCTCGAGCTTGGGGGCGATCGCGCGCTTGATCTCGATCGCCCAGGGCTGGCGCCGGCCGGGGAGCTGGAGCAGCAGGTCGACCTCCGCCCCCGCCGCGGTGCGGAAGAAGAAGGCTTCGGTGCCGTCCGGGGCGGCGGCGATCAGCGATTCGATCGCCATCCCCTCCCAGCTCCCGCCGGCCACCGGGTGCGCCAGCAGCGCCTCGCGGTCGCCGATGCCGAGCAGCGCGTGCACCAGCCCGCTGTCGCGGACATAGACCTTGGGTGACTTGACGAGGCGCTTGCCGATATTGCCGTGCCAGGCCGGCAGGCGCCGCACGAGCAGCAGGTCGACCAGCAGATCCAGGTACGACGCCACCGTCTTGCCGTCGACCGCCAGCGCGCGCGCCAGCGCGGCCGCATTCAGCAAGCCGCCCTGCTGGTGCGCGAGCATCGTCCAGAAACGGCGCAGTGTCTCGGCCGGGATGCGCGGCCCGAGCTGCGGGATGTCGCGCTCGAGGTAGGTGCGAACGAAGTCCCGCCGCCAGCGCAGGCTGGCGGCGTCGGACGCGGCCAGCAGGCTCTGCGGGAACCCGCCGCGCAGCCATAGCGCATCCAGCCGCTCGCGTCCGACCTCGCCGGCGTCCAGCGGGGCGAGCTCGAGGTAGCGGATGCGGCCGGCCAAGGATTCGCCGGATTGCCGCAGCAGGTCGATCGACGCCGATCCGAGGACGAGGAAGCGACCGTTGCCCTGGCCGCTTCGCCGGCCCGCGTCGACCAGCCCGCGCAGGGTCTGGAAGAGCTCGGGCATGCGCTGGATCTCGTCCAGGACGACGAGCGCATCCTCGTGCTGCGCGAGGTAGAGCTCCGGCTCGGCGAGCTTGGCGCGGTCGGCCTGCGATTCCAGGTCGACGTAGACCGCCGGCCGGCCGCGCGTCACCTCCAGCGCCAGCGTCGTCTTGCCGACTTGACGCGGCCCCAGCAGCGCAACGACCGGAGATTCGGCCAGGGCTGCGACGAGGGAGGGCAGGAGTCGGCGGGGTATCACCATTGCAATTATGGAGCGGCACTCCATGATTGCAAGGATCCTCGGGGGTCAGGTCACCTGCTCTATTGGGGTCAGGTCACCAGTTTCACGAGGTGAAACTGGTGACCTGACCCCCGAGTCGCTGGCGGCTGTCAACCCGGCCGGCGCGCGACGAGGGTCGAGAAGACCTTCTGCGAGCCGCCTGGCGCGTCGAAGCGCTGCGTCAGGTCCTCCAGCACCTCCCAGGCTTCAAGACGCGCGAGCAGGTCGTCGCGCCTGAAGAGGCAATGACCCTCGGAGGCGAACATGTCCATGAAGGTGGTGCCGTCGATCAGGACGTTTATGGCGATGATGCCGCCGGGGCGAACCGAGGCGAGCAGGGCATCGAACTGCTTCCATGCCGTGGCGCAGTCGAAGAACATCAGCAGGCCGATCGAGACCACCGCGTCGAACTCGCCGGCCAGCGGGTAGGAACGCAGGTCGGCGACCTCGGCGGCGACCGGCAGCACCTCGCTGGCAGCCACCCGGCCGATATGCTCGATGGCGGTCTCGCTCGCATCGAGGGCGACCACGGTACAGCCGGCACGCGCCGCGGCCAGGGCGAGGTTGCCCAGGCCGCAGCCGTAGTCCAGGACATGCCCGCGCAGGTGGGGCAGGGCCGTCTGCTCGAAGGGATTGAGCGCGAAGTCCTGCGCCTGGACTTGCTGGCGAAACTGGTCGTCGAAGAAGCGCAGGCTGCGGTCGGTCGGCATGGTCGAATCAGGGGCGGGGTCACCGGCTTCACGTCGTCGAAGGAATGGCCTCGGTTCGATCAGCGCTGCAATCGTGGGCCGATGCTCCAGGTTTGCAGGGAAGCTGTCTGGTGGTTCAAGGGCCCGGCCCGCGCGGCGTGCGCTCGTGGATGCGGCCGCGGCTCGCGACGGCGCGCGCAACATGGCCGATCGGCCTCGAGAAAGCGGGCGGGCTCCGAACTGGATTCCCTTCGGAAGTCGCCAGCAGTTCCTCGCCCGTCGGCTTCGACGCTCGTTGTCGATTCTGGCTCAGGACCTGGTTCCGGGAACCTCGCGCTACGCGAGCGCCATGCGGTCCAGCCACGCCGCCAGCGCCGGCCTTGCGCGCACCGTGCCGGCGAGCGTGCTCGTGCGGACGACCTCGTCGAGCTGCGACGACACCGCGAGGTCGGCGATGCTGCACTGCGTGCCGACCAGCCATTCGCGGCCGGTCAGCATCGCGTCGAGATCGTCGAGGTGTCGGGTGAACCAGCGTTCGACTTCCTCGCGGCTCCAGCCGCCGAAGCCGTGCGCCTTCAGCCGGCTTCGCAGCGAACGCAGGAAGATCGGCCTGACGAGGGGCTTCTCCCAGCCCGGGCGCCCCTCGCACAGCAGTTCCACGGCCTTGGTCGCAGCGTCGGGATAGGCGGCGCGAAACTGCATCTCGAAGTAGTACAGCGACTCGTCGGCCCAGTCCTCGAGCAGGCGCGCCAGTGCGGCGTCACGCGGATCGGCCGGCACCAGCGGCGGGTCGGGCACGCGGCGATCGAGGTCGGCACAGATCAGCGTGCTGTCGGCGATCCGCTCGCCGTCCCAGTCGAGCACGGGCAGCTTGCCGCTTGGGTGCAGCTTCGCCGCCTTTGGCGCCCGCAGGCCGTTGTAGTCGACGGTGCGGTACACGACACCCTTGCGCCGCAGCGCCTTGCGTACCTTGCGGCAGTACGGCGAGATGTCCCATTGGTGCAAGACGACGTCAGCCATGGCCGTGCCTCCTTCCGTGCGTGATCGACGAGCCGCGGCATCGCCGGCAGCCGCAGCGCCCGACGCATTGTCGGGTCAACCCAGCGCGGCGGCGGCCACGCACCAGCCGTTCATCAGCCGCCATGCTTGCCCGGCGTCCAGCCGGTATGCGCGACGCGGCGCGTGGCCACCTCGGCGGGCAGGTCCTCGAGCGCGGTGCCCATCGAGTCGTTCCAGCGGTTCAGGTAGCCGAACAGCGCGACGACGCCCATGATCTCGACGATATCGTCGTCGCTCCAGTGCCGGCGCAGCTGGGCGCCGATTTCGTCGGTCACCGCGTTGGGCACCGCCGCCGCCGCGTGCGCGAAGGTCAGTGCCGCCTTCTCGGCGGCGGTGAAGTGCGGGCTGTCGGCGTGGTTCCACGCGTCCGCCAGGCGTGCCTCGGACGCGCCGAAGCGCTCGGAGGCCAGGATCGTGTGCGCCTGGCAGTAGCGGCAGCCCGAGACGAAGCTCGTGACGTAGCCGAGCAGCCGCTTGAACTCGGGCGTGACCGCGCCGCCGCACTCCATCACCGCCTGGTTGAGCTCGGTGAAGGCCGCGGCGATGCGCGGGCGACGCGCCATCGTGCGCACGCTGTTGGGCACGACGCCGAGCGGCCCCTTGAAGAACTGCACCCGCTCGCGCAGACCGGGGTCGAATTCGTGCTCGTCGAGCGGTGGGATCAGGGGCATCGCGGGGCTCCAGGGAATGTTGGCCTTCTGTCGGTCGATGTCGCGGGATGCAGGATAAGGACTTCTGCCCGCACGGCGCCCGCTGTGCGCCCCCGAACCTCCAGCCCGCGATCGGCTATCCTGCCCCTGCCATGCCGCCGCCGACCGACCCCGCCGCCGCCGTCGACGAGGCCTTGAGCCGCCACGGCCACCAGCGCACGGCCCTGGTCCAGATCCTGCGCGACGTCCAGTCCCGCACCCGCTGGCTGCCGCGCGAGGTCCTGCGCCGCATCGCCAACGGCGTCGGGCTGACGCCGGCGATCGTCGAGGGTGTCGCCGGCTTCTACCGCTTCTTCCACCTGCAGCCGGTCGGCCGTGTGCACCTGCTGTTCAGCGACAACGTCACCGACCGCATGCTCGGCAGCCGCCAGCTGGCGGCCGACCTGTGCGCGCGGCTCGGCATCGAGCCGGGGCAGGTCGCGGCCGACGGCTCGGTCTCGGTCGGCTTCACCTCGTGCACGGGGCTGGGCGACCAGGGGCCGGCGCTGCTGGTCGACCAGCACCAGGTGCTGACGCGGATGGACGCGGCGCGCGTGGCCGAGCTGGCGCGGCTGGTCCGCGCCGGCGTGCCGCCGGCGCAGTGGCCGGCCGACTGGCAGCGCGTCGATCCCGGCATCCGCCGCGCCGGCGTCCTGCTCGGCGCGCCGCCGCTGGCCGGGCCGGCCTTGCGCGCGCTGCTGGCGCGCGGCGCCGACGCGACGCTGGCCGAGCTGGCGGCCTCTGGGCTGCGCGGGCGCGGCGGTGCCGGCTTCGACACCGCGCGCAAATGGTCGCTGTGCCGTGCCGCGGCGGTGCCCGAGGGCGGCACGCGCGTCGTCGTCTGCAACGCCGACGAGGGCGAGCCCGGCACCTTCAAGGACCGCGTGCTGCTCACCGAGCAGCCCGACACGGTCTTCGAGGGCATGACGGTGGCCGCGCGCGTGCTCGGCGCGCGCCAGGGCTTCGTCTACCTGCGCGGCGAATACCGCTTCATGCTGCCTGCGCTGCAGGCGGTGCTGGCGCGACGGCGCGCCGCCGGGCTGCTGGGCGGGTCGATCCTCGGCACGCCGGGGTTCGACTTCGACATCGCGATCCACCTCGGCGCCGGCGCCTACGTCTGCGGCGAGGAGAGCGCGCTGATCGAGTCGCTCGAAGGCAAGCGCGGGCAGCCGCGCATCCGGCCGCCGTTCCCGGTCGAGTCGGGCTACCTGGGGCAGCCGACGGTGGTCAACAACGTCGAGACCTTCGCCGCCGCGGCGCGCATCGCCGAGCGCGGCGGCGCTTGGTGGGCCGCGATCGGCGTACCTGGCAGCACCGGCACCAAGCTGCACTCGGTCAGCGGCGATGTCGCGCGGCCCGGCATCTACGAGCTGCCGTTCGGCGTCACGGTGGGCGAGATCCTGGCCGAGGCCGGCGCCGCCGGCACGCAGGCGGTGCAGGTCGGCGGCCCGTCGGGGCTGTGCCTGGCGGCGCACGAGTTCGGCCGCCGCATCGCCTTCGACGACGTGCCGACCGCGGGTGCCTTCATGGTGTTCGACGCCACGCGCGACATGTTCGAGGTCGCGCATGGCTTCGCGCAGTTCTTCGCCCACGAGAGCTGCGGCTTCTGCACCCCGTGCCGGGTCGGCACCGAGCTGGTGCGGCGGCGCTTCGACAAGCTGGCGCAGGGCCACGGCTCGCTGTTCGACGAGGCCGAGCTGCGCGCGTTGGAGTCGCTGCTGCACGGCACGACGCACTGCGGGCTGGGCGCGACGGCGACCAACCCGCTGCGCGATACGCTGGCGCGGTTCCGCCCGGCCTACGAGCGCCGGCTCGCGTCGCCGCGCTTCGTCCCCGGATTCGACCTCGACGCCGAGCTCGCGCCGGCGCGCCGCGTCACCGGGCGCGACGATGCCGGCGCGCATCTGGAGCAGAAGGGATGAGCGGCGTTTTTCAGCTCGACGGCGTTCGCGTCCCGTTCGACGACGGCGACACCGTGATCGGGGCCGCTGCGCACGCCGGGCACGAGATCCCGCACCTGTGCTGGCATCCGGCGCTGGGCCAGAGCGGCGCCTGCCGGCTGTGCACGGTGCGCGTCGACGGGCGGCTGGCGGCGGCGTGCACGACGCGTGCCGCCGACGGCCAGGTTGTCGAATGCCGCAGCGGCGACCTCGACGAGCGCAGGCGGCTGCTGGTGCAGCTGCTGTTCGTCGAGGGCAACCACTTCTGCCCCGGCTGCGAGAAGAGCGGCGACTGCCGGCTGCAGGATGCCGGCTATGCCTTCGGCGTCACCGGCCCCGGCTTCGAGGAGTTCTACCCGCGTCGCCCGGTCGACGCCAGCCATCCCGACGTCTGGCTGGACCTGAACCGCTGCATCCTGTGCAAGCTGTGCCTGCGCGCCAGCCGCGAGGTCGACGGCAAGGGCGTGTTCGCGATCAGCGGCCACGGCGTCGGCACACATATCGTCGTCGATTCGGCCAGCGGCCTGCTCGGCGACAGCCGCCTCGCGGCCGACGACCTGGCCGCGCATATCTGCCCGGTCGGCGCGATCCTGCCGAAGCGGCGCGGCTATGCGGTGCCGATCGGCGCGCGGCCGGCCGACCTGCGGGATCAGCGCGACTCGCGCGACCCGCGCGCCGCCGTGCACGCCTCGGCCGCGCCCGCGTCAGCCGCGCCGGCATCAGCCTCGCCGGCATCAGCCGCGCCCGCGCCGCCCGCCGCGCCCGCCGCCTGCGGCGCGGCGACCCAAGGCCCCGAAGCCGATGACTGATCCCGCCCCGCCCCCTGCATCCGCCGCTGCGCCCGCGTCCGCTGGGGCGCGCAAGCCGCGCGTCGCCACCGTCTCGCTGGCCGGCTGCTTCGGCTGCCACATGTCCTTCCTCGACCTCGACGAGCGGCTGTTCGAGCTGTTCGAGCGCGTCGACTTCGACCGCACGCCGCTGAACGACGTCAAGACGCTGCAACCCTGCGACATCGGCCTCGTCGAGGGCGGGCTGTGCAACGCCGAGAACGTGCACGTGCTGCGCGAGTTCCGTGCCCGCTGCAAGCTGCTGGTCGCGGTCGGCGCGTGCTCGATCAACGGCGGGCTGCCGGCGCAGCGCAACGCGCTGGACGTGGGCCGGATGCTGATCGAGGTCTACCGCGACCGCCCCGGGCTGGCGCCGGGCAGCGAGGTTCCGAGCGACCCCGAGCTGCCGCTGCCGCTGGCGCGCGTGCACCCGATCCACGAGGTCGTGCACGTCGACCACTTCCTGCCCGGCTGCCCGCCCAGCGCCGAGACGATCGGCGAGCTGCTGTTCGCACTGCTCGACGGCCGCCCGCCGCGACTGCCGCCGCTGCGCTACGACTGACGCACGCCGAGCCGACCCGACCGAGCACGACCCCGCGCGACGACGCCCCCAAACCCCGACCCGCCGCCATGGACCCCGCCGCCACCTCCGCCGCCGCCGGCCTGCGCCGCGTCGCCATCGACCCCGTCTCGCGCGTCGAGGGCCACGGCAAGGTCACGCTGCTGCTCGACGAGGCCGGGCAGGTGCGGCAGGCGCGGCTGCATATCGTCGAGTTCCGCGGTTTCGAGCGCTTCATCGTCGGCCGCCCGTACTGGGAAGTGCCGGTGATGGTGCAGCGCCTGTGCGGCATCTGCCCGGTGTCGCACCACCTGGCGGCGAGCAAGGCGATCGACGTCGCGCTAGGCGTCGCCGGCGCCGTGCCGCCGTCGGCGCAGGCGCTGCGGCGGCTGATGCACCACGGGCAGATCCTGCAGTCGCACGCGCTGCACTTCTTCCACCTGGCGTCGCCCGACCTGCTGTTCGGCTTCGACAGCGAGCGCGAGCGGCGCAGCATCATGGCGGTGGCCGAGGCGCATCCCGAGATCGCACGCCAGGGCGTGCTGCTGCGCAAGTTCGGCCAGGAGGTGATCCGGCTGACCGCCGGCAAGCGCGTGCACGGCACCGGGTCGGTGCCGGGGGGCGTCAACCGCCAGCTGACGTGCGATGAGCGCGATGCGCTGGCGGCCGGGCTGCCGCAGGTGATCGACTGGTGCGAGCGCGCGGTCGACCTGGTCGGTGAGCTGCACGCGCGCCAGCCGGCGCTCTACGAAGGATTCGGCGCGATGCGTTCGAACTGGCTGTCGCTGGTCGGCGACGGCCGCACGCCGGGCGTGCCGGCTGGCGCGATGGACTTGTACGACGGCGCGCTGCGCTGGCGCGATGCCGACGGCGCGCTGCTGCTCGACGGCGTCGACGTCCAGCGTTATGCCGACCACATCGAGGAAGCGGTCGAACCCTGGACCTACATGAAGTTTCCGTACCTGCGCAGCCTCGGGCGCGAGCGCGGCTGGTACCGCGTCGGGCCGCTGGCGCGGGTGCAGAACGTCGACGCGATCCCGACCCCGCGCGCCGAGGCGCGCCGGCAGGCCCTCGTCGCCGGCGGCATGGTGCACGGCACGCTCGCCTACCACGCCGCGCGAATGATCGAGATGCTGCACGCGGCCGAGGTGATCGGCGAGCTGCTGGCCAGCGACGACGTGGTGCAGGGCGAGCGCATCGCACCGCTGCCGGGCGCGCAGCGCGCGTACCGCGAAGGGGTCGGCGTGATCGAGGCGCCGCGCGGCACGCTGATCCACCGCTATGCGATCGGCGCCGACGACCTCGTCACCGAGTGCGACCTGATCGTCAGCACGACGCACAACAACGAGGCGATGAACGAGGCGGTGCGCAGCGTCGCGCGCGAGCACCTGAGTGGCCGCGAGCTGACCGAGCCGCTGCTGTCGCGCATCGAGATCGCGGTGCGCGCCTACGACCCCTGCCTGAGCTGCGCGACGCACGCGCTCGGGCGCATGCCGATCGAGCTGTCGCTGGTCGATGCCGATGGCACGCTGCTGGACCGCCTGCGGCGCGACGCCGACGGGCGCGTCGGGCGCGAGGGGGCGTGAGCCGAACCGCGGTGGCCGCCGCGGCGCCGCTCGTCGGCGCCCCGATCGACTCGCCATCCGTCGCCGTCGCCGTCGCCGACCCGGGCCGACATCCGGCGCCGGGCGCACGGGCGGATCGCATCCCCATGCCGCCAGCCGCCACGACGTTCGCGCCGCTGCTCGTGCTCGCGGTCGGCAACCCGAGCCGCGGCGACGATGCCCTGGGCCCGGCGCTGCTCGATGCGCTGCGCGCCGCCGGCATCGATCGCGGCGGCGAGGTCGAGCTGATGGTCGACTTCCAGCTCCAGGTCGAACACGCGCTCGACCTGCAAGGCCGGCGCGCCGTGCTGTTCGTCGATGCCGCGCGGCCGGGGACGGTCGGCGCTGGCGGCGTCGCGCTCGCGCCGCTGGCGGCAGCCGAGTCGCTGCCGGCGCTCAGCCACGCGCTGGCGCCGTCGGCGGTGCTGCGGGTGGCCGTCCAGCTCGGCGCCGCGCCGCCGCCGGCGTGGCAGCTCGCGATCGAGGGCGAGCGCTTCGAGCTCGGCGAGCCGCTGGGCGATCGTGCGCGGCAGCGTCTCGCGCGGGCGGTCGAGCTCGCCCGGCGCTGGATTCACGAACGCATCGGCGCCTCGACGCTGGGCCCAGCTGACGCCTCGGCCTGATTGGTACGGGGCGGTACCGGGCGGCCGCCAGGATCGCGACGACGAGCGCTTGGGCTGGCGGTCGGGCCACGATGCGCGCCGGGCGTGTCTCCCATCCCTCGTTGCCGGCTTTCGGCTGCAAGCGCCACGCGTCCTGCCCTTCGTGGCGGGAGCCGCAGCGCCTCGGTGCCCTGCGGCCCTGCTGCCGGCTCTGGGCGTGGCACGCGCCGAGGAGTTGACAGCCGTCAAGCCTCATGGCGCCGGGCGGGCGATCATTCAGCGTTACGACCCGATTGCAGCCTTGCACGCAGCCCGCCGATGACCCGCCCCGCCACGCCCGCCCGGCGCGCCAGCGCCGCAGCCGCCCGTTCCCCCGCACGGTCGAAGACCGGCGCCAAGCCGGCCGCGAGCACGCGCGTCTCGGCCGCTGCCCAGCGCGCCCGACCGGTCAGCGCCGGCGACACGGTGGCCGACGCATCGGCCGCCGGCATCGAGGCCGACCGCATCTCGCGTGGCCGCTCCGAGGACGCCACGGTCCGCGCGATGGCGCTCGGCGATGCGATGGCCCGGGCCGGCGCCGCGGGCGCGGCCAGTGCAGCGCATCCCTGGCAAGCCATCGTCGAGGGCGCCGCGCCGGACGAGCTCAAGGCCCTCAAGCGCTCGCTGTCGCAGCGCCTGCGAGCGCCGGCGCCGGGCGTGGACCCCGACCTGGAGCTGGGCCCGGGCTGGCGCGAAGGCGCCTACCCCTACCGCCATCTGCTGTCGCGCCGCAGCTACGAGAAGCAGAAGTACCGGTTGCAGGTGGAACTGCTGAAGCTTCAGGCCTGGGTCAAGGAGACCGGCCAGCGCGTGGTGATCCTCTTCGAGGGCCGCGACGCGGCCGGCAAGGGCGGCACGATCAAGCGCTTCATGGAGCACCTGAACCCGCGTGGCGCACGCGTCGTGGCGCTGGAAAAGCCCAGCGAGACCGAGCGCGGCCAGTGGTACTTCCAGCGCTACATCCAGCACTTGCCGACGCGCGGCGAGATCGTGCTGTTCGACCGCAGCTGGTACAACCGCTCCGGGGTCGAGCGCGTGATGGGCTTCTGTACCGACCACGAGTACGACGAATTCCTGCGCCAGGCCCCGGAGTTCGAACGCCAGCTGGTGCGCAGCGGCGTGCACCTGTTCAAGTTCTGGTTCAGCGTCAGCCGCGACGAGCAGCGCCGCCGCTTCAAGGAGCGCAAGGTGCACCCCCTCAAGCAGTGGAAGCTCTCGCCGGTCGACATGGCCTCGCTGGACAAGTGGGACGATTACACGCGTGCCAAGGAGGCGATGTTCCTGCACACCGACACCTCGGATGCGCCGTGGACGGTGATCAAGTCGGACTGCAAGAAGCGCGCGCGCCTGAATGCGATGCGCTACCTGCTGCACCGGCTGCCCTACACCCGACGCGAGCTGAGCTTGGTCGGTGCGGCCGACCCGCTCGTCGTCGGCCGGCCGGCTCTGGTTCCCAGCCTCTACGACGACCAGCTGGCGACGACGGTCGGCGCCTGAAGGATCCCGAAGATATGGATCGCGATCGAAGCGCCGCGTCGGCCTTGGCCCAGGCAGCGAGCGCGCCGGGCTGCTCCCGATCGCGGCGTCACGCCGCGCGCGGCGCAGGGGCACTCCATGAGGTACCTCAACGCCGCGCCTGCACCGCCTGCCCGAGGTGGATCACCGCCAGCGCGTAGTAGCTCGAGCGGTTGTAGCGCGTCAGGCTGAAGAAGTTGGCACTGCCGGCGAAGTGGCTCGGCGGCGCATCGTCGCCGTTTTCGACCATCACCAGTGCCAGCGGGCCGTCGTGGCGGCGGCCGGCCTCGTCGAGCTGTGCGCCGGCGGCGAGCATTTCGGCGGCCCTGAAGCTCGGCACGATATCGGGCGCCAGCAGCCGGCTGCGCGCCGCCTCGTCAGCCGGCGGCTGCACCGCGTAGATCGCCGGCATGCCGCGTTGCCAGCCATGCTCGGCCAGAAAACGCGCGACGCTGCCGATCGCGTCGGCGGCGCTCTCCATCAGGTCGATGCGGACGTCCTCGTCGAAGTCGACCGCATGGCGGTTGATGCTGCCGGGCATGAACTGCGGCAGCCCGATCGCGCCGGCGAAGGACCCCATGACCGACGCCGGCGCGAGGCGCTCGCGCCGCGCCAGGATCAGGAACTCCTCCAGCTCCTCGCGGAAGTAGGCGCTGCGGTCGCTGCGGCCGGCGGGGAAGTCGAAGGCCAGCGTCGCCAGCGCGTCGAGCACGCGGAAGCTGCCCATGCGCCGGCCGTAGAAGGTCTCGACGCCGACGATGCCGACGACGATCGCCGGCGGCACGCCGAAGCGCGCCTCGGCGCGCGCCAGCGCGGCCTCATTGGCGCGCCAGAAGGCGCTGCCGGCGGCGATGCGGATCGGCTCGACGAAACGCTCGCGGTAGGCGTCCCAGTTGCGCTTGCGGCCGTCCGGCAGCGGCATCATCAGCCGCTGGGCGGCCGGCATCAGCCTCGCCTCGCGCAGCTGTGCGAGCACCCAGCCGGCGCTCCAGCCGCGCCGTGTCGCGACCTCGTCGGCGAACGCGCGCACCTCGGGCCGTTCGTCATAGGACGGCGGGGCGTCGGCAAGCGACGCCACCGGCCAAACCAGCGCGGTGGCGACGACCTGGGCAGCGGTGCGGCGTCGCATGGCCGGCATGATAGGCGCGGGTGCCGGCGCGGCGCTGGCGGGGCGACGGTGCCGCCCGCCGGCCTGTCAGCCTGCCACCGGCGGCACGCGCGCGGCGTGCAGCTTGATCGCCTCGGCGTCGAACTGGCGCCACCAGCGGCGGTCCGGGCGCGCGATCGCGCGCGGGCCGTAGCGCAGGTGGTCCAGCCGCTCCAGCGCGCGCGCCACCGGCTCCCCGGCCGGGCCGACCTCCGCGCGAACGCGCGCGGCGCGCGTGCGCGGCGGCTCGTGTGGCGCCACCGGCACGCCGAGCTGGGCCAGGCGCTCGCCGATCCGCCGGTACAGACGCTGCCAGGGATCCTGCCGCTGGCGGTCCCACAATGCCCAGCCGGCCGCCGCCAGCGCGGCGGCGCTGAGCAGCGCGCCCAGCGCCACACCCAGGTCGCGCCAGTCGGGGGCGCTGACGCCGAGCAGCTCCAGCAGGTCGAACTGCTGGCGGCGCGAATAGTTGAGCACCCACTGGTTCCAGCGGTTGTCCATGCGCTCCCACAGCGCGCGCAGCTGCGCGGCGAGCGCCGGGTCGACGTTGCGCAGCGCCCCTTCGACCAGCCCGGCGCGCGGCGGCAGGCCCTCGCCGCGGCGGATGCGGTCGGGGGCGACGGCGGCGGTCGGGTCGACGCGCATCCAGCCCTGGCCGGCGACCCAGACCTCGGCCCAGGCGTGGGCGTTGCTGTTGCGCACCACGTACCAGCCGTCCACCGGCGCCGGGTCGGCGCCCTGGTAGCCGGTGACGATCCGCGCCGGCACGTCGAGCGCGCGCATGACGACGACGAACGACGCCGCGAAGTGCTCGCAGAAGCCCTGCTTGCGGTCGAGCCAGAACGCGTCGATCGCATCGCCGGCGTAGCTGCCGGGGGCGAGCGTGTAGTCGTAGCCGCCGGTGCGTATATGCGCGAGCACGGCGTCGGCGAGCGCCGGCGCATCGGCGTCGCGCAGCCCGGGCCGGCTGCGCAGCGCGGCCGCCCAGGCCCGCGTGCGCGGACTGGCCGCCGGCGGCAGCTCGAGGTCGGCGCGCAGCCGCGGCGCGCTCGCCTGCGCGCCGAGGCGGTGGCGCGGCCAGGCCTGCGCCTGCACGCGCACGCGCTCGGCCAGCGGGCGATCGAGCGCCCAGTCGCCCTCGGGCCGCACGCGCGCGTTGAAGCCGTCGAGCTGCGGCGCCGCGCCCGGGCGGTCGGGGGTCAGTTCCAGCGTCGGCAGCATCGCCAGCCGGCTCGGCTCGACCGTCATCTCGTACGCCAGCGGCGCACCCAGCAGCACCGGCGCGGCGTCGGTGGCGTCGCCGAAGGGCGGCGGGCCGCGCCGCTGGCGCCACTCGCGGCCGTCGAAGTCGGCCAGCACCGGGCCGCGGAAGTAGAGCGCCTCCGGGGCCGGCGCCGCGCCCGGGAAGCGCACGCGCAGCGCGATCGAGTCGTCGTTGGCGATCTCGGCCACCCCGCCCAGGCTCAGCGTGCCCGACAGCCCGGTGCGCCCGCCGGCATCCTGCGGCAGCCCCCACAGCGGCGCGATGCGCGGGAACAGCACGAAGAGCGCGACCATCACCGGCACGCCGAGCAGCGCCGCGCGCGCCGCCACGCGCGCCGCGGCGGCGAGCGAGGGCTGCCCGACCGGCATGTGCGCCAGCGCCAGCGCGGTCAGCAGCCCCCAGACCGCGACCAGCATCGCCAGCGCCGTCAGCACCGACTGCGAGTACAGGAAATGCGTCAGGACGATGAAGAAGCCGAGCAGGAAGACGACCATCGCATCGCGCCGCGCGCGCAGCTCGAGCGTCTTCAGCGCCATCAGCACGACCAGCATCGTGACGCCGGCCTCCTTGCCGAGCAGCGTGCTCTCGCTGGCCAGCGTCAGCCCGACCGCCAGCGCCAGCACCGCCGCCAGCGTCCAGCGGCTCGGCAGCGCGCCACCGGCCAGCGCCAGCCGCGCGCGCACGACGAGGATGATGCCGGCCAGCGCGATGCACCAGGGCGCCAGGTGCGCCGCGTGCGGCAGGATGGTCCAGGCGATGACTGCGAGCACGAACAGCGTGTCGCGCGCATCGCGCGGCAGGTGGCGCAGCGTCGTCAGCATCGGTCGTGCTCGTCGGGGGGCGGTCAGCCGCCGAACAGCGCCAGCCGCTCGAGCGTCTCGCGCCGCTGCGCGTCGCCGTGCGCGGCGGGCAGCTCCTGCCCCGGCAGCCGCAGCCCGTAGCGCAGCCCGGCGCGCTCGGCCGACTCGACCCAGGCGGCGAGCCGCGCCAGCCGCGCCTCGGGGTCGGCGCCGTGCGCGGCGGACCACTCCAGCCACAGCTCGCGGCCGCCGCTGGAGGCGGTCTCGCGGCTGACGAGCTCGCCGCTGCGCGCGACCTTCTTCCACACGATCTGGCGCAGCGTGTCGCCGCGCCGCCAGGCGCGAACGCCGTCGAGCTCGCTGCCGCCAGCCGCGCGCGCGGCCTGCTGCTCGCCGGCCAGCGGCTGCGCCGCCGGCAGCGGCGGCGCCGGGTGCTCGGGGCGCGGCCAGGCCAGCACGCGCGCCGCCGGGCGCCAGACCGACCAGGCGCGGAACAGGCCGAACGGGAAGCCGGTCTCGACGACGACCGGCGGCAGCGCGTGCCAGCCGCGCCGCGCCGGCAGCAGCGTCAGCGTCGCGCTGGCCTGGCCCTGCGCCGGCACGTCGACGGTGGCGCCGCCGCCGTCGCCGCCGGCGCG
>JACPVA010000198.1 GCA_016191995.1 Burkholderiales bacterium | reverse complement strand
GCTCGCGCAGCGCGGTGCGGCCCTCCTCGTCGATCGTGGTCTCGAACAGGCCGCGGTCGGCGCGCGCGGTCTCGACCGCGACCGGGCGCGGCGCGAAGGCCCAGGCCAGCAGCGCGACGAGCGCCGCGCCGCCGGCCAGGGAGACGATCAGGGTCTTGCGTTTCATCGGCGGCCTCGCCAGGGCCGCGGCCACGGCCAGTGGGATTCGTTCATGCTCATTCGCGGGTCTTGAGCGCCGCCACCATGTCGAGCCGGTCGATGCGCCGGCGCACGACCAGCGCGCTGGCCGCGCCGGCGGCGACGACCGCGATCGCGGCCCAGGCGTAGGTGCGCGGCAGGATGACGACGGGGAAGAAGAACTGGTCGCTCTTCAGCGCCCCGACCAGCACATGCACCAGCCCCCAGCCGGCGAGCATGCCCAGCGGCAGCGCGACCGCGATCACGAGCGCCATCTCGCCCAGCAGCAGCGCCGAGACCTCGGCGCGCGTGAAGCCCAGCACGCGCAGGCTGGCGAGCTCCCACGCGCGCTCGGCCAGCGCGATGCGCGCATTGTTGTAGACCACGCCGACCGCGATCACGGCGGCGAAGGCGGTCAGCACGCTGCTCATGATGCGGATGTTGCGCGCCGTGATCTCTTCCATGTTGCGCAGCATCGTCGCCTTGCTGAATGCGCCGGCGGCGCGTGGCATCTCGCGCGTGGCGGCCAGCAGCGCGGGCTCGCTGCCGGGGTCGATCTTCAGCACGAAGCCGCTCGACAGGTCGCCGTCGCCGAGCAGCCGGTTAAGCACCCGGCGGTCGATGTAGGCGTTCAGCCCCATCATCTCGCGCACCGTGGCGTCGACCGGCAGCACCAGCGTGCGCGCGCGCCCCTCCAGGATCTCGGCCTGGACCAGGTCGCCGACGCGGGCGCCGAGCTTGTCGGCCAGGCGGTCGGTCAGCACCAGTCCGAGCCCGGACGGTTCGGTCGTGCCGCCGTCGATGTCGACGATCCGGTACAGCTCCGGGTGGGTCGCGTAGCCGCGCAGCTGCGTGCGCTCGCGCCGGTGGCCGTGCACGAGCGCGGCCTCGACGAAGCGCGAGGACTCGACCATCGTCACCCCGGGCAGCCGCGCCAGCTCGCCGGCGGCGCGCTCGCTCGTGGCCTGCAGCGTCCACACCGCGACATCGTTGCGCAACGCGAGATTGAACTGGGTGTCGACGATATGCGCGATCGCATCGCGGAAGAAGTTGCCGAGCACGACGATCGCCACCGCCGCCGCCACGCCGCCGACCGACAGCGTGGTGCGCCAGGGCCGGCGCTCCATCTGGCGCAGGATCATGCGCAGCGCGGTCGACATCCGCAGCACACCGAGCCGCTCGACCAGCGTCGGCCGGTAGCGGCCGGGCGCGGGCGGGCGCATCGCCTCCGCCGGCGCCAGCCGCACGGTGGCAGCGATCGCCCCCAGCGTGCCCGCCAGCGCGGTCAGCACGCTGAGCCCGCCGGCGACGAGCACCAGCGACGGCTCCAGCACATGGTCGAAGCGCGGGAAGCGGAAGAACTCGGCGTACAGACCGAGCAGCATCAACCCGAGCCACTTGCCGAGCGCGACCCCGATCGCCAGCCCGAGTGCGACGATCAGCCCGACCAGCTGCAGGTAGTGGCGCGCGATCGCGCGGTTGGCATAACCCAGCGCCTTCAGCGCCGCGATCTGCTCGCGCTGCGTGGCCACCAGGCGCGAGACGACGACGTTGAGCAGGAACGCCGCCACGCCGAGGAAGATCGCCGGCATCACGGTGCCGAGCACGCGCTGCTCGGCGATCTCGTTGCCGAGCATGGTGTGCGAGATCTGGTCGTCGCGGCCATGCGCGAGGCTGGCGCCGTAGGGTGCGAGCGCGCGTGTCAGCGCATCCACTACCGCACGCTCGCTCGCCGCCGGCGCGAGCTTGACGGCGACGCGGTTGAATGCGCCGCGCATGTCCCAGGCCGCGTCCATCGCATCGCCGTCGATCCAGAAGACGCCGAAGCCGCGCGGATCCGGGGCGCCGAACAGGCCGGCGAAGATGTACTCGGGCGACAGCGCCAGTGCCGCCACCTGCAGCGTGCGCAGCCGGCCGTTGACCAGCGCCTGCAGCCGGTCGCCGGGCTCGAGGCCGTGCGCCTCGGCGAAGCTCTCCGACACCCAGGCCGGCAGCGCGCCGTCGGCCAGCGCCGGCCCCGGGCCGCCCTCGGCGCGGCCGCGGCGCAGCGTGACGCGGTTCATCGTCAGCGGCCGATCGCGCGGCACGCCGATGAGCTGGCCGATGATCGGGTCGTGCACGCCCGGGATCTCGATCCGCACCGCGTGCTCGGTCGTCACCTGGACGTCGGCCACGCCGGGCAGCGCGCGCAGCTCGGCCACGACGGCGCGCGGCGCGCGCTCGACGCCGGCAAAGATGTCGGCGAAGCCGGCGCGGGCGTAGAAGGCATCGCGCGCGCGCTCCAGCGAGTCCACCGCCGACAGCGTGGTCACGAATCCCGCCACCCCGCTGCCGACGACGAGCGCGATCGTCAGCGCCTGGCTCCACAGCAGCCGCAGGTCGCGCAGCAGCTTGATGTCGAGCGCCTTCATCTCACCACTGCAGCTCGGCGGGCGAGATCTTGCGCGCATTGCGCTCGCTGCCCACCAGGCGCCCGTCGCCCAGGTGCAGCACCCGATCGGCCATGCCGGCGATCGCGGCGTTGTGCGTGATCACGATCGTCGTCGTGCCGATCTCGCGGTTGACGCGCTCGATCACCTCCAGCACCAGGCGGCCGGTGTGCACGTCCAGCGCGCCGGTCGGCTCGTCGCACAGCAGCAGGTCCGGGCGCTTGACGACCGCGCGCGCGATCGCCACGCGCTGCTGCTCGCCGCCGGAGAGCTGGGCCGGGAAGTGGTCCCGGCGCGGCGCCAGCCCGACCATCGCCACCGCCTCGTCGATGTCCATCGGGTGCTCGGCGATGTCGGTCACCAGCGCGACGTTCTCGCGCACGGTCAGGCTCGGGATCAGGTTGTAGAACTGGAACACGAAACCGACATGCTCGCGCCGGTAGGCGGTCAGCGCAGCCTCGCCGGCATCGCTGAGCCGATGCTCGCGGAAGACCAGCGTGCCCGAGGTCGGCACGTCCAGCCCGCCGAGGATATTCAGCAGCGTCGACTTGCCGCTGCCCGAGGCGCCGAGCAGGACGATGAACTCGCCCGCGCCGACGTCGAGGTCGACGTCGCGCAGCGCCACCACCTCGACCTCGCCGGTGCGGTAGACCTTGGTCAGCCCGCGCGCGACCAGCACCGGCGCGGCGGCCGGTGCCTGCGAGATGCCCTGGCCCGCCTGCATGGGCCGGGATTGTCGGTGCTGGGCCTGGCATCGGCGTGACCGGTGTCAAGACTGCCGGTCCACGAGGCCGCGCGTCCGTGGCAGCATCGCGGGCGCGACGGCTTCGCGCGCGCCGCGCCCGAAGCCCCTACGCATGCCCTGGAGCCACGACATGCCGCTGCCCCGAAAGCCCGTCCCGCCGATGCGACGGCCGACGCTTGCCGTCGCGCTCGCCGCGGCCCTCGCTTCGTGGGCGCCCTCGCTCGCGCAGGCGCAGGCCTCCTCCGCCCCCGCGCCCTCGGCCGCGACGCTGCCGGTGCCGCAACCGGCGGCGCCTCCGCGCTTCGAGACGCGCACCACCTCGCTGCCGGCCAAGGGCTTGTTCCAGGGCGACGAACTGACGCCGGCGGCGCGCAGGCAGCTCGCCGAGCTGGTGCTGGAGGCGCTGGGGCTGCGCATCGAGGTCGCGCTGGTGGTGCCGACCGGGCCCTGGCGGCTCGACGGGACGGGCAGCGACGAGCGCCAGCTGACGCCGCAGCGGCTGGAGGCGGTCAAGCGCTTCCTGCAGGAGCGCGGCGTCGACCCGCGGCGCATGTATGTCGAGAGCCGCATCGACGACAGGATCGCCGAGCCGCGGCTGGACGTGCAGATCGGCGGCCGCGAGGCGGCAGACTGAGCGGGCCGCGCGCGCCATCGGCACGCCGCGCGCGACGAGGAAGCGTCCGCGCCTGGGCCGCGCGCGCGTCGGCGGCGCGCCCCGGGGTGCGTGTCAGGGTGCGTCGCGCCAGCGCCCGTCGACCAGCAGCTGGTGCGGGCGGAACTGCGACTTGTACGCCATCTTCGGGCTCTCGGCGATCCAGTAGCCGAGGTACAGGTAGGGCAGGCCGAGCATCCTCGTCTGCTCGATCTGCCACAGCACGCAGTAGCTGCCGTAGCTGGTCGCCGGCTCGGGCTCGTAGAAGGTGTAGACGGCCGAGATGCCGTCGGCCAGCACGTCGACGATCGACACCATCTTCAGCGCCCCGGCGCTGCCGTCGGCCTGCGGGGTGCGGAACTCGACCAGGCGCGAATTGACGCGGCTCTGGAGCAGGAACTGCGTGTACTGGTCGACGCTGTCCTGGTCCATGCCGCCGCCGGCGTGGCGCCCCGCCTGGTAGCGCAGGTACAGCCGGTAATGCTCGGGCACGAAGCAAAGCCGCAACACGCGCGCGACGAGCCCGGCATGCGCCTTCCAGGCGCGGCGCTGGCTGCGGCTGGCGCGAAAGCGGTCGACCTGCACGCGCAGCGGCAGGCAGGCGCGGCAGCCGTCGCAGTAGGGCCGGTAGGTGAACATGCCGCTGCGGCGAAATCCGGCGCCGACCAGCCGCGAGTAGGCGTCGGCGTGGATCAGGTGGCTCGGCGTGGCCACCTGCGAGCGCGCCATCCGGTCCGGCAGGTAGCTGCACGGGTAGGGCGCGGTCGCGTAGAACTGCAGCGACGAGAGCGGGAGCTCCTTGGGGTGCGTCAAGCGGCAGGATCCTCGGCGGTGGGCAGGGCGCGCGGCGGCCCGGCTGCACCGGCGTCCGGCGCCACGGACGCCAGGCGCGGGTCGAGCCAGCCCCAGGCCGATTCATCATAGGTCCAATCCCGGGCCTCGCGCGCCTCGCGGGCAAGCGCGACATGGCGCAGGAAGTCGGCGCGCGGCATCTCGCACGCTCCGAGCGAGGCCAGGTGCGCGGTGTGCTGCTGGCAGTCGATCAGCGGCACGCCGCGCGCGCGGCAGGCCGCCACCAGCGCCGCGAGCGCGAACTTGGACGCATCGCTGCGGCGTGCGAACATCGACTCGCCGAATACCATGCGCCC
This sequence comes from Burkholderiales bacterium, assembly GCA_016191995.1. GTDB lineage: Bacteria > Pseudomonadota > Gammaproteobacteria > Burkholderiales > Burkholderiaceae_C > Rubrivivax. The sequence continues at coordinate 10,018 of JACPVA010000198.1, read as the reverse complement.
GAGCGCGACGAAGTACAGCCCGCCGACCAGACGATCGCCGTCCCAGGTCTCGACGCTGTGCACGCGCCCGGCGCGGTGCCAGGCGCGGTAGGCGCGCAGCATCGACGGCACGATCCAGGTCCCGTCCTGCCCCGCGCGCGGCGTGCTCGCGCAGGCGGCGATGACCTCGTCGAAGGCGTGGTCGAAGCGGATCGCGCAACCCGGCGTCCGCAGGAACTGCGCCAGCGCCTTGCGCAGCGAGCGGTGCAGCCTGAAGTCGGCCACGCGCAGCACCATGCGCGGATCCGGGCTCCACCACAGCACCGGTTGCCCGGGCCCGAACCAGGGGAAGAGGCCCTGACGATAGGCCTCCTCGAGCCGGGCCAGCGCCAGCCCGCCGCCAGCGGCGACCAGCCCGGGCACCTCCTCGGCGGCGCTGCCTGGTGCGGGCAGCGGCTGGCCCTCGTCGATCCAGCGGACCATATCCGGGTCAGGTCAGTCGCTGGAGGGGCACCGTGCGTCGGCCGCGGCCGTGCTTCGGGTCGCCGCAGGCTGTCAGGCGCCGGCCGCGGCCGACAGCGCCAGCGGCGTGATCTCCACGCCGCGCTCGCCCTGCTGCACCCAGACCTGGCCGTCCTGCACATTGACCTGCAGCATCATCGATCGCGCCGCCAGCGCCGCCAGCGCCTGGCTCTGCGCCGCCGGGACCTGCCATGCGAACAGCCGCGGCTGGCGTGCGGTGCGCTCGCCCAGCCCGGCCCACCAGCTGCCGGCCTGGGGGCCGTAGGCGTAGACGCTGACACGCCCGGCGCGGCCGCAGGCGCGCGCGATCCTTCGCTCGTCGGGCTGGCCGACCTCGATCCAGTGGCGCAGCGTGCCGTCCAGCGCGTGCTGCCACAGATCGGGCTCGTCGGTGTCGGACAGGCCGCGTGCCGCCAGCAGCGCGCCGTCTCGATCGTCCGCCGGCGTCTGCAGCGCGAACGCGAGCAGCCTCGCCATCAGGCGCTCCTCGGTCTCGGACGGATGCCGTGCCAGCGTCAGCGCGTGGTCGGCGTACAGGCCGCGGTCCATGTCCGCGATCTGCAGTTGCGCCTTGTAGATGGTCGACTTCAGGGCCATGGGCATCGGCGGCGTGGCGGGCCGCCACTGTGCCACAGCGCCGGCGCGGCGGCGCCGCTTGTGCACCGGAATCGACGCCCGCGCGTTGATCGAGCTCGATGCCCGCGGTTGCTGCGCAGCGCGGCCGGCGATCGCGAAGCGGCTGGCGGCCGCACTGCAACCCGGTGCCGCCGGTGGCATCATCGCGCCCTCCATGCCGTCGACACCGTTCGGGCCGTTCACGCGCATCCGCCAGTGGCGCGCCGTCGCTGCCGATCCGGTTGCGCGCGCCGGCCGCCCGACCCACCCGCCGGTGCCGACCACGGCCGGCCCTGCACGAGGACGATCCATGCGCCCGCTGCGTCTCATCCCCTTCGCGACCCTGGCCGCCTCGGCGCTGCTCGGCTTCGCCTCGCTCGGCGGGGCGCCTGCGCAGGCGCAGTCCGGCGCCACCGGCGCGCTCGGCAAGGGCACCGGGCCGATCATGACGCGCGAGGAGCTGCGCGCCTGCCTGAAGGGGCAGGACGACCTGAACCGCCGGCGCGAGCAGCTGCAGGCCGAGAGCAAGTGGCTCGACGAGGAGAAGGTGGCGATCCAGGCCGAGCAGCAGGCGCTGCAGGGCAGCCGCGGGTCGATCCAGGATGTCAACGCCAAGGTGCAGGCGGTCAACGCGCGCCGCGCCGAGGTCGCCGCGCGCATCGACGACTGGAACAAGCGCTGGGAGGAGTTCGAGGGCGGCAACCGCAAGGGCCCGATCGCCGAGCGCCAGCGCAAGAAGCTGCTCGACGAGCAGCGCGAGTTGGCGCGCGAGAACGAGGTGATCGACGCCGAGCAGGCGCAGGTCGCGCTGCCGAAGGACGAGGTCGCCGGGTTCAACCAGCGCGCCAGCGCGCTCGAACAGCGCGTCAAGGCCTGGAACGAGCGCAACGCGCGCGCCGCCGACACCTCGACCAAGCTCGGCGACGAGCGCGAGCTGTGGACCATCGAGTGCGGCAACCGGCGCTACCTGACCGACGACGAGAAAGCGATCCGCGAGGGCCGCTGAGCCTCACTCCTGCCCTTCAGCGGCGAATCCCGCCAGGCCACCGATGACGACCGAGACCGCCGAAAACCCGCTGCTGCAGCCCTGGGCCGCGCCGTGGGGCCTGCCACCTTTCGCTGCCGTGCGGCCCGCGCACTTCGAGCCCGCGTTCGACGCCGCGATGCGCGAGCACCGCGACGAGCTGGCGGCGATCGGCGCGCAGACCGCGCCGCCGACCTTCGACGACACGCTGGCGGCCTTCGACCGCAGCGGCCGGCGGCTGCAGCGCATCGCCTCGGTCTTCCACAACCTCGCCGCGTCGGCCACCGACGAGGCGCTGCAGGCGGTGCAGCGGCGCGTCGCCGCACCGCTGGCGGCGCACCACAGCGCCGTCTGCATGGACCCGGCGCTGTTCGCACGCATCGACGCGCTGCACCGCGAGCGCGACGCGATCGGCCTGACCGACGAGCAGCGGCGGCTGATCGAGCGCGTGCACCTGGACTTCGTTCGCGCCGGAGCCAGGCTGGCGGGCCCGGCGCGCGATCGCTACGCGGGCATCGTGCAGGAGCTGGCGACGCTGACGACGCAGTTCGCGCAGAACGTGCTGCACGACGAGAACACCTGGCAGTTGCGGCTGCCCGACGAGGCGGCGCTGGCCGGGCTGCCGGGCTTCGTGCGCGCTGCCGCGCGCCAGGCCGCGGCCGACCGCGGGCTGGACCAGGGCGCGCATGCGATCACGCTGGCGCGCTCGCTGGTCGTGCCGTTCCTCAGCTTCTCCGAGCGGCGCGACCTGCGCGAGCAGGCCTGGCGCGCGTGGACGACGCGCGGCGAGCATGCCGGCGCGAGCGACAACCGCGAGATCGTGCGCCGCATCCTGGCGCTGCGGCGCGAGCAGGCGGCGCTGCTCGGCCACGGCAGCTACGCCGAGCACGCGCTGGCCGATACCATGGCCGGCAACCGGGCCGCGGTGCAGGTGCTGTTCGACCAGGTCTGGCCGCGCGCGCTGCAGGCTTTCGAGCGCGAGCGCGCCGAGGTCGCCGAGGCGATGGCCGCCGCCGGCGCGGGCGAGGCGATCCAGCCCTGGGACTGGCGCTACTGGGCCGAGAAGGTGCGGCAGGCGAAATACGCGCTCGACGATGCCGAGCTGAAGCCCTACTTCGCGCTGCCGGCGATGCTGCAGGCGGCATTCGACTGCGCCGGGCGGCTGTTCGGGCTGCGCTTCGTCGAGCGGCCCGAGCTGCCCGTGTACCACGCCGACGTCCGCGCCTACGAGGTGCTGGACGCCGGCGGGCAGGCGATCGGCCTGTTCCTGAACGATGCCTTCGCGCGCCAGGGCAAACGCAGCGGCGCCTGGATGAGCTCGCTCGCCCTGCAGCACCGCAATACCGCGGACGGCGCGCCGCAGCGGCCGGTGATCCTGAACAACACCAACTTCGCGCGCGGCGCGCCCGACGCGCCGGCGCTGCTGTCGCTGGACGATGTGCGCACGCTGTTCCACGAGTTCGGCCACGGGCTGCACGGGCTGCTGTCGGATGTCGGCTACGAGCGGCTTTCGGGCACGCAGGTGCTGCGCGACTTCGTCGAGCTGCCGTCGCAGCTGTACGAGCACTGGGCGACCGAGCGCGAGGTGCTGAAGCGCCACGCGCGCCACTGGCGCAGCGGCGAGCCGATCCCCGACTCGCTGATCGACCGGATGCGTGCCGCGCGCCGCTTCGGCCAGGGTTACGAGACGGTGCGCTTCATGGCCAGCGCGATGGTCGACATGGCGGTGCACGCGCGGCCCGATGCCGAGCCGCCGGCCGATATCTGCACCTACGAGTCCGAGACGCTGGCGCGCCTGGGCCACCCCGAGGTCGCCGGGATGAACCACCGGCTGGTGCACTTCCAGCACCTCTTCTCCGGCACGGCCTACGCCGCCGGCTACTACGTCTATCTGTGGGCCGAGGTGCTCGACGCCGACGCCTACGATGCCTTCGTCGAGGCCGGCGACCCCTTCGACGCCGCCACCGCCCAGAGGCTGCGACGCTGGATCTACGCCAGCGGCAACCGCGTCGAGCCGGGCGCCGCGTTCGCCGCCTTCCGCGGCCGCGCGCCGCGCGTGGAGCCGATGCTGCGCAAGAAGGGGTTGGTGGTCGAGGAGGGCTGATACGGCGTCGCGTTCAACGGTATTGGATGCGCCGAGTTCTGGCTTGCCTCACGTTTTCCATCGCCATCGCCATCGCCATCGCGTCGATCGACGAGTTGGTGGTCTGCGACCGTCCGTGCGTGCGTCCCCGGCGCAGCGAAGCCGTCAGCGGGCCGACCGGTGCGCGCGGCGGAGGCGGTCGGCGCTTCGCACCGACTCCCCTGCGATGCTCCCCCTCCTGGCCCGCCGCCGAACTCGCTGCGCTCCCTTCGGTCGCTCCGCTCAAACAGTGGCGGCGAGTATGTTGACGAGGCGCGCTTCGCGCGCGGCCAGGAGGGCTGCGCTTCTCGGCGCCTCCCACGCGCGCCCCGGCCGGCCCGCTGCCGGCTTCGCGATACGACGGTGGTCTTCGATCCCTCGAAAACCACTGCGGCAGCCTGCCGAGGACGGCGGGTGCCCTTGCCCGGAAGTAAAGGGGGAGCCGGCGGCGCAGCCGACGGCGGAGGACATGGAGGGCAAGGGTACCCGCCGTCATCGGCTCGCGCGGGCCATGGCATGTCAAGGGCGAATCAACCCACGACGAAGTTCAGGCGCTGACGAGTTCCCGATTTGGCCATCTCCCTGATTTCATGGCCCGTCGACGGCATCGAGCCCAGCGGCGCATCGCTGCGCGAGACTCGCGACGTCCCGCGATCAGGCCACCCGTCCGAACCAGTAGACCGACAGCCCCGCCGACAGCACCGCCAGCAGCGCGCCCAGCGCGGCGAAGAGGGCCGAGATCTCGACCTCCTTGCGCTCGACGACCATCTTCGAGCTCAGCGACTCGTAGACCTTCTTCAGGTCCTCGGCCGTGCCGGCATAGAAATACTCGCCGCGCGTCATCTGCGCCACCTGCTCGAGCGCATCCTCGTCCAGCCGCACGCGCATGCTCCAGCCCTCGAAGCCGATGATCTCGCCTTCCTTGGTGCCGATGCCGACCGTGTAGACGCGCACGCCGCGCTCGGCCGCCATCTTGGCCGCGTCCACCGGGTCGGGGCCGGTCGTGCGCTGGCCGTCGGTCAGCATGATGATCGCCGCCGAGTCGTACGAGCCCGGCTCCACCGGGGTGAATTCGGGCTTCGGCTTGTCCTCGCCGAGCGCGCGGCCCGGGAACTTGCGCTGCCCGGTGATGTGCGAGATCTCGATATCGTGCTCGGGAAACAGCGTCGCCAGCGACAGGATGATCGCGCTGCCGGTGGCGGTGGCGCGCTGGAGCTGGAAGCGGTCGATCGCGGCGAGCACGTCCTCGCGGCTCTGGGTCGGTGCCTGCACGACCGCGGCCGTGCCGGCAAACGCGATCACGCCGACGCGCGCGTCGCGCGGCAGCTGCTGGACGAAGGTCTTGGCCGCCTCCTGCGAGGCGACGAGCCGGTTCGGCTCGACGTCCTCGGCGCGCATGCTGCCGGAGACGTCCATCGCCAGGATGATCGTGCGCTGCGACAGCGGCAGCGTCAGCTTGGCGGTCGGCCGCGCGGTGGCCACGAGCAGCGCCGCCAGCGCGAGCAGCATCAGCAGCGGCGGCACGTGGCGGCGCCAGCCCGGCCCGCGGCCGAGCGCGTCGCGCGCGATCGCGATGCTCGCCAGACGCACCGCGCTGCGCCGGCGGCGCCGCAGCAGCCACAGGTACAGCAGCACCAGCAGCGGCAGCAGCAAGAGCGTCCACAGGAGCGTCGGCCACTGGAAACTCATGGCAAGTCCCTCCGCGCTGCGCGCTGCGGGATATGCGCGCGCGAGCGGCCCGGCGGCTTCATGCGCCAGCCTCCTGCGCCGGCCGGGCGCCGGTGCCCGTCAGATGAGCCGGGTCGGCGAGCCGCGGCGCCGGCGCGCGGGCGCCGAACAGGCGCTTGCGCCGCAGGTCGGCGAAGCGCAGCAGCGCGGCCAGCAGGTCGTCGTCGGTGGCGAGTTCCAGCAGGTCGACGCCGGCGCGCGCGAAACCGTCGGCCAGCCGCTGCTCGGCGGCTTCGGCCAGCGCCGCGTAGCGCGCGCGAAAGCCCGGGTCGCCGGCGTCGACGAAGAGCTGCTCGCCGGTCTCGGCATCCTGCAGCGTGACCAGCCCGACATCGGGCAGCTCCATCTCGGCCGGGTCGAGCAGCCGCACGGCGACGATATCGTGGCGCTGCGCGAGCCGGCCGAGCGCATCGTCCCAGCCCGGCGCGCTGATGAAGTCGGAGACGACGAAGACCAGCGAGCGGCGCCGGATCATCGCGTCGGCGCCGGCCAGCAGGTCGTACAGCGCGGTGCCGGCGCCGTGCCGGCGCTGCGGGCGCGCGCGGCGCATCTGCTCGATCAGCCGCAGCACGTGAACGCGGCTCGCCGCCGGCTGCAGCACGGTGTCGACATGGTCGCCGTAAAGCAGCGCACCGACGCGGTTGCCGTGGCGCGTCATCACGCGCGCCAGCGCGGCGACGAAGCCGGTGGAGACCGCCAGCTTGGTGACCTCGGCGGAGCCGAAGTCGACGCTGCCCGACAGGTCGAGCAGAAACCATGCGGTGAGGTCGCGGTCCTCGTGGAACTGGCGCACATAGGGCTGCTGGAGGCGCGCGGTGACGTTCCAGTCGATGTGGCGCACGTCGTCGTGCAGCTGGTACTCGCGCAGGTCGGCCAGGTCCACGCCGGCGCCGCGCGCGATCGTGCGCCAGTCGCCCTGCAGCAGGCCGTCCAGGCGCCGCAGCACGGTCCATTCCAGCCGCTGCAGCAGCGCGTCGGCGCCTGCGCCGCCGAAGGCCGGCGGGGCCGATGCGCGGGGGGCGGTGTCGTGTCGGGCGGGCATGGCAGCTGGTGGGCGGGCTCTCAGGCCGGTTGCGCCTCCTGCGGGTGCGCCAGCGGCTTGTCGGGCACCGGGATCTTGCGCAGCACGCGCTGCACCAGGTCGTCGGCGCTCAGGCCCTCGGCCAGCGCCTCGTAGCTCGGCACCAGGCGGTGCCGCAGCACGTCGGGGACGAGGTCGACCATGTCCTCGGGCAGTGCGTAGGCGCGCCCGCGCAGCATCGCCAGCGCGCGCGCGCCCTCGATCAGGCCGATCGTCGCGCGCGGGCTGGCGCCGTAGCTCAGGTACTTGCCGAGCTCGGGCAGCTCGTACTGCGTCGGGCGGCGCGTCGCGCTGACCAGCCGCACCGCATACTGCATCAGCGACGGGTCGACGTAGATGCGCCGGCAGCGCTGCTGCAGCGACCGGAGCTGCTCGGTATCGGCGACCGCCTCGACCTGCAGCGCCGGCCCGGTGACGCGCTCGGCGATGACGAATTCCTCCTCCTCGCTCGGGTAGTCGACCAGCACCTTCATCATGAAGCGGTCGACCTGCGCTTCGGGCAGCGGGTAGGTGCCCTCGGTCTCGATCGGGTTCTGCGTCGCCATGACGACAAACGGCGCCGGCACCGGGTGCGTCTGGCCGGCGATCGTCACCTGGCGCTCCTGCATCACTTCCAGCAGCGCGCTCTGCACCTTCGCCGGCGCGCGGTTGATCTCGTCGGCCAGCAGCAGGTTGGCGAACACCGGGCCGAGCGAGACCGCGAAGTCACCCGTCTTCTGGTTGTAGATGCGCGTGCCGACCAGGTCCGCCGGCACCAGGTCGGGCGTGAACTGGATGCGCTTGAAGCTGCCGCGCATCGCGCGCGCCAGCGTCTTGACGGTCAGCGTCTTGGCCAGCCCCGGCACGCCCTCGACCAGCAGATGGCCCTCGGCGAGCAGCGCCACCAGCACGCGCTCCAGGAAGCGGTCCTGGCCGACGACGATGCGCTTGACCTCGTACAGGATGCGCTCCATCAGCTCGGCGGTGTCGCGGTGGTCGGTCGTCATCGCTTCGGTCTCGATCTGGGGTGGCTCGGGGGTCAGAATGGCGGCAGCCCGGCGGCCTGCGCCGCGCTCTCGATCGGCACCGCGAACCCGATGCCGATGAAGGTTCGCTCCTCGCCCGGGTTGAGGATCGCGGTGACGATGCCGACGACCTGGCCGTCCATCGTCACCAGCGGCCCGCCCGAATTGCCCGGGTTGGCCGCGGCGTCGAACTGGATCAGGTTGGACAGCAGCCGCTCGCCCTCGTCGGAGCGGAACTCGCGCCTGAGGCCCGAGACGACACCCGCGCTGACCGAGGGCCCGATGCCGAACGGGTGCCCGACCGCGATCACCTCGTCGCCCGGGCGCAGGTCGCCGGTGGAGCGCATGACCGCCGGCAGCATGTCGTCGGGGACGCGGCTGGCGCGCAGCACCGCCAGGTCGTTCTCGGCCTGGATGCCGACGATCTGCGCGTCCGACTCGGTGCCCTCGAAATACCTCACCTTGATTCGCTTGGCGCCGTTGACGACGTGCAGGTTGGTCAGGATCGTACCGTTGTCGATGATCACCACGCCGGTGCCCAGGCTGCGGTCCAGCGCACGCTTCTCGGCGCTCGTCTCGTCGTCGCGGCCGTCGTCGTTCTCGTCCATCAGCCCGGTGACGCGCACCACCGACGGCAGGATCGCCTCGTAGGCCTTGGCCGCCGCCGACGGCAGCGGCTCCTTCTCGAGCGAGGCGCGCACCGCCTCGTCGATATGCTCCTGCGTGATCAGGCGCGCGCCCGGCTGCATCGCCAGCAGCAAGGCGACGCCGGCCAGCGTCGCGACCGACCCGACCTCGGCCCACCATGGCCCGGGGTGGCGCGCGATCCAGCCCTTCCAGCGCCTCCATACCTTCCCGCCCTGCGATCCGGCCGCGGGCCGATCGGCGCCCGCCGGCGCCGCCGCGGTCGTTGCGCCCGACCCTCTGCCGGACGCGGACGCGGCGCGCGGCGTGGCCTGCGCTGCGGCCACGACCGGATCGCCGGCGGGTGCGGCGGCGCGTCGCGGCGAGCGGCTGACCAGGGGGCGGCGGGGGGCGGGCATCGGTGGCGGGCTGGATGGCGTCGGGGCCGGGAACGGCGATCGCCAGGATCTTCGCCGACGCGGAAACAGTACCACGATGGCGCGGCCCGTGCATCCCCGCTGCGGCCAAAGACCGCCCGCGGCCTGTGGTGCAATCCCCGGCGTGCGCTGGATCGATTCGCATTGCCACCTCGACGCGCCCGAGTTCGCCGCCGATCGCGATGCCGTCTGGGCCGCCGCGCGTGCCGCCGGCGTGTGCATGGCGGTGCTGCCGGCGGTGCAGGCGGCCGACTTCGACGCCGTGCGCGCGCTCGCGCACCGGCTCGACCTGGCGTATGCGCTGGGCATCCACCCGCTATTCGTCGGCCGCGCCGGCGACGCCGACCTCGACCGCCTGGCCGAGGCGCTGGCAAGCTGGGGCGACGACCCGCGGCTGGTCGCGGTCGGCGAGATCGGGCTGGACCACTTCGTCCCCGGGCTGGACCGCGAGCGCCAGCAGCGCTTCTACCTGGCGCAGCTCGCGCTCGCGCGGCGCGCCGAGCTGCCGGTGATCCTGCACGTGCGGCGATCGGCCGACGCGCTGCTGGCCGGGCTGCGCCGCCTGCCGGTGGCCGGCGGCATCGCGCATGCGTTCAACGGCAGCTTGCAGCAGGCGGCGCAGTTCCTGGCGCTCGGGCTGAAGCTGGGATTCGGCGGCACGCTGAGCTTCGATCGAGCGCGACGCATCCGCGCGCTGGCGCGCGAGCTGCCCGACGATGCGCCGGTGCTGGAGACCGACGCCCCCGATATCCCGCCGAGTTGGCTCGTCCGCCCCGCATCCGAGCGCGGCGCGGCGCTGCCGCCGCGCAATGCGCCGGCCGAGCTGCCGCGCATCGGCGCCGAGCTGGCGGCGTTGCGTGGCTGGTCGCTGGCCGAGACCGC
>JACPVA010000197.1 GCA_016191995.1 Burkholderiales bacterium | reverse complement strand
TTCGCACCCAGCACCGGAACCTGGACCACGGTCGCGTCGCTCGCGGGCGCGCGCCAGCTGCACTCCGCCACGCTGCTCCCCAATGGGCAGGTGACGGTGGCGGGCGGCGACAACGTCGGCGCGCTCAACACCGTCGAGATGTACGGCGCCGCCGCCGAGCCCTTCCTGGCCTGGGCGCGCGCGGCCGGCGCGGTCGCGCGCGACGGGCTGGGGATGCTGGTCGAGCAGGCGGCCGAGTCGTTCTACGACTGGCGCGGCGTTCGGCCCGACACCGGGGCCGTGCTGCAGGCGCTGCACGCGCGGCTGGCGGCGCGATGAGCGCGCCGGGCCGCCCCTTGGGCGAATGCCACCGGGCGCAGCCCGATGGCCCCGCGGAGAGCGCGCCGGGCCGCCCCCGAGCGCTCATCCCGGGGCGCGCAGCGCGCAGGGCAGTCCAGTGAGCGCGAGCGCGACGGCTGGCGCGGCGCGCCGCGGGCTGCGTGCGGTGGGCCGCGCGCTGGCGCTGCTGCTGCTGGGCGTGGTCGCGCTGCAGCTGGCGCTGGCGGCGCGCATTGCGCTGATGGCCTTCGTCGACCCGGCCTCGACCACGTTCCAGCGCAGCGCCGCATGGGAGCTCGTGCGCGCGGAGGGGCTGGCGGTCTGGCGCTGGCAGTGGGTCGACTACGCGCGCATCGCCGACGGCCTGAAGCGCGCGGTGGTCGCGAGCGAGGACAGCGGCTTCGTCGAGCACCGCGGCATCGAGCCGGAGGCGATCGAGGCCGCCTGGCGCATCAACCAGCGGCGCGCCGCGCGCCAGCGCGCCGACGCGCCGGCGCGGCTGCGCGGCGGCTCGACGATCACGCAGCAGCTGGCCAAGAACCTGCTGCTGTCCGGCGAGCGCACGCTGCTGCGCAAGGGGCAGGAGGCGCTGCTGGCGCTGTGGCTGGAGGCCGTGCTCGACAAGCGCCGCATCCTCGAGCTGTACCTCAACCATGTCGAATGGGGGCGCGGCATCTACGGCGCGCAGGCCGCGGCGCGGCGCCACTTCGGCACCGACGCCGCGCGCCTGGGCGCGCAGCAGTCCGCTCGGCTCGCGGTCATGCTGCCGGCGCCGCGGCGCTTCGAGCGCCGTCCCGACTCGGCCTACCTGATCGACCGCGCGGCGACGGTGCGCGCGCGCATGCCGGCGGTGCGCATTCCCTGAGGGTGCGATGATCGCGGCGCGATGAACGACGATACCGCCGCCCTGGCCGCCGCCGCCGCCGTGCTGGTGGCCGAGGAAGGGCTGGAATATGGCGAGGCCAAGCGCAAGGCCGCGCGCGCGGCCGGGCGGCGCGGCGCGCGCCGCCCCGAGCTGCCGGCCGACGAGGCAGTGGAGGAGGCGCTGCGCGAGCATCTCGCGGTCTTTCACGCCGAGACCCAGCCCGGCGAGCTGCGTGCCTTGCGCGAGCTCGCGCTGGGCTGGCTGGAACGGCTGGCGCCACTGCGTCCGCACCTGTCGGGCGCGGCCTGGCGCGGCACCGCGACCCGGCGCTCGGCGCTGCGCATCGACCTGTACTGCGACGACCCGAAGATGGCCGAGATCGAACTGGTCAACCTGCCGCATCGCTTCGAGCCCGCCAGCCTGGCGCGGCCGGGCGCCGAACCGCAGGTCGTCTGGACCGCCGCCGTCGCCTGTCGCGCGCTCGGCGAGCCGGTCACGCTTCATCTGCAGCTGCACGACGCCGACGCCCAGCGCGGTGCCTTGCAGCCGGATGCGCGCGGCCGCGCCTGGCGCGGTGACGCCGCGGCGCTGCGCCGGCTGCTGGCGGCCGAGGACGGGGCGACCCCCGCCACGCGCCCCGGGCCGCGCGACGAGTCGGGGGCTGGCGCGTGACGCGTCGTGCCATGCTGCTCGGCTCGGTCGGCGCCGTCGCCGCGCTGGCCGGCGTCGGCGGCGCGCTGTGGCACGACGGACGCCGCGCTCCCGACCCCGCGTGGTGGGAGCGCCGCTTCGCGACCCCGGACGGAAGCGAGCTGGCGGCGGCCGACTTCCGCGGCCACATGCTGCTGGTCAACTTCTGGGCCACCTGGTGCCCGCCGTGCGTGCGCGAGATGCCGCTGCTGGACCGCTTCCAGCAGGCGCAGCGCGCGCGCGGCTGGCAGGTGCTGGGGCTGGCGATCGATGGCGCCGAGCCGGTGCGCGCTTTCCTGCGTCGCGCGCCGGTGGCCTACCCGATCGCGCTCGCCGGCCCCGACGGCATGCGGCTGCTGCGCGATCTCGGCAATACCGGCGGCGCGCTGCCGTTCTCGGTCGTCTTCGACCGCGGCGGGCGCATCGTGCAGCGCCATCTCGGCGAGCTCGACGATGCGATGCTCGCCGGCTGGGTGACCTGATGGCGAACATGGCGCCGATGCGCCGGGGCCGCCCGGCGATTCGGCGCCGGCCGACGACTGGCCGCCACGACCGCCCTGCGCGGCGCAGGCCGGGCGCGGCGGCGGCACGGCGGGGGCCAACCTCTTCGCGGCCTCATGAAGCCAACTGCTCGAATCTTGGCGCTAATTGCGTTGATTTCCGCGCAACTGGCGTATAATTTCAAGCAATCGATTCCGCCTCGGCGGCCCCGGCGATCCCGGCAGCGGACCGGATCATGCCACGGGAGGGGCCCGCCGATCCACCACCCATGCGGCGCATCGGCGCTGCGCGCGCGGCGCGGCGCTCGCCGCGCGACGCTCGCGCCCGACGAGGGACATGATGGACCTGCGCAAGCTCAAGACCCTGATCGACCTCGTCTCGGAGTCCAACATCTCCGAGCTCGAGATCACCGAAGCCGAAGGCAAGGTGCGTATCGTCAAGTCGCCTGCGGCTCCCATCGCGGCGCCGGCCGCGGCGCCGCCGCTGGTCGCACTCGCGCCGGCGGCGCAACCGGGCGCGCCGGCGCTGCCGCCTCAGGCACCCGAGCCGCCGCCCGGCAAGCTGATCAAGTCGCCGATGGTCGGCACCTTCTACCGTGCGGCCAGCCCCGGCGCCAAGCCCTTCGTCGAGCTCGGCAGCGAGGTCAAGGAGGGCGATGCGGTGTGCATCGTCGAGGCGATGAAGATCATGAACGAGATCGAGTCCGACTGCGCCGGGCGCGTGGCGCAGATCCTGTGCGAGAACGGTCAGGCGGTCGAGTTCGGCCAGCCGCTGTTCGTCCTCGAGTGAGCGCCGCTGCCGTGCGCCAGCTCCCCCCGCCGGCCGGGCCCGGGTGTGCGCGGCCGTCGCGCCGTGCCGGCGTGCCGGGCTGAGGTTGCGCCATGTTCAAGAAGATCCTGATCGCCAACCGCGGCGAGATCGCGCTGCGCATCCAGCGCGCCTGCCGCGAGATGGGCATCGAGTCGGTCGTCGTCTACTCCGAGGCCGACCGCGAGGCCAAGTACGTCAAGCTCGCCGACGAGGCGGTCTGCATCGGGCCACCGGCTTCGGCCCAGAGCTACCTGAACATGCCGGCGATCATCGCCACCGCCGAGGTCACCGACGCCGAGGCGATCCACCCCGGCTACGGCTTCCTGTCGGAGAACGCCGACTTCGCCGAGCGCGTCGAGCGCAGCGGATTCATCTTCATCGGGCCGACGCCGGAGTCGATCCGGCTGATGGGCGACAAGGTCTCGGCCAAGCAGGCGATGGTGCGCGCCGGCGTGCCCTGCGTGCCTGGCTCCGACGGCGTGCTGCCGGAGGACCCGAAGGAGATCCTGCGCATCGCGCGCGCGGTCGGCTACCCGGTCATCGTCAAGGCCGCCGGCGGCGGCGGCGGGCGCGGCATGCGCGTCGTCCACACCGAGGCGGCGCTGCTCAACGCGGTGCAGACGACGCGCGCCGAGGCCGGTGCGGCCTTCGGCAACCCGGCGGTCTACCTGGAACGCTTCCTGGAGAACCCGCGCCACGTCGAGATCCAGGTGCTGGCCGACGCCCAGCGCAACGCCGTCTGGCTCGGCGAGCGCGACTGCTCGATGCAGCGCCGGCACCAGAAGATCATCGAGGAGGCGCCGGCGCCCGGCATCGCGCGCCGCCTCATCGAGCGCATCGGCGAGCGCAGCGCCGGCGCGTGCAAGAAGATCGGCTACCGGGGGGCGGGCACCTTCGAGTTCCTGTACGAGGGCGGCGAGTTCTACTTCATCGAGATGAACACGCGCCTGCAGGTCGAGCACCCGGTGACGGAGCTGGTCACCGGGATCGACATCGTGCAGATGCAGATCCGGGTGGCTGCCGGCGAGAAGCTGCCGTTCACGCAGCGCCAGGTCGCGATGCGCGGGCATGCGATCGAGTGCCGCATCAACGCCGAGGATCCGTACCGCTTCGTGCCGTCGCCGGGGCGCGTCACGCTGTGGCACGCGCCGGGCGGGCCGGGGGTGCGCGTCGACTCGCATGTCTACACGAACTACGTCGTGCCGTCGAACTACGACTCGATGATCGGCAAGATCATCGTCCACGGCGACACGCGCGAGCAGGCGCTGGCGCGCATGCGCACCGCGCTGCAGGAGACGGTCGTCGAGGGGATCCAGACCAACCTCGCGCTGCACCGCGAGCTGATGGTCGACGCCAAGTTCGTCGAGGGCGGCACCAGCATCCACTACCTGGAGGGCTGGCTCGCGCAGCACCGGCGCTGAGCCTCCTGCCCGACCCCCGGCGCCGACGATGTTCGAGCTCGTGCTGAGGCTGCCGCAGGCGCTCGTCGAGCCGGTCTCGGACCTGCTGGCCGACGAGCTCGGCGCGCTCGCGGTCTCGGTCGAGGATGCCGACGCCGGCAGCGACGCCGAGCGCGCGCTGTTCGGCGAGCCGGGGATGGCGCCGGTGGCGCCGGGCTGGCGGCGCTCGACGCTGGTGGCGCTGTTCGACGACGAGGCGGCGGCCGACGCCGCGGCGGCGCGGCTGCTCGCCGACCACGGGGCGGCGACGGCCGCCGGGCCTGCCGACGCGCTGGCGCTGCAGGCGCTGCGCGCGCTGCCCGAGCAGGACTGGGTGCGGCTGACGCAGTCGCAGTTCGACCCGGTCGCGATCGGCGAGCGCTTCTGGATCGTCCCGAGCTGGCATGAGGTGCCGGCCCAGGCCGAGCGCGCGATCCGGCTCGACCCGGGGCTGGCCTTCGGCACCGGCACCCATCCGACGACGCGCATGTGCCTGCGCTGGATCGCGCGCCGCGCCGATGCGCTGGCATCGGACTGGACGCGCGTGCTCGACTACGGCTGCGGCTCGGGCATCCTGGCCATCGGCGCGGCGCTGCACGGCGCACGCGGCATCGATGCGGTCGACATCGACCCGGCCGCGGTCGCCACGACCCGGGCCAATGCCGCCGCCAACCGCGTCGCGCTGCAGGCCGGCGAGCCGGCGCTCGCGGCAGGGGTCTACCCGCTGGTGCTGGCGAATATCCTGGCCACGCCGCTGAAGCTGCTGGCGCCGCTGCTGAGCGCGCACCTCGCGCCCGGCGGGTATCTCGTGCTGGCCGGCATCCTGGCGCGCCAGGCCGGCGAGCTGCAGGCGGCGTATGCGCCGGCGCTGGCGCTGGCGGTCGACGACGAGGAGGACGGCTGGGTGCTGCTGGTCGCGCAGCGCCCGGCCGACACGCGGTGACGCTGGCCACGCGCTGCAGCGCCTGCGGCACGGTCTTCCGCGTCGTCGAGGACCAGCTGCGCGCATCCGCGGGCTGGGTCCGCTGCGGCCGCTGCCAGGCGGTCTTCAACGCGGTCGAGCACCTCGTCGACGTCGGGCCGGATTCGCCGCCCTTCCCGACCACGCCGGGCGCGCTCAGCGCCTACCGCGACAGCGTGCTCGGCACACTCGAGCGCGTCGCGCGCCAGCGCGCACCGGCGCCGGGCGACGATGCCGCAGCGGCCCGGGACGACGAGACGGCCGCGGGCCACGAGGCCGGCGCGACGGCGGACGGGGCGGCCGGGGCGCGGGCGACGGCAGGGACGGCGGCGACGGCTGGACGCGCTGCGACGGCGGCGGCGGGTTGGCCTGGCAGCGCGGGCGGCGCGGCGCGCATCCCGGGAAGCCCGGCCGTGGTCTCGGCGCGCCCGCTCGTGCTGCCGGCGCACG
>JACPVA010000185.1 GCA_016191995.1 Burkholderiales bacterium | reverse complement strand
GGCGACGCGCTGACCGCCGTCGGCCTGACCATCACCTCCGGCAACGGCAGCCTGGTCGACAACGGTGACGGAACCTGGGCCTATACCCCAGCGTCCGACGACGACACCGCGGTCAGCTTCGGCTACACGATCAGCGACGGCAGCCACGGCATAGCAGGGGCCGCGACGCTCGATATCGCGCCGGTCAACGATGCGCCCACGACCAGCCCGGTCGTGCTGGCGCCGATCGGCGCCGGCGACGGGCCGCGGCTGATCACGCAGGCCGAGCTGCTGGCCAACGCCTCCGACGTCGACGGCGACGCACTCGTCGCCACCGGCCTGACCATTACCGCGGGCAATGGCAGCCTGGTCGACCGCGGCGACGGCACGTGGACCTACACCCCGGCCGCTGGCGACGACAGCGCGGTCGGCTTCGGCTACACGATCAGCGACGGCAGCGCCATCGTCGCCGGCTCGGCGACGATGGGCATCGTCGCCGGCAACCATGCACCGACGACGGGTCCCGTCGTGCTGGCGCCGGTCGCGGAGGACAGCGGTGCGAGGCTGATCACGCAGGCCGAGCTGCTGGCCAATGCGGCCGACGTCGACGGCGACGCATTGGTCGCCACCGGACTGACCATCAGCGCCGGCCGTGGCAGCCTGGTCGACCACGGCGACGGCAGCTGGACCTACATGCCCCGCGCCGACGATGACGCCTCGGTGCGCTTCGCCTATACGATCCACGATGGCGGCGGTGGCTCGGTGGCCGGCACCGCGACGCTGGACATCGAACCCGTCAACGACGCGCCGACCACCGGCCCGGTCGTGCTGGCGCCGATCGCCGAG
Source organism: Burkholderiales bacterium (assembly GCA_016191995.1). Classification (GTDB taxonomy): domain Bacteria; phylum Pseudomonadota; class Gammaproteobacteria; order Burkholderiales; family Burkholderiaceae_C; genus Rubrivivax. The sequence goes on along the minus strand of JACPVA010000185.1, from coordinate 15,286 downwards.
GACAGCGGCGCGCGCGTGATCAGCCAAGCCGAGCTGCTGGCCGATGCCGCCGACATCGATGGCGACGCGCTCGTGGCTTCCGGCCTCGTCATCACCACCGGCGGCGGCACGCTCGCGCGCCGCGGCGATGGCAGCTGGACCTACACGCCAACGGCCGGTGACGCTGGCGAAGTTGTCTTCGCCTACACGATCGGCGATGGCAACGGCGGCAGCGTCGCCGGCAGCGCGACGCTCGACATCACGGCCGTCAACGATGCGCCGGCCACCAGCCCCGTCGTGTTCGCGCCGATCGCCGAGGACAGCGGCGCGCGCCTGATCACGCAGGCCGAGCTGCTGGCCAATGCTGCCGATGTCGACGGCGATGCGCTCGCCGCCACTGGCCTGTCCATCAGCGCCGGCCATGGCAGCCTGGTCGACCACGGGGACGGCAACTGGACCTTCACCCCGGCCGCCGATGACGACTCGTCGGTGAGCTTCGCCTACACGATCAGCGACGGCCGGGGCGGCATGGTCGCGGGCACTGCCACTGTCGACATCACGCCCGTCAACGATGCGCCGACCACCGGTCCCGTCGTGCTGGCGCCGATCGCGGAGGACAGCGGTGCGAGGCTGATCACCCAGGCCGAGCTGCTGGCCAGTGCTGCCGATGTCGACGGCGATGCGCTCGCCGCCACCGGCCTGACCCTCACCGCCGGCAACGGTAGCCTGGTCGACCACGGCGACGGCACGTGGACCTATACCCCGGCGGCCGACGACGACACCGCGGTCGGCTTCGGCTTCACGATCGGCGACGGCAACGGCGGCAGCGTCGCCGGCAACGCGACGCTCGACATCACGCCTGTCAACGATGCGCCGACTACCAACCCCGTCGTGGTCGCGCCGATCCCCGAGGACAGCGGCGCGAGGCTGATCACCCAGGCCGAGCTGCTCGCCAACGCCGCCGACATCGATGGCGACGCGCTGGCCGTCAGCGGCCTGACCATCACCGCTGGCAACGGCAGCCTGGTCGACCACGGCGACGGCACGTGGACCTACACCCCGGCCGCCGACGACGACACGGCCGTCGGCTTCGCGTACACGATCAGCGACGGCCAGGGCGGCGCGGTCGCCGGCACTGCCACGCTCGATATCACACCCGTCAACGATGCGCCGGGCACGAGCCCCGTCGTGCTGGCGCCGATCGCGGAGGACGGCGGCGCGCTTCTCATCACGCAGGGCGAGCTGCTCGGCAATGCCGCCGACATCGATGGCGATGCGCTGACCGCCACGCGCCTGACCATCGCCGCCGGCCACGGTAGCCTGGTCGACCACGGCGACGGCAGCTGGACCTACACCCCGGCTACCGACGACGACACCTCGGTCAGCTTCGCGTACGCGATCAGCGATGGCACCGAAGGCGTCGCCGGCGCGGCGACACTCGACATCACGCCGGTCAACGACGCGCCGAGCACGACCCCCGTCGTGCTGGCACCCGTCGCCGAGGACAGCGGCGCGCGCGTCATCTCCCAGGCCGATCTGCTCGTCGGTGCCGCCGACATCGACGGCGATGCGCTGACCGCCACCGGCCTGACCCTCACCGCCGGCCGCGGCAGCCTGGTCGACCACGGCGACGGGAGCTGGATCTACACCCCGGCCACCGACGACGACACGGCACTGAGCCTCGGCTACACGATCGGCGACGGGCATGGCGGGGTCGTGGCCGGCAGCGCGCAGCTCGACATCGCCGCGGTCAACGATGCGCCGACAGGCCTGCCCGCGATCGTCGGCACGGCGATCGAGGGTCAGGTTATCGCAGCCGACATCCTGCACCTCGGCGACGTCGAGGGCCTGGGCGCGTTCAGCTACCAGTGGTTGCGCGACGGGGCCCCGATCGACGGCGCCACCGGCCCGCGCTACACCCCCGGGCTGGCCGATATCGGCGCGGGCATTTCGCTGGCCGTGTCCTACGTCGACGGTGCAGGCACGGCCGAGACGGTCGTGTCGGAGGTCACGCCGCCGGCCGGCGCGCGTCCGGTCGCGCCCGAATTCCCGGTCAACGCGGTGCCGTGGCAGACCGAAACCCTGGGCGAACCCGCCATCTCGTCCGCCACCATGAAACCCGTCGACCGCGGCAGCACGCCGGCTGCCGGCGCTTCCACGCTGCCTGCCGGGCCGCAGGACGAGGCGCTCGCGCCGGTCGACGCGGCGCAGGGCGCAGGCGGGCGAACCGCGATCGACGGCGCCGATTCCGGCTCGGCTCGGCCAGGAGACGACGTCGGTGCCGATGCCGCCGCGTCGCCTCACGGCGAGGCGCTGCAGCGCGGGATCGGGGCCGGGCGTTCGCGCCAGGACGGATCTTGGCCGCAAGCCGATGCGACGGCACTGCGCGCACCCATGGCCGGCCTGCCGGCCGAGTGGAGCCTCGACGCGCTCGCGCTCGAGGACTTCGAGGCCTTCATGAAGCGCCTGGCCGCGCTCGGCAGCGACCTTGCCCTGGACTCGGACGGCGCCGACGACCAGGCGCTGCTCGACAGCCTGGTCGACCAGTGGATACGCGGTGCCGACGACGACGGCCCGGGGACGCTGGACTTCGAGCTGGACCCGGTGGCCGGGGGCGGCCTGCTGCTGTCGGCCGGCGCCCTGCTGTGGCTCGGCCGCGCCGGCGGCCTGCTGGCGGCGCTGCTGGCCTCGGTGCCGGCCTGGCGCGCCTTCGACCCGCTTCCGATCCTGGGCCGGCCGCGCGACGACGAGCGCCGCGCCGTGGCCCCGGGCGCGCCGGCGGACACCCCGGCGGGCCGGCCACCCGCGGGATCCGCGGAAATGTCGGCCGGCGAACCCGCAGCCGATGCGCTGGCAGCCACACCTTCCGACCGCCTCCGCGCGGCGCGGCCCGGCGTGGTCGACCGGGCGTCTGGTGGCACCGGTGATCTGCAGCGCATGCGCGTCGAACCGCTGGAGACCGACGCATGAAGCTGCGCGCCATCCCGCGCATCGCGGTCGGCCTGGTCTCGCTGGCGCTGCTGCTGCTGCTCGCGTTCGACCTCGTATTGCGCGTCTTCCCGGACCGCGCCGAGACCGAGCGCGCGCTGCGCGTGCGCCAGGTCGAGCAGCTCGCGATCCAGGCCGCCGCGCTGGTGCAGGCCGAGGACCGCCGCGCCGTCGTGCGCACGCTGCAGGCGGTGCAGGCGCGCGATCCGCAGGTCGAGTCCATCGTGCTGCGCCGCGACGACGGTACGGTGCTCGCCGCCGCGGGGCCGATCGTCCCTGGGGCCGAGCCGCTCACGGTCGGCATCACCGCGTCGGGCCGGCACTGGGGCAGGCTCGAAGTCAGCTACCACCGGCCCGGCCCGGCGCGGTGGCTGGCCGGGCTGCTGGATGGCCCGGCGGCGCTGTTGCTGCTGTTCGCCCCGCTCGGGACGCTGCTGTTCTACCTGTACCTCAAGCGCACGCTGCAGCACCTGGACCCGTCGACCGTCGTTCCGGACCGCGTGCGCAACGCCTTCGACACCCTGAGCGAGGGCGTGCTGATCGTCGACACCGAAGGCCGGGTCATGCTCGCCAACCGCAGCGCGTCGCGGCTGCAGCCGCCCGGTGACGAAGCGCCGCTGACCGGCCGTGCGCTGCAGCAGCTGCGCTGGCTGCAGCCGGTCCCCGGCGCCGGCGGCGCCGACCCGGCGCCATGGCTGACGGCGGTGCAGCGCGCGCAGCCGCTGCGCGGCCTGCCGTTCCAGATCGCCGACGGCGCCCAGCTGCGCGCCAGGGTCAACCTCAACTGCTCGCCGCTGCTCGACGAGGGTGGCGCGCTGCGCGGATGCATCGTCACGCTCGACGACGTGACGGCGCTCGAGCAGTCGCACGAGCAGCTGCTCGAGGTGCTGGCCGACCTGGCGGCGTCCAAGCAGGAGCTCGAGGTCAGCAACCGTGCGCTGCAGCGGCTGGCCACGCGCGACCCGCTGACCGGCTGCCTGAACCGGCGGGCCTTCTTCGAGCAGGCCGAGAAGATGCGCGAGCAGGCGCAGCGCAGGGGCCGGCCGCTGGCCGCGATCATGGTCGACATCGACCACTTCAAGTCGGTCAACGACCGCTTCGGGCACGCCGTCGGCGACCAGGCGATCAAGCGCGTCGCCGAGCTGCTGCAGTCGTCGGTGCGCGACGACGCGCTGGTCGGCCGCTACGGTGGCGAGGAGTTCTGCGTCGTCGTCCCGGGCACGGACGCCGGCGGCGCCGCGGAACTCGCCGAGTCGATCCGCGCCCGGCTGGCCGACAACCGCGGCGAAGGCCTCGGGCCGGGCGAGGCGGTCGTGCTCAGGGCCAGCCTGGGCGTCAGCAGCACCGAGTTCGGCGCCACCAGCGTGCCCGGCCTTGTCGATCAGGCCGACCGCGCGCTGTATGCGGCGAAGGAAGGCGGCCGCAACCGCGTCGTCGTCTACGACGCCGTCAGCACCCAGGAGATCAGCGCGTGATCGATGAGACTACCGCCGTTGCCGACACCGTGGCGCCGGACCGCGCCGCGCAGACCGAGCGCCGCCGCGCCGCCTGCTACGACCTGCTGACCGGGCTGCCGAACCGGCTGCTGTTTCGCGAGCAGCTCGGGCTGATGCTGCGCCTGGCGCGGCGCAACGGCAGCGCGCTGGCCGTCATGCTGGCCGACGTCGACGACTTCCGCCGCATCCGCCACACCCTGGGCCATGACTGCAGCGAGGAGTTCCTGCATGCGGTCGCGCGGCGCCTGGAGTCCTGCCTGCGCAGCAGCGACATCGTCGCCCACTCGACGGCGCTGGAGCGCGCCAGCGGGCTGGCGCGGCTGTACGGCAACGAGTTCGCGGTGCTGCTGAACCAGCTCGCGCAGCCGGGCGATGCCGAGCTCGTCGCGCAGCGGCTGCGCGCGGCGATGGGCACGCCGGTGCGGCTGGACGGCGTCGAGATCTTCCCCGCGCTGAGCATCGGGGTCGCGCTGTTCCCGGGCGACGGCGACGATGCCGACACGCTGCTGCAGAACGCCGACATCGCGCTCGGGCTGGCCAAGGAGCGCGGCAAGGACCAGGTGCAGTTCTACCGCGACCACATGAACCGCCTGGCCGCGAGCCGGCTGGAGCTGGAGGCGTCGCTGCGCCACGCGCTGGACGGCGACGAGTTCGTGCTCGCCTACCAGCCGCGTGTCGACGTGCGCAACGGCCAGCTGCTGGGGACCGAGGCGCTGCTGCGCTGGCAGCACCCGACGCTCGGGCTGCTCGCGCCGGGCGGCTTCATCGAGGTCGCCGAGCAGACGCGGCTGATCGTGCCGATCGGCCAGCGGGTGCTGCAGATGGCCTGCTCGCAGAACCTCAGCTGGCAGCGCGCCGGGCTGCCGCCGATGCCGGTCGGCGTCAACGTCTCGGCGCTGCAGGTCGGCCGGCCGGACTTCGCGCAGGTCGTGCGCGAGGCGCTCGCGCAGACCGGGCTGGAGCCGCGCTGGCTCGAGCTCGAGGTCACCGAATCGATGCTGATGCACGATACCGCGGCCGCGCTGCGCAGCATCAGCGCGATCAAGGCGCTCGGCGTGCGGGTGGCGATCGACGACTTCGGCACCGGATTCTCGTCGCTGACGCAGCTGCGCGACTTCCCGTTCGACGTCGTCAAGATCGACCGCAGCTTCGTCGCGCGGCTGCCCGAGGACCGCCGCACGGCGGCGATCACCGAGGCCGTGATCCGGCTCGGCGGTGCGCTCGGCATGGAGGTCGTCGCCGAGGGCGTGGAGACGCCGGCGCAGGCCGCCAGCCTGCTGGCGCAGGGCTGCCATCTGGCGCAGGGCTACCTCTACGCCAGGCCGGGTGCGCCCGAGGCGGTGGAGGCGATGCTGCGCGCGCCGGCGCTGGCGGCCTGACGCGGCGCACGAGGGCGGCAGCGCCGCGCCGAGCGCCTACTGCGCCGGCGGCGGGATCAGCGGCGCCGTCGGCGGCGGCTCGACCGCCGGCACGCCGAGTGCTTCCAGCAGCTCGCCGCCCAGTGCGAGCTGGCGCAGCCGGTCGCCGGCGAGCCGGCGTGCCTCCTGCCCGCGCCGCGCCTCGGCGGCGAAGCGCGCGTCGTGCAACTGGATCAGCTGGATCACGCCGCGCCGCCCGGCCTCGAACTGCAGCTCGCCGGCGCGGATCAGCCGCGCATACTGCTCGATCTGGCGCGCCAGCATCGCCAGCGATCGCTCGGCGTTGTCGATCCGCGGCTCGAGCAGCGCCTGCTCGGCGCGCACGAGCTGCTCGAGGCGCTGCGTCTCGGCCGCCAGCGCATCGGCGCGGTGCGCGGTCTCGTTGCGGCGCGCGATCAGCTCGCCGCCGAGCGGAAACTCCCAGCGCAGCCCGACCGTCCAGCCGCTGCGCGTCTCGGTCGTCGCCGCCGGCGTCGTGCGGTCGTGCATCCGGTAGCGCGTTTCCAGGTCCAGCCGCGGCGACAGTGCCTGCGCCAGCGTCTGCACGCGCTCGCGCGCCGCGCTCGCGCGCAGGCGCTCGGCGCGCAGGCTCGCCGGCACGGCGTCATGGTCGAACAGCGTCGCCGGGCGGCCGGTGAGCATCGGCAGCCCGGCGGCGGTGGCGGCGGCGACCGGCTCGCCGGCCAGCACCGAAAGCTGCCGGCGCGCGGCTTCGAGGTCGGCCTCGACCTGCGCGTGCACCAGTTCGGCATCGGCCAGCGCGGCGTCGGCCTGCCGCGCATCGGCGTCGGCGATGCGGCCGAGCTCGGCCTGCCGGCGCGCGCGCGCCGTCAGCTCGCGCACCGCCTCCAGCCGCGCCAGCGAATACGGCAGCAGCAGCTCCTGGCGCAGCAGGTCGAGGTAGGCGCCGGCGAGGCGCTCGGACACCTCCTCCTGCGCCTGGCGCAGGCCGAGCAGCGCGGCATCGAGCTCGATCTCGGCGGCGTCGATCTCGCGCCGGTCGCGGCCGCCGTTGAGCGCATTCCAGCGCAGCGAGGCCTCGGCGCGCTCGGTGCGGCGGTCGAACTCGGCGCGGCCGAACTCGACGTCGACCGACTCGCCGTAGGTCGCGCTCAGCCCGGCCACCGGCCACATGCGCGATTGCGCCTGCCGCAGTCGCTCGTGGGCGATGCCGTAGACGCTGCGCGCGACCTGGACCTGCGGGTCGCGCGCCAGCGCGCGCAGCAGCAGCTCGGGCAGCGGGGGCGGCGCGCCGGGGGTGGCGTCGCCGGCCGGCGGCGCAGCGCTCGCGTGGGCAGGGGACACAAGGGCAGGGGCCGCAGCGGCAGGGGATGCAGCGGCAGGGGCTGCAGCGGCAGGGGCTGCAGCGGCAGGGGCTGCAGCGGCAGGCGCGGGAAGGGCAGCGGCTGTATCGGCGGCGGCTGCAGGAGGCGCTGCCGTCGGCCCGGTGGGTTGCTGCGCGCGCAGCACCGGGGACGCCGCGAGGGCGAGCGCCAGCAACACGGCGGCCGGGCCAGGCGTGCGCGCGCGGCCCCGCCGCCGTTGGCGTCGTGCGCTCGGCGCCACGCTCAGCGCTCCTGCAACGAGCTCTGCAGCCCGCGCAGCACCGGCTTGAGCAGATATTGCAGCACGGTGCGCTCGCCGGTCAGGATGCCGGCCTCGACCGGCATGCCGGGCGAGATCGCCAGCGGCTGGCCGTGCAGCTGCAGCTGCCCGGGCTGCGCGCTGAGCTGGACCTCGAAGAAGGCCTCGCCCTTGTCGTCGACGACGGCATCGGCGCCGACGCGGTCGACGCGCGCCTTCATGCTGCCGAAGGTCGAGGCGTCGTAGGCCAGCACGCGCACATTGGCCTCCTGTGCGGCGCGGATGAAGCCGATGTCGGCGGGCTTGACGCGTACCGTCATCTCGAGCGCCGTCTCGGCCGGCACGATCTCCAGGATCGGGCGCCCGGGCATCGCTACCCCGCCGCGCGTCGGCACCAGGATGCGGTTGACGGTGCCGTCCACCGGGGCGGCGATCTCGCGCCGCGCGACGCGGTCCTGCTGCCCCGTCATCTGGCTGGCCAGTGCCGCGGCCTTGGTCTCGAACTCGCTGCGCTGCGCGCCCCACTGCGCGCGTGCGCGGGCGTCGATCTCGGACGCCGCCGCCTGGGCCTGCGACAGCGCGGCGCGCAGCCGCGGCAGCGACTCGCGCAGGCCGTCGCGCTGCGCCTGCAGCGCCAGCAGCCGCTGCTTGGCCGCGAGGTAGTCGGCGCGCGCCCCGGCGCCCTCGGCGAGCAGCCGCTCCTCCAGCCGGTAGGCCTCCTGCACGACGCGCAGCTCCTCGTCGATCGACACGATGCGCGCGGCGGTCTCGTCGAGCTCGGCGCTGCGCTGGCGCACGGCGTCGCCGGCGGCAGCGCGCGCGCTGGCGTGCTCGCGCCGGGCGTCGCGCCACAGCTGCAGCTCCTTGTCGATCAGCTCCGGCGCCTCGGCGCGCCAGGCCGGGTCGAAGACCGGGTCGAGGCCGCCGATCAGCGCGTCGACGCGCGCGCGCCCGGCCATCGCCGCCAGCCAGTACTGGCGGCTTTCGCCGAGGTTGGCCGCGACCTGCGCCGTATCCAGCCGCGCCAGCAACTGGCCGCGGCGCACGCGCTCGCCGGGCGCCACCAGCATCGCCTCGACGACGCCGCCCTCCAGGCTGGTGACCTCCTGCAGCCGGCTCGGCGGCACGACCATGCCGCGCGCGTTGACCGAGACGTCGAGCATCGCCAGCGACATCCAGACGACGGCGACGACGAGGAACAGCAGCGTGACGGCGACGATCGCCAGCGCCGTGCGGCGCGGCCCGGCATCGGGGTCGGCCGGCAGCGGCGGCAACTGCATCGAATCGGCGGCGGAGCTCATGGGCGGGGCGAGACCGTCAGCGGTTGCGAGGCGGCGGCGGGCGCGGCGGGCGCGGCGCGCGCGCCGGCGGCCGGCGCCGCGGCGTCGCCCTGCTGCAACCGGCGCAGCACCTCGTCGCGCGGGCCGTCGGCGACGATCTGGCCGCGGTCCATCACGATCAGCCGGTCGACGAGCGCGAGCATCGCCATGCGGTGCGTCACCAGCACGATGGTGGTATCGGGCCGCGCGCGCAGCCGGGCGATGAGCTTTTGCTCGCTCGCGGGGTCGAACATGCTGCTCGGCTCGTCGAGCAGTAGCAGGCGCGGCCGCGCCAGCAGCGCGCGCGCGATCGCCACCGCCTGGCGCTGGCCGCCGGACAGCCGCTCGCCGCGCTCGCCGACCTCGGTGCCGACACCCTGCGGCAGCTGGGCGATGGTCTCGTCGAGCACCGAGTCGCGCACCGCCGCCAGCAGCGCCGCGTCGTCGGGCTGGGCGCGGCCGAGCTCGATGTTGTCGCGGATCGTGCCGTGGAACAGCGTCAGGTCCTGCGGCACATAGCCGATCTGGCGCCGCAGCGACAGCGGCTCGAGCTGCGTCACCGACAGATCGTCCAGCAGCACGCTGCCGCTGCCCGGCGCGTACTGGTTCAGCATCAGCCGCAGCAGCGTGCTCTTGCCCGAGCCGAGCTTGCCGATGATGCCGACGCGCTCGCCGGGGCGGATCTGCAGGTTGAGCTTGTCCAGCAGCGGCGGGTTGCCGGGGTAGGCGAAGCCGACGTCGCGGAATTCGATCCGGCCGCTCAGCGGCGGTGCGTGCAGCGCGCCGGGCGCCTCGTCGGTCGCCGAGCCCATGACCTTGTCCAGCGCCTCGTAGGCCAGCTTCGCATGCTGCCAGCGAACGATCAGCCCGGCGATCTGCGCCGCCGGCGCCAGCGCGCGCCCGGTCAGCAGGCTGACCGCGATCAGCTGGCCGAGGCTCAGCGCCTGCTCGGCCGCCATCATCGCGCCGGCGCCGATGACGGCGACATACGCGCCCGAGGTCACGGCGGCGTTGAGGTGGTTGACGCGCGCGGTGATCTCGCGCGTCTCGAGCGAGTTCTGCGCGATCGCCTGCGTCAGCCCCTCCCACTTGCGCCGGCTCCAGGCCTCGGCGCCGAGCGACTTGATCGTGTCCAGGCCGTTCATGCTCTCGAACAGGTGCGCGGTGCGCTGTGCGCTCTCGCGCATGCCCTCGCTGACGCGCTGCTTCAGCGGCCGCTGCGCTGCCAGCGCGACGCCGAGCAGGATCGGCACCGCCGCCAGCGGCACCACGACCAGCCAGCCGCCGACCAGCGCGATCACGCCGAGGAAAAGGAACAGGAACGGCAGGTCGCCCAGCAGCGCCAGCGTGCCGGAGGCGAAGAAGTCGCGCACCGCCTCGAACTCGCGCACCGTGTTGGCCAGCACCCCGCCGGAGGCCGGGCGGCCGGCGGCGCGCAGCCGCAGGCATTGCGCGTAGACCTGCGCCGACAGCGCCACATCCATGCGCCGCGACGCCGATTCCAGCAGGTGGGTGCGCAGGCCGCGCATCACCAGCTCGAAGCCGATGATCAGCGCCGCGGCCACCGTCAGCACGCCCAGGCTGTTCAGCGCGTTGTTCGGGATCACGCGGTCGTAGACCGCCATCGTGTAGAACGGCAGCAGGGCGCCGAAGACGTTGAGCGCCAGCGTGCCGAGCAGCGCCCAGCGGAAGATCCAGCGGCTGCGGCCGAAGGTGTCCCAGAACCAGCGGCCGGCGCGCGGCAGCGTGTACAGCAGGCTGCGCTGGTCGAAGTACAGCGCCGGGCGCACCGCCAGCCAGCGCGCCTCGGCGCCGAGCTCGGCGCGCAGCGTCGCCGCGTCCAGCCAGTGGCTGCCGGCGATGCCGGGGTCGTGCACCTCGTAGCGCCCGTCGCGCCGCGCCAGCACCGCCAGCACGCGGCCGTTGCGCCCGAGCACCAGCGCCGGCAGCTCGGTGTCGCGGCGCGGGCCATCGGCGGCCAGCAGCGTCGAGCTCAGCCCGGCCTGCTGCAGCACCGCCTGCAGCTCGTCGTGCTGCAGCGCGCCGGGCAGCGACGCGAGCTGCGCGCGCAGCGGCTCGGGGTGCACGGGGGCGCCGAAGAATCGGGCCAGGAAGACGATGCTGTCGAACAGCGGCTCGGCCTGCAGCATCTGCGCGCCGGCCGGAGCGGGGGCCTCGTCGGGCGCAGGCGGCGCGGCGCCCGCGGCGTCCGTGGTGTCGCCGGCGGGCCCAGGGGGCGGTGAGGGTGATTGCATCGTTGCGTAGGCGGGCGGGCGGCTGGCGCCGCCTGCGAGGGTGCGGAGGTTGCCACGAACCAGCCCGCCGGCACCACGCGGCCGGCGGGCGAATGCGGCGCCGGTGCGACATCCGCAACGCTCGGCGCGAGCGCGGCGGGGCAAAAAAAGCCGCCGGCACGCGGCCGGCGGCTCGTCAGCGGCTGCGCCGCGCTCAGGCCATCATCACGTGGCCGCGGTCGACATGCTCCATCTGCAGCATCGCGATCTGGCGCAGCAGGTCGCCGGCCTCGAACATGCCCGCCTGCGACGAGGCGAAGCCGAGGTCCATCGCCATCGGCTGGCCGCCCAGCACGCTGTCGAGCGAACCCAGGCCGTCGGACAGCAGCTCCGCCGCCGACGGCAGCATCGCCGACGACGGCGCCGCGCCGGCGCCCGGCAGGCCGTCGAGCAGCGCCGCCATCGTCGCGTCGCCGAGCGACCCGGCATCCGACCGCAGCGCCGCGAGCGGGTCGGCGATGCCCTGCGGATCGTTGTTGCCCGCGCCGAGCGCGAACGAGTCGCTGATCGTGCCGGTCCCGCTCGTCAGGTTGCGGCCGCCCGCGTACTCGTAGACCTTGTCCGACGACTCGTCGACGATCCACAGGCTGTCCGACGCGCCGGTCGGGTCGAGCGTGATGCCGGTGGGCTTGCTGTTCGCCGAAGGCAGCTTCCAGACGCCGTCCTGCGTCAGCCCGGTCGGCTTGCCGCTGCCGTCGCGGGCGATGTCGAAGCGGTAGACATAGTCGGTGCCGCCCTCGGTCACGACCCACATCTTGTCGCCGTCGGTCACGATGCCCTTGAGGTTGCCGCTGATCGACAGCGAGAAGCTGGCGTTGGCGGCAAAGCTGCCGCTGTTGTCGTCGGCGCGCTCGTCGTACCAGTAGAGCTTGCGCCCGCGCTCGGCGACCCAGATATCGTTGCCGTCGACGGTGATGCCCTCGGGGTCCTTGCCCAGGCTGTCGGCCTTCCACGAGCCGAGCAGGTTGCCGCTGCTGTCGTAGCGGTTGACAGTCTCGTTCTTGTCGAGGACCCACAGCAGGCTGCCATCCGCGTTGGCCGCGACGTCGCGCGCCTCGGTGTTGGACAGCGCGAAGCTGCCCAGGCCGCTGCCGCCGGCGTCGTACTGGTAGCTCAGGTCGTCGGCGTGGTCGACGACGAAGAACTTCGGCGCACCCGCGCCGGTGTAGTTGGCCGCGTCGCTGTCGCTCACATCGATGCCGGCGCCGGTGGCGGTGACGGTGCCGAGATTGGTCTGCAGGCCCTCCTGGGCGGTGTCGCTGGCGCGATAGATCCAGGTCTCGCCCGCCTCCAGCAGGCCGTCGCCGTCGTCGCCCTCCAGCAGCGTCAGCGTGCCGAGCTTGTCGTCGGTGACGACGACATCGGCCAGCGGGGTCGCCCCCGGGTTGGTGACGACGTAGGTGAAGTCGACCGTCGAGCCGACCTCGACCAGCGGCCCGGGCGCGGTATCGGCATCCTCGCCGTAGGGCAGGCTGTCGATCGTGCCGTTCTCACCGACATAGCCCACCAGCGTCGCGTTGCCGGTCACGTCGCCAAGGTTGATCACCTGCGAGCACGAGGTGTGGTAGCTCACCGATTGCAGCAGACCGCTGCCAACCGTGCTGCCGCCGACGGCGTCGTCGAAGAAGTGGAGGTAGGTGTTGGCGCCGAAGGTCGTCTGCCCGCCGTTGGCCGCGGCGGCGGTGAACTCGGCGTGGACGTCGACCAGGCCGGCGAAGTAGACCCGTGCCCCGGTGGCGGAGGCACTGGCGTTGTCGGTCACGATGACCCACGAGATGCCGTCGTCCTCGACCCCGTTTTGCACCAGGATCTGCGCCTTGCCGCCCTGCGGGTTGCTGACGGTGGTGCCGGGCTCGTAGTCGAAGGTCATCTCCAGCGGCTTGCCCAGCGTCTCGCAGATCATCGGCACGAAGGGCGTGTAGCCCTCGGGCGCGACGTACTTCTCGATATCGACGCGCGGGCCGGCGTCGCCGGAGAAGACAGTCGCGGTGTCGTCGTCGCTGACGGTGGTCCCGGTGGCCGTCGTGCCGACGACGGTGGCGGTATTGGTCCAGCTCCCGTCGCCGTCGATCTCGGGCGTGAAGGAGTTGTCGCCGATCTTCGGCGGCGAGTTGTGCTGGTCGAAGATCATCGCGCTGCCGAAGCCCGCGGCGCCGAACACCGCGTCGTCGACGGTGAACGAGTACGCCATCACGTAATCCCAGTTGGGATCGCCGATCGGCGAGTTCGCCGTCATCGCCGTGTAGGCCGTGCCGTTGGTCGCGGTGCCCGGCTGGTTCATGCTGGTTTCGAGCGAGCTGTCGAAGTCGGACAGGCTGCCCGCGCTGCCGATCGAGATGCTGCCGTCGCCGCCGCTGACGCCCAGCGACGCGTAGCCGGCGAAGCTGGTGTAGCCGTCGAGGTTGGTGCCGGTCGCGGTGATGTAGTCCATGTAGAACTTCATCACCGTCGTGCCGTCGGCATTCTTCAGCTCGAAGCCGGCCTTGTCGCTGTTGGTCAGGTTGCTGAAGGTGTGGCTGCGGTCCCAGTCCGGGGCATCGCCGCTGGCCGCGTAGTTGTTGTCGTTGATCGCGGTGCTCTGCAGGAAGGTGATCCGGTAGTCGCCGCTGGCGAGCTGCTGGACCACGATCGAACCGGAGTCGATCGACGTGCCGTTGATCGTCGTCGTCAGCGTGACCGGCAGGATCACCGTCTCGCTGTACTTCCAGACCTCGGTGAGGTCGAGCAGGCCGTCGCCGTCGAGGTCGCCGACGTTCGCGCCCGGATGTGCGTCGCCCGCGCCCTGAAGGATCGGCGTCGGGTCGAAATCGTCGCTCGGGTCGAGGGGGGTGGCGTTGTCGTCCTTCAGCGAGGTGATCAGCAGCGGCAGCGCGCCGGTGTTGTAGACGCTGTAGGTGTAGGTGACTGGCTCGAAGGGGTCGATGGAGGTCGGCTCGGCATCCTTGACCAGCATGATGCCGGGCGCGGCGCCGAAGTGGTTCGACGGGTCGTCGTCGCTGGGCTTGGGCACGCCGGGGACCGGCGTGCCGTCGGGGGTCACCGGGGTGCCGGTGGTCAGCGCCTGGTTGGTGTACTGGCCTTCGGTGACGATGTGCGAGGCGGTGTAGGTCCAGGTCTCGCTCAGGTCGAGCAAGCCGTCGCCGTCGGTGTCGCCGCCGGTGAACAGGGGCGGGAAGTCGTCGCCCATGTTGCCGGGCGTCCCGTTGTCGTCGATGAGGCTGACATCGGCCAGCGCGACGTTGCCGGTGTTGGTGACGACGTAGGTGAAGGTCGCGATGGCACCGACCGGCAGCACCGGCCCGGTCGGGGTGTCGGCGTCCTCGCCGTTGGTGTACTTCTCGAGGTGGATGCCGGCCTGGGCGCCGAAGTGGTTGTCGGGGTCCGTGTCGGTCGGCTGAGGCAGCGAGGGGATCGGGTTGCCGTCTGCGTCGACCGGGGTCCCGGTCACGTCGCCGAGGTTGGTGTACTGGCCGGCGGTGACGACAGTCGAGGCCTGGTAGGTCCAGGTCTCGCCGACGTCGAGCAGGCCGTCGGCATCGAGGTCGCCGATGTTGTAGATCCCCGCCAGGATCGGTGTGGGATCGAAGTCGTCGCCGGGGATGCCTGGTGTGCCATGGTCGTCGGAGAGGTCGATGTCCGACAGCGCGACCATGCCGTCGTTGGTCACCAGGTAGGTGAAGGTCGCGGTGCTGCCGACCGGCAGGTACGGTCCGGTGGGGGCGTTGTTGTCGCTGCCGTTGGTGAGCTTGACGAGGTCGATCGACGGCACGACACCGCCTTCGCCGGGCTTGAAGATGCCAGCATCGACGGAGTTGTCGGTCTCGCCCGATTCGAGGTTGTAGCAGCCGGTGAAGCCGGTGGCGACGTCGGCGTCGCTGTCCGCGGCGTCGCTCGCGCCGACGTTCTGGTTCGTGAAGAAGAAGCCGGCCGGGGTGATGAACTTGACGATGTAGTCACCCGGCGTCAGCCCGGTGAAGGCGTAGTTGCCCGCCGCGTCGGTGAAGGCCGAGGCGCCGACCTTGACGCCGGGGACCCCGCCCACGCAGGTGTAGAGCTCGACCTCCACGCCGGCCACGCCAGCCTCGCCCGCGTCCTGCTGGCCGTTGGCGTTGGCGTCCAGCCAGACGCGGTCGCCGATGGCCGCCGGGCGATACAGCCCCGCGTCGACCGTGTTGTTGGTCTCGCCCGAGGCCAGCGTGTAGCAGCCG
>JACPVA010000015.1 GCA_016191995.1 Burkholderiales bacterium | reverse complement strand
GCCCGCCCCAAGGCCCGCGCCCGAGCTGCTCGCGCTGCTCGGCGAGCCGCCCGAGGCGCCGCCCCCGCGCCACGCCGAGCCGGCCGCGGAAGCCGCCGCGCCGCAGGCCGCATCGCAGCCCCGCCCGCGCGTACGCACCCCGCGCGGCACCGGCCCGGCCAAGCTCTTCGTGCTCGACACCAACGTGCTGATGCACGACCCGACCTGCCTGTTCAGGTTCGAGGAGCACGACGTCTTCCTGCCGATGATCACGCTCGAGGAGCTCGACGGCCACAAGAAGGGCATGAGCGAGGTCGCGCGCAACGCGCGCCAGGTCAGCCGCGAGCTCGACGCGCTGGCTACCGACGGCTCGCTCGACCCGGGTGCCGGCATCCCGCTGGCCAAGACCGGGCAGAAGCAGGCCGGCGGGCGGTTGTTCTTCCAGACCACGATGCTCGACATCCGGCTGCCGCCCGGGCTGCCGCAAGGCAAGGCCGACAACCAGATCCTCGGCGTGGTGCAGAGCCTGCGCGAGCAGCGGCCGGACCGCGAGGTCGTGCTGGTGTCCAAGGACATCAACATGCGCGTCAAGGCGCGCGCGCTCGGGCTGCCGGCCGAGGACTATTTCAACGACAAGACGCTGGAAGACGGCGACCTGCTGTACACCGGCGTCATGGCGCTGCCGGCGGACTTCTGGGACCGCCACGGCAAGACGATGGAGAGCTGGCAGCAAGGCGGCCAGACCTGCTACCGCATCAGCGGCCCGCTGGTGCCGGCGCTGATGGTCAACCTCCTCGTCTACCTCGAGTCGCCGGGCGCGGCGCCGCTGTACGCGCGCGTGACCGAGATCACCGGCAAGACCGCGGTGCTGCGCACGGTGCGCGACCACGGCCACGGCAAGCACGCCGTGTGGGGCATCACCGCGCGCAACCGCGAGCAGAACTTCGCGCTCAACCTGCTGATGGACCCGGAGTGCGATTTCGTCACGCTGTCGGGTACCGCAGGCACCGGCAAGACGCTGCTGACGCTGGCCGCCGGGCTGGCGCAGGTGCTCGACGAGCGGCGCTACGGCGAGATCATCGTCACCCGCGTCACGGTGCCGGTGGGCGAGGATATCGGCTTCCTGCCCGGCAGCGAGGAGGAGAAGATGGGCCCGTGGATGGGCGCGCTGGACGACAACCTCGAGGTGCTGGCGCGCAGCGACTCCAGCGCCGGCGAGTGGGGGCGCGCCGCGACCAACGACCTCGTGCGCAGCAAGATCCGCATCAAGAGCCTGAACTTCATGCGCGGGCGCACCTTCCTGAACAAGTTCGTCATCATCGACGAGGCGCAGAACCTGACGCCCAAGCAGATGAAGACGCTGATCACACGCGCCGGCCCGGGGACCAAGATCGTCTGCCTGGGCAACCTGGCGCAGATCGACACGCCCTACCTGACCGAGGGCAGCTCGGGCCTGACCTACGCCGTCGACCGCTTCAAGGGCTGGCCGCACGGCGGCCACGTGACGCTGGCGCGCGGCGAGCGGTCCAGGCTGGCGGACTACGCGAGCGACGTGTTGTAGCGCGCCGCGCAGGGCTCAGGCATCGATCGCCGGCAGTCGTGCACACCTCGGCGGCTGCATTGACCATGTGGATTGGCTAAGCTGATAATCGTCGCACGCCGACCGGTTCGCGGCAGTTCGGGGACAACCATGACGTTGACGGTCAATGTGCACGAGGCAAAGACGCAGCTGTCGCGGCTGCTCGAAGCGGCCAGCCGGGGCGAGGACGTGGTTATCGCGCGCAACGGCGAGCCGGTGGCGCGGCTGGTGCCGGTCGCAGCCGCACGGCGCGCTCCAGGCCTTGCGCGGGGACGGGGACGACTGACGCCGGACTTTTTCGAGCCCCTGCCCGACGAGATCCTCGACGCGTTCGAGGGCCGGCGTTGAAGCTGCTGCTCGACACCCATGCGCTGCTGTGGTGGCTGCTCGACGCTGCCGAGCTGCCGGCCTCGGCACGTCGCGCGATCGAACGCGCCGAGGCGGTGCGCGTCAGCGCGGCGTCGATCTGGGAGGTCGCGATCAAGCAGCGTCTGGGCAAGCTGCCCGAGCTCGCGATCCCGGTGGCCGAGCTGCCCGAGCTCGCACGCCGCAGCGGCTTCGTCCCGCTGCCGGTCGACGAACGCCACGCGGCCGCAGTGGCGTCGCTGCCGCGGCATCACCGCGACCCCTTCGACCACCTGCTGATCGCACAGGCGCAGATCGAGCAGCTGACATTGGTCAGCCGTGACGCGCAGTTCGCGGCCTACGGGGTCGCGCTGCGCTGGTGAGCCTGCCGCGGGCGCGGCCCCGCGCCGCAGCGCCTCAATCCGCCCACAACGCCGACAGCGCGAACGCAACGGCGTCGAACGGCGGCAGCCGCACCGTGTCGTCGTCCTTCAGCGTCGCCAGCAGCACCCAGCGCCCGGACTGGTTCTCGTAGGCTTCCAGCGTGCGCAGGTCGGGGTCGATCAGCCAGGCATGGCCGACACCCCAGCGTGCATACAGCGGCAGCTTCTCCGCGCGGTCGAAGCGCGCGGTGGCGGGCGAGACGATCTCGGCCAGCCAGTCGGGCGCGATGCCGAACCACGCCGTGTCGGGGAGCTGCGCCATGCGCTCGCGCCGCCAGCCGGCCAGGTCCGGCACGACGATGTCGGCGCCGATATGAATCTCGGGCTCGTCGAGGATCCACCAGCCGCCGGGGCCGCCACGGCCCTTCTGGAACGGTCCCAGCAGTTCGTCGCCCAGGCTCGAATAGGCCAGCGCATGCCGCGGCGCCGGTCGCGGATGCGTGACGAGCCGGCCGGCGACGATCTCGCCCACCACATGCGGCGGCAGGGCGAGCAGGTCTTCGTAGGCAGCGGGCTTTTCTGCAGCGAGCGCCATCGCGACTCCGGGGCCTCGACGGAGGTCTGCACTCATTGTGCACGCTGCCCGGCCGGCTCGGGCGCGCCGGGCGAGCCCCCGAGCGCGGCCGCGATGGCGGCGCGCCACCACGCCGCGTCGACGAAGGCCGGCCAGTCGTTGTGGTCTGCGCGTGCGATCGTCAGCAGGCGCCGGGGCGGGGCGAGACCTTCGGCCAGCGCCTGCCCGAAGCGCGCCGGCACGATGCGGTCGTGCTGCGCGACCGCGACGACCACCGGCCGGTCGAAGCCCTGCAACGCGGCCAGCGTGTCGTAGCGGTCGCGCAGCAGCCAGCGCACCGGCAACCAGGGGTAATGCTGCGCGCCGACGTTCGCGAGCCGGTCCCAGGGCGTGATCAGCAGCAGCCCGTCGACCCGCTCGCGCTGGCGCGCGCCGGCGATCGCGGCCACCGCCGCGCCCAGCGACTCGCCGACCAGCAGCAGCGTGCCGCCATGGCGCTGGCTCGCCAGCGCGATCGTCGCCTCGGCGTCGTGTACCAGGCTGGCCTCGCTCGGCCGGCCGTCGCGCGGCCCGTAGCCCGGGTATTCGGCCAGGATCACGCGCCAGCCCAGCGGCCGCAGCGCCAGGGCATAGAAGCCGCGGTGCCCGGCGTGGCCGGCGTTGCCATGGAAGACGATCACGGTGCCGCGCGCCTCGCCCGCCGGCTCGGCGACCAGGCCGCGGAAATCGTGCGCCGAGGGCCAGGCGCGCAGCCCCTCGGAAACCATCTGCGCCGGCGTCGCACGCGCCGGGAAGTACAGCAGCCGGTCCTGCCAGAGGAAGGTCGCGCCGATCAGCACGATCGGCGCAGCCAGGACCCAGAGCATGGTTGCCATCGTTGCGGGTCGTCCACGAACAGGCCTCGATGATGCGCGCATGGCGGACTGGGCGCCGGCATGGCCGAGGCACGGCGGCCCCATCGGCGCGGCCGGACCGCCGCTCGACAACGGCCGCGGACGCGCGCATCCTGCGCATGCCGGCAGCGACACCGCCGCTGCCGCAGCCGCCGGAGCATCGTCATGGAACTGAGTTCGCCCGCCTTCGCCCACCTGGGCAGCATCCCCGGCCGCCATGGCTGCGAGGGCGAGGACCTCGCGCCGCCGCTACGCTGGCGCGGCGTACCTGCCGGCACGGCGAGCCTGGCGCTGATCGTCGACGACCCGGATGCGCCCGATCCGGCGGCGCCGCGGATGACCTGGGTGCACTGGGTGCTGCTCGATGTCGACCCCGCGACCGATGGCCTGCCCGAAGGCGGTCGGCCGCTGCCTGCCGGAGCGCGCGAAGGCCTGAACGACTGGAAGCGCAGCGGCTACTGCGGCCCCTGCCCACCCGTCGGGCGGCATCGCTATTTCTTCAAGCTTTACGCCCTGGACACCCGGCTGCCGCAGCTCGGGCACCCGACCAAGTCACAGCTCGAGCATGCGATGCAGGGGCACATTCTGGCCCAGGCCGAACTCGTCGGGACCTACCGGAAGAGCGGTCGCTGACCCATGCCCTCGCCGTCCGCCGAGCCAGCCCAGGCGGCACAAAGCTCCCGGTGATGCGGCACCTGCTCCAGGAAGCCGCGCCGCGCTCGCGCATCGCCGATGCGCGCCGCCTGCGCCTGCAGCTCGGCCATCGCGGTCGCCAGCACGCCGGCGGCGCGCGGGTCGCCCGCAGCCCGCAGCACCTGATAACAGGTCAGCGGCAGCAGCAGCGGCTCCTCGGCGCCGTCGAAGCTGCCTCCGGCCGCCAGATGCGCCAGCAGCGGCTCGACATGCGCCAGCGCCTCGCCGAGGCGCCCGCCCGCCAGCGCCACCCGCGCCAGCCCCGATACCGGGTCGAGCGCCTGCTGCGGACGCAGCGGCAGCGCCTGCAGCAGATCGCGCGACCGCGCATAGGCCTCGGCGGCGGCGTCGAGCCGGCCCAGTCCGAGCTCGGCGTGGCCGGCGACCATGCGCGAGTAGGCCTCGAGGTCGGGCTGGCCGGTCTCGACCGCGGCGTCGAGTGCCGCGTTGGCGTAGGCCAGCGCCCCGGGGTCGTCGCCGGCCAGGTGCGCCGCCGACGCGACGTTCAACAGCACCAGCGCCTCGGTCGCGCGCTGGCCGGTCAGGCGGGCGACCTGGAGCGCGTCGTCGAGGTGGCGGCGCGCGGCGGCATAGTCGCCCAGCCGCGAGCAGCACGAGCCGAGGTTGCTGAGCCGGATCCCTTCGTCGTCGCGGTTGCCGGCGGCACGCACCATCTGCAGGCCGGACTCGAACGCCGCGATCGCGGCCGGCAGATCGCCCTGCTCCATCGCGATCAGCCCCAGCGCATTGACGAGCTTGCTCTCCCCGGCGCGGTCGTGGTGCGCGCGCGCGAGCGCGAGCCCGGCGTCGGCCTGTTCGCGCGCCTCGGCGTAGCGGCCGGCGACGATCAGCGCGTTGGCGAGGTCGAGCTGCGCCTGCACCGCCAGCCGCGCGTCGTCGATGCGCTGGCACAGCGCCAGCCCGCGTCGCGCCGCGGCCTCGGCGGCCGCGGCATCGCCGTCGATCAGCAGCGCCCCGGAGCGGCGCAGCGCGGCTGCGGCACGGCGCGCATCGTCGTCCATCGCCTCGGCCAGCCGATCCAGCGCGTCGAGGTCCTCGCGATGCGCCGTGCGGTCCGCCTGGCGCGCGCGCTGACGCTCGCGCAGCAGCAGCAGCTGCCAGCGGGTCAGCCAGTCGTCGGCCGGCGCGATGGCCAGCGCGCGCGCGACGAAGCCGAGCATCGCCTCGTTCGCATAGCGCGCGGCCGCATCCTCGGCCGCGGCGATGTAGTGACGGCAGGCATTGCCGATATCGCCGGCGCGGTCGAAATGCTGGGCCGCCGTCCCCGCCATGTCCGGCAGCTGGCCGCGGCCATGCTGCGCCAGCCAGGCCGCCATCCGCGCGTGCGCCTCGCGGCGCTGGCGCTTGAGCAGGCTGTCGTAGGTGACCTGGTGCAGGGCCTGATGCTTGAACGCATAGTCGTGCGCGCCGTCGGCCGCGCTGCCGCCATGCAGCAGCAGCAGGCCGCGGCGCAGCAGCGCTGGCAGCGCCAGCGGCGCGTCGGGATCGAGCGCGGCCAGCGCCTCGTCGCGGAACACCATGCCGATCACGGCCGCCTGCTGCAGCGCCCAGCGCTCGGGCGGCGGCAGGCCGTCGAGCCGCGCCTGCAGCACGCCGGTCAGCGTCGGCGGCACCTGCGCGGCCAGCAGCTTGTCCGGCACGACCTGCCAGCGATCGCCGCCGGCCAGGATCGCGCCGTCGTCGATCAGCATGCGCAGCAGCTCCTCCATGTGGAAGGGGTTGCCCTCGGCGTTGCCGATCAGCAGCTCGCCGAGCGCGGCCGGCACGCGGTCCATGCGCTGCAGCAGCGCCTGCGCCAGCTCGCGGCTGGCGCGCTTGTCCAGCGGCTGCAGCTCGATGCGGGTGAAGGTCGACTCCAGCAGCCGCAGGTCGGGACGGCGCTCGAACAGCGTCGGCCGCGTCGTGCACAGCATCAGCGTCGGCACGTCGCGGTTGACCTGCGCCAGGTAGTTGACGAAGTCGAGCGACCCGTCGTCCGCCCAGTGCAGGTCGTCGAGCAGCAGCAGCAGCGGCTGCCGCAGCGCCGCCGCGCTCAGCCGCAGCAACTGCGCGGCGGCGTGGAAGCCCCGGTTGCGGATCTGGCGCGCGTCGTCGAGGATGCCGGCCACATGCTCGCTGGCCGAGAAGTCCATCCCGATCAACTGGCCCAGCAGATCCGCCTGCGCCCGGCCGTCGGCCGCGAACAGCGGTTCGATCTGCGCCACCAGCTTGCGCCGCGCCGTCTCGGGCTCGTCGTCGTCGGCGATCTGCAGCCGCTCGGCGATGACATCGCGCAGCAGGCCGAACGGCCGCGCCATAGTCTGCGGATCGGCGCGGCCACGGAATTCGATGCAGCGCTGCGGCTGCTGGTCGACCCAGGCCTCGAACGCGTGCAGCAGCCGGCTCTTGCCGAGCCCCGGGTCGGCGACGATCGTGGCGGCGGCCAGGCGCGGCAGCGCGCTGCCGTCCGATGCAGCGATCGACAGGAACAGCTCGCGCAGCTGGTCGAGCTCCGCCTCGCGCGCGACGAGCGGGGTCCTCAGGCCCTCGATGCCGCGCGCCTCGCTGCGAAAGCTGCGCGGCCTGACGCCGTGCACGAGGTAGGTCTGCAGCGGCTCGCCGACGCCCTTGACCGTCAGCGGCGGCTGCGCGCTGACGCGGAACAGCCCGCGCACATGCCGGTAGGTCGCCTGGTGCATGCGCAGCCCGCCCGGCGGCGCCGTCTGCTCCATGCGCGCCGCCATGCTGACGGTGGTGCCGCGAATCGTCCCCTCGGCATCGACGCCGCCGCCGAGCAGCGCCGGGCCGGTATCGACCCCGACGCGGACGTCGAAGCCGTCGACGCCATGCGCGGCCGCGACCTCGGACGCGACGCGCCGGGCTTCGGCCAGGATCGCGAGCCCGGCGCGCACCGCGCGCTCGGCATCGTCCTCCTGCGACTCGTCGGCGCCGAAGGCGGCGAGCAGGCCGTCGCCGGTGTACTGCAGCACGCGCCCGCGGTGGGCCTGCACGACGCCGGTGAAACGGGCCAGGGCGCCGTCCATGACCGCCTGGATATCCTCCGGGTCGAGCTTGCGCCCCATCGCCGTGGAGCCGACGGTGTCGACGAACAGCACCGTCACCTGCCGCAACTGCGGCTGCGCCGCGGCCTGCTGCGCCCGCAGCGCCTCCAGCCGCGCGCGCAAGGGTGCAGCCGCCAGCTCGACGACGCTGTCGCCGAGCAGGGCGCGCTGCGCCTCCAGCGCGGCCAGGCCTGCCTCGATCTGTTGCTGCTCGGACATCGTCGGCGATCCGGTTGGCGCGCGGCGGCGCCGAGGCCGGGCCGCCCTGGACGCGGGCTGCAGCCCGACACGTCGCGGGCGATCTTAGCGAGCGCGCGGCAATACGGCTCGCGTATCCGCGACCTGGCACCTCAGCCCTCGGGGCGCGCCGACGATGCGAGGCACCGGGGGCCGCGGCACGGCTCAGCCGATCCTGGGCGAGCGGCCCGTGCCCGGCCCGTCTCGCGTCTCGCGTCTCGGGGGCAAACCTACGTTGCCGAGTCGGGAATCGGCTTCGGATACAAGCGGGGGTTCGCGTGCTGCTCGCCGAATCGGGCGCGCGCGGCCGGCACCCGCCCGCTGCGGAGCACCCGCAAACCGGAGGCCCCATGAACCCTGTGACGATCCGCCGCACGCCGATCGCCGCGGCCAAGCTGGCCGCCGCCGCCGGCGCACTGGCCGTGTTGAGCGCCTTCCCAGGGCATCTCCGGGCCGCCACGGCCACCTACAACGCCAGCTTCGTCCTCGTCGACCCGGTCGCCGGCACGGTGGAGATCGACGGCTTCGGCCGCGTGATCTCGTCGGGCGCCGCCGCGACGGGCTTCGCCGCGCTGGCCGCGGCCCGCGAGCCCTTCTTCGACACCTGGCAGATCGACACCAGCGCGATTCCGGCGGGTCCTTACGAATTCACTGCGTTGACGGTCGAGGCCGCGGGCAGCCTGCAGTTCACGAGCGTGACCTTCAATTCGATCGACGAGGCGGGTGTCCGCAACACGATCCTGTTCGATCTGAATGCATTGGGCACCGTAGCCGTCGGCAGCGGCAGCTTCACCGTGCGCGCGAGCTGCCCGATCGAGAGCTGCGTCTGGATCGACATCGCCGGCAGCCAGCTCGCCGGCACCGCGGGCGAGGGCTATGGCGGCACTTTCAGCGCGGTGCTGGTGCCCGAGCCGGCGAGTGCCCTGCTGCTGGCGGGCGGGCTCGCCTGGCTGGCCGGCGTCGCCCGCCGGCGCCAGCGGCCGGCGCAGCCCGCCGGCTGATCCTGGCACGCGCCCGACGACCGCGCACGCCGGCGCGAGCCATCGCGTCGCCGCCCCAGGCTTCGCGTGCTGGGCATACTCGCGACCGCGCGTGCGGCGCGCGGCAACGCGAGGAACCATCCCCATGATGACGACCAGCACCCTGCTCGGCTATGCCGCGGGCTTCGTCGGTGCGGCGCTGATGCTGGCCAGCTACCTGATGAAGAGCATGGTGCCGCTGCGCACGACGGCGCTCGTCGCCGGCATCGTGCTCGCGGGCTACGCGATCTGGGCCCAGTCCTGGCCGACGATCGCGCTCTACCTCGCCCTGATCCCGATCAACGTCAAGAAGCTGCGCGAGATCCGCAAGCTGGTGCGGGCCATCGAGACGGCCAGGGCCGACAGCCCGGTGGCCGAATGGCTGTTGCCGCACATGACGCGGCGCCAGGCGCGTGCCGGCGAGACGCTGTGGCGGCTGGGCGACAAGGCCGACGAGATGGTCTATGTCCACGAGGGCCAGTTGAGGCTGGTCGAGCGCGACCAGCGGCTCGGTGCCGGGTCGATCGTCGGTGAGATCGGCCTGCTGTCGCCGGACCACTCGCGCACCGGCACGATCCGCTGCGATACCGACTGCACGCTGTACACGCTGTCGTCCGAAGGCATGGCGCAGCTCTACTACCTCGAGCCCAAGCTCGGCTTCCACGTGCTGCGCCTGGTCGTGGCCAGGCTGCAGAACGATGCCCGGCTGGCGCAGGAGCGCGCCGCGGCCGGGGCGGCTTCCTAGCGCCGGACCGCGACGCGCAGGGATCGCGGCGCGGCGCGGCGCGCTCGTCGAGCGCCGCCCACGTCAAGGCCCCGGCGCCGGCGCAGGTCTGCGGCGCGACACCCGCGCCGCCTCAGGCCCGCGCTCAGGTACGTGCGCCGACCAGGTCCTTGATCTGCTGCAGCGCGGTCGGATCCTCGATCGTCGTCAGGTCGCCCGGGTCCCGCCCCTCGCACACGGCCTGGATCGCGCGCCGCAGCAGCTTGCCGCTGCGCGTCTTCGGCAGCACGTTGACGAAGCGCACGCGCGCCGGGCGGGCGACGGCGCCGAGCTGGCCGTCGACGACCTTCATGATCTCGCCCTCGAGCTTGAGCGCCGCCTCCGGCGTTGCCGCCGCCGAGGCGTCCTTCAGCACCGCAAATGCCATCGCGACCTGGCCCTTGAGCTGGTCGGCGACGCCGACCACCGCGACCTCGGCGACGTTCGGGTGGCTGGAGATGCTCTCCTCGATCTCGCGCGTGCCCAGGCGGTGGCCGGCGACGTTGATGACGTCGTCGGTGCGGCCGAGGATGAAGATATAGCCATCCTCGTCGCGGATGCCCCAGTCGAAGGTCGTGTAGACCATGCGCCCGGGGATGCTCTTCCAGTAGGTGTCGACGAAGCGCTGGTCGTCGCGCCACACGGTCTGCATGCACCCCGGCGGCAGCGGCCCCTCGATCGCGACCACGCCCTTCTCGTTCGCGCCGGTCAGGTCCTTGCCGGTGGCCTCGTCGATCAGCCGCACGTCGTAGCCGTAGACCGCCTTGCCCGGGCTGCCGAACTTGCTCGGCGCCGGCTCGACGCCGTTGCACAGCGCGAGGATCGGCCAGCCGGTCTCGGTCTGCCAGTAGTTGTCGATGATCGGCCGGCCCAGCGCCTCGGCGATCCACTGCGCGGTCGGCTCGTCCAGCGGCTCGCCGGCGAGGAACAGCGCGCGCAGCGTGGACAGGTCGTGCTTCTTCAGCGCTGCCGGGTCCTGCTTCTTCAGCACCCGCACCGCGGTCGGGGCGCTGAACATCGAGGTCACCTTGAACTTCTCGACCAGGCTCCACCAGACGGCGGCGTCCGGGCGCGTCGGCAGGCCCTCGTAGACGATGGTCGCCATGCCGGCGATCAGCGGGCCGTAGACGATATAGCTGTGGCCGACGACCCAGCCGATGTCGCTGGTGCTGAAATAGGTCTCGCCGGGATTGCCGAGGAAGATATGCTTCATGCTCGACGCCAGCGCGACGGCATAGCCGCCGGTGTCGCGCTGCACGCCCTTCGGCGTGCCGGTCGTGCCGCTGGTGTACAGCGTATAGCTCGGGTGCGTCGACTCGACCCAGGCGCAAGGCACCTTGGCGTCCATGTGCTGGGCGCGCAGCGCCGCATAGTCGACGTCGCGGCCCTCGACCCTCGGCATCTGGGCCAGCCCGCGGTCGACCAGCAGCACCTTCGCCGGCTTGTGCCTGGACAGCCGGATCCCTTCGTCGAGCAGCCCCTTGTACGGCACGCCCTTGCCGCCGCGGCTGCCGGCGTCGGCGCTGACGATGACGGTCGGCTCGGCGTTCTCGATCCGGCTCGCCAGGCTGTGGCTCGCGAAGCCGCCGAAGACGACCGAGTGCAGCGCGCCGATGCGCGTGGTGGCCAGCATCGCGAAGATCGCCTCCGGGATCATCGGCATGTAGATCAGCACCCGGTCGCCCTTCCCGACGCCCAGCGACTGCAGGATCGCGGCCATGCGCTCGACCTCGCGCTGCAGCTCGGCGAAGCTGTAGACGATCTCCTTGTCGACCTCGGTCGAGACCCAGATCAGCGCGTTGCGGCCCGGGTGCGTCGCCGCGTGGCGGTCGACCGCGTTGTGGCACAGGTTGGTCGTGCCGCCGACGAACCAGCGCGCGAACGGCGGGCGGCTGTAGTCGCAGACCTGGGTGAACGGCTGCTTCCAGTCGATCAGCGCGGCCTGTTCGGCCCAGAAGGCGTCGCGATCCTCGATCGAACGGCGGTGGAAGTCGGCGTAGCCCATG
This sequence comes from Burkholderiales bacterium, assembly GCA_016191995.1. Lineage (GTDB taxonomy): Bacteria > Pseudomonadota > Gammaproteobacteria > Burkholderiales > Burkholderiaceae_C > Rubrivivax. The sequence continues at coordinate 6,139 of JACPVA010000015.1, read as the reverse complement.
CGAGTCTCCTGTGGTTGCCGCAGCAGCCCCGGGCAGCCGCCGTCAGCCTAGCTTGATCAGCGCCAGCACCTCCCGGAAGGCCGGATGCCGGCAATCGTGAACCCACTCGAACATCACCATCTCGGCGCCGACGACGGTCGCCCCGGCGTCGCGCAGCCGCTGCATCGCCAGCGCGTGGTCGGCCGGCCGACGCGAACCGCAGGCGTCGGCGACGACCCACACACGCCGCCCGGCGCGCAGCAGACCGAGCGCCGTTTGCAGCAGGCACACATGCGACTCGCAGCCGGCGATCACCACCTGCGGCCTCGGCGAGCCCGCTTGCAGCGCGTCGAGCAGCCCGTCCTCGCATGCGTCGAAGTGCATTTTCGTCAACGCGCTTGCGCAGTGCTGACGCAGCGCATCGAGGTTCGGCCCGAGCGCGCGCGGGTTGTGCTCGGTCGCGAGCACCGGCACCGCGAGCCGCCGCGCCGCCTGCGCCAGCCGCAGCGCGGTCGCGAGCACGCGCTCGCCGGCGTCGATGGCCGGCATCAGCCGGGCCTGGAAGTCGACCAGCAGCAGCTGGCACCGCGCGGCGTCGAGGCGGTCCCTCGCTGCACCACGATGCAGGCCTTGCTGGGTCGGCGCGTCCATGCGGGCACTATACGTTCGACGACGCCGCACCGCGACGCTCGCCCGGTCTTGTCCGCCTCGCGACGGGATCCCGCCCGTCGCCCGTCCTCGGGCCCGAGCCGCGCGCCGCCGCGGTGTCGTAGGCTCGGGCGATGATCGCGCCCTGCATCGCCGCCGATCCGCCCGCAACCGGGGCTGCGGCGCCCGAGGTCGAGGTCGTCGTCGAGGTGCCGCGCGGCAGCTTCCTCAAGCGCGATGCCGCGGGCCGCGTGCGCTTCGTCTCGCCGCTGCCCTGCCCGTACAACTATGGCGCCGTGCCGTCGATGCTCGGCCTGGAGGGCGACCTGCTCGACGCGCTGGTGCTCGGCCCGCGGCTCGCGCTCGGCACGCGGCTTCGCGTGCGCGCCTGGGCCGCGGTCACGCTGAGCGACCGCGGCATGGTCGACGACAAGCTGATCTGCAGCGCGCAGCCGCCGAGCGCGGACGAGATCGACCGCGTGCTGCGCTTCTTCCGCTTCTACGCTGGCTGCAAGGGGCTGCTCAACCGCGTGCGCCGGCGCCGCGGCCGCAACGCCTGCGAAGGGCTGATCAGCGCGCCCGCCGCGCTCGCACGCGCAGCGACGCTGCCTGCCGGCTGGCGCGGCGCGCCGGTGCCGTTCTGACGCTGCGGCCCGTCGGGCCCGGCCCGACCGGATGGGCGGCCGCGGCGCGCCTTGCGCGCTGCGTGCGTCGGCCCTGAATGACGTGCCGCGCCGCCGTGCCGCCGGATCAGTCGATGCGCACGACGAAGCGCCCGCGCGCCTGCCCGGCCATCAGCTTCGCGGCGGCGTCGGGCGCGTCGGCGAGCGCGATCTCGGTCGTCATGCGCTCCAGCAGCGCGGGGTCGAGGTCGCGCGCGAGCCGCGTCCAGGCCTGCTCGCGCCGCGCGCGCGGCGCCATCACGCTGTCGATGCCGGCGACGGTGACACCGCGCAGGATCAGCGGCGCGACGCTGGCCGGCAGGTCCATGCCCTGCGCCAGCCCGCAGGCGGCGACGACGCCGCCGTAGCGCGTCTGCGCCATCGCGTTGGCCAGCGTATGGCTGCCCAGCGCATCGACGACGCCGGCCCAGCGCTCCTTCTGCAGCGGCTTGCCGGCGGCGGCGAGCTCGGCGCGGTCGATCACCGCCGCGGCGCCGAGCGACTTCAGATAGTCGGCCTCCTGCGCCTTGCCGCTGGACGCCGTCACCCGGTGGCCGAGCCGCGCCAGCAGCGCGATCGCGACGCTGCCGACGCCGCCGGTGGCGCCGGTGACGAGCACCTCGCCGTCGCCCGGCCGCAGCCCATGCGCCTCCAGCGCCAGCACGCACAGCATCGCCGTGTAGCCGGCGGTGCCGATCGCCATCGCCTGGCGCGGCGTGAACGCCGCCGGCAGCCTGACCAGCCAGTCGCCCTTCAGGCGTGCACGCTGCGCCAGGCAACCCCAATGCGTCTCGCCGACACCCCAGCCGTTGAGGACAAAGCGGTCGCCCGGGCTCCAATACGCATGATGGCTTTCGAGCACCTCGCCGGCACCGTCGACGCCGGGCACCATCGGCCACTGGCGGACGACCGGCCCCTTGCCGGTGATCGCAAGCGCATCCTTGTAGTTGATCGTCGAGCAGGCCGGGCGCACCAGCACGGCGCCGTCGTCGACCTCGGGCAGGCGCGACTCGTCGAGCTCGGACAGCGTGCAGCGCGTCGCGCCGTCGCCCTTCTCCAGCAGCAGGGCCTTGAACATCGTCATCTCCTCGAACGTGGCGTTTCGGATACGGCCGGCGCGCGCTTTCGTTGACAGCGGCGAGGCAATGGGCCTATTTTGCCCGCCGTGACACCCATCGCCTGCCTGCGCGCCCTGCCCGCGCTGCCCGCCCCCGCCGCGATCCTGGTTGCCGCCGCGTTGGCTTGGCCGGCGCCGGCCGCGGCGTCCGAGGCCGGCGACGCGATCGCCTCCTGGCCCGAGCCACCGGGCGCCCACGCCGCGCAGGCCGATTCGCAGGGCGACGACCCGATGCTCTCGCTGCTGCGCGCGCGCGGCGCGCTGGGGGCGTCTTCAACGATTGCGGCGGCATCATCCAGCAGGCCGCACGAGGCTCACGACCCGGCGGCCGAGCTCGTGCTGGCGGCGATGAGCTTTCTCGATCTGCCCTATCTTTGGGGCGGCACCAACGCCGGGACGGGATTCGACTGCAGCGGATTCACGCGCCATGTCTTCGCCACCGCGCTCGGCCTGGCGCTGCCGCGCCGCTCGGCCGAGCAGGCGCGCGCGGTGACCCTCGCCCCGGTGGCGCGTGGCGAGCTGCGGCCGGGTGACCTCGTCTTCTTCAATACCCTGCGCCAGGCCTTCTCGCACGTCGGCCTGTATATCGGCGACGGCCGCTTCGTCCACGCCCCGCGCCGCGGCGCCCAGGTTCGGGTCGACAGCCTGCAGGCGCGCTACTGGGCCAGCCGCTTCGACGGCGCGCGCCGCGCCTGGGGCCAGCAGCCCGACGGCGCTGGGGGCATCGCGGCCGAGCGGCTGGCGCGCTGACGCCGCGCGGCACAATCCCGGTTCAGGCTGCAACCCGGTACCCGCCGCGCGGGTGCCTGTGTCATGGGCGAAAACATCATCCCGCTGGTCGACGAGCGCGTCGCGGCGCCGGTGCCGCGCATCCCCGCGACCCTCGCGCCGCCGTCGGGCCGCGTCGTCGACACGCTCGGGCGGCCGCTGCGCGACCTGCGGATCTCGGTCACCGACCGCTGCAACTTCCGTTGCCGCTACTGCATGCCCAAGGAGGTGTTCGACCGCCATTACCGCTTCCTGCCGCACGCCGAGCTGCTGAGCTTCGAGGAGATCACGCGCCTGGCGCGCCTCTTCGTCGCCCACGGCGTGCGCAAGCTGCGGCTGACCGGCGGCGAGCCGCTGCTGCGCAAGGATGTCGAGCTTCTGATCGGGCAGCTCGCGGCGCTGCGCACGCTGGACGGCCAGCCGCTGGACGTCACGCTGACGACCAACGGCTCGGTGCTGGCACGCAAGGCGCGCGCCCTGCGCGAGGCCGGCCTGCAGCGCGTCACGGTCAGCCTGGACGCGCTCGACGATGCGATCTTCCGCGCCATGAACGATGTCGACTTCCCGGTCGGCGAGGTGCTGCGCGGCATCGACACCGCGCTGCACGAGGGCCTGGCGCCGGTCAAGGTCAACATGGTCGTCAAGCGCGGAACGAACGACCACGAGATCGTGCCGATGGCGCGTTTCGTGCGCGATCGCTACGGGCCGCGGGTGGCGCTGCGCTTCATCGAATATATGGATGTCGGCGCCACCAACGGCTGGCGCATGGACGAGGTGCTGCCTTCGGCGCAGGTGCTGCAGCGGCTGCAGGCCGCGTTCGCGCTCGAGCCGCTGGCCGCCGCCGCGCCGGGCGAGACCGCCGAGCGCTGGCGTTATGCCGACGGCGGCGGCGAGATCGGCCTCATCTCGAGCGTGACCCAGGCCTTCTGCCGCGACTGCAACCGCGCCCGGCTGTCGACCGAGGGCAAGCTCTTCCTGTGCCTGTTCGCGACCCGTGGCCACGACCTGCGCGCGCTGCTGCGCGGCGGCGCGAGCGACGCCGAGCTGGCGGCGGTGATCGGCGACATCTGGTCCGCTCGCGGCGACCGCTACTCCGAGCTGCGCGGGCTGCAGCAGGCCGCGCCCGGCCCGGGCCAGCGGCGCATCGAGATGCACTATATCGGCGGTTGACGCGCTCGGCGCGGCGCGTTGCCCGCGTGCGGGGGGGTCGGCGGCCGACGGCCACGCCCGGGTTCAACGCCGGTCGTGCATCGCGTGCGCGATCGTCCCGAGGTCGACATACTCCAGCTCGCTGCCGGCTGGCACGCCGCGCGCCAGCCGCGTCACGCGCAGCCCGCGCGCGCGCAGCACCTCGGCGAGCGTGTGCGCGGTCGCCTCGCCCTCGGCGGTGAAGCTGGTCGCCAGGATCACCTCCTGCACCCGGCCGTCGAGCGCGCGCTCGATCAGCGAGCGCGCCTGCAGCGCGTCGGGGCCGACGCCGTCCAGCGGCGACAGCCGACCCATCAGCACGTAGTAGCGGCCGCGGTAGCTGCCGGTGCGCTCGACCGCCGCCTGGTCCGCCGGGGTCTCGACGACGCAGAGCTGGCTGTCGTCGCGCGTCGCATCGAGGCAGGCCGCGCAGACCTCGTCCTCGCTGAAGGTGTGGCAGCGCGTGCAATGCCGCACTGCCGCCAGCGCCTGCTGCAGCGCCAGCGCGAGCTGCGCGGCGCCGGCACGGTCGTGCTGAAGGAGCTGCAGCGCCATGCGCTGCGCCGATCGCGCGCCGACGCCGGGCAGCCGCCGCAGCGCCTCGACCAGCGCATCGAGCGCGCGCGCGGTCACTGCAACACCCTGCGCGCGGCGCGCTGCGGGATGAGCGCTCGGGAGCGGCCCAGCGCGTTCACCGGAAGACCCTGCGCGCTCCCCGCTCCGGCATGAGCGCTTGGGAGCGGCCCGGCGCGCTCATGCAGCACCGCGCGGCGTCAGAACGGCAGCTTCATGCCCGGCGGCAGCGGCATGCCGGCGGTCAGCTTGCCCAACTTCTCGGCGCTGACCGCCTCGGCGCGGCGCAGGCCGTCGTTGAAGGCGGCCGCGACCAGGTCCTCCAGCATGTCCTTGTCCTCGGCCAGCAGGCTGGGATCGATCGTCACCCGCCGCACATCGTGCTTGCAGCTCATCACGACCTTGACCAGCCCGGCACCGGACTGGCCCTCGACCTCGGTCTGCGCCAGTTCCTCCTGCGCGCGGCGCAGGTTGTCCTGCATCGCCTGCGCCTGCTTCATCAGGCCGGCGAGTTGGTTCTTCATCATGCTCGTATTCCTCGGGTTGATGGGGTGAACGCGGCTTCAGTGCGACGAGTCCAGCGGCTCGATCGAGCCCGGCACGATGCGTGCGCCCGGGAAGTCGCGCAGCAGCGCCTGCACGACCGGGTCGGCGACGAGCGCCTGCTCGGCCTCGCGCAGCCGGCGCGCGCGCGCCGCGGCCGCGCGCAGCGCCGGTGTGTCGTCGGGCTGGCCGGCCGCCAGCTCGATTCGCAGCGGGGCGCCGACGAGGCCGGTGACTGCCTCGCCCAGGCGTTCGGCGAGCACCGGCGCGCGCAGCGTCTCGCGCCCGACGACGAGCCGCCAGACCGCGGGCTGCGCCGCCTCGTCGACCGCGGCCAGCCCGGCCTGCTGCGCCAGTTCGCGCGTCAGCGCGCCGATGCGGCCGAGCTCGACCAGCTGCTGCACCAGCGCGTCCCAGCGGTCGCCGAGCGCGCGCGGGATCGCCACCGTCGCGTCGGCGTCGCCGCGCGCCGCAGAGCGCCTTTCGGCGGCCGGCGCATCGCCCCGACGCGGCTCGGCGGCCCTGGCGGGCGGATCGCCCGCCGGCATCGTGACCCCTTCGCCGATGTCCACCGCGGGGCCGGGCACCGGGCCGGCGCCATACGCGGCCGGGAATTGCGGCGCCGCGCATGCCGTCGCACGCTCGACCGCGCCGGCCGGCT
>JACPVA010000193.1 GCA_016191995.1 Burkholderiales bacterium | reverse complement strand
GCGGCGTCGAAGGCCGCGGCGGCGCAGACGGCGCCGGCCAAGGCCGCGCAGCCGGCATCTGCCACGGCCACTGCTGCGCAGCCGGCTCCGCCGGCGGCCGAGCCTGCCGCGCCGCGCCGGCCCGCGGCACCGGCACGCTGAGAGCGCGGCTTGCGCGACATGAAGGGCGCCGACCCCGCGCCGGCGCCGAAGGCCGACCCGCCGGCGCCTGCCGCCCCGCCCTCGGTCCGGCGCCGGCTGGCGGCGATGGTCTACGAGGGCGTGCTGCTGTTCGGCGTCGTCGTCGCGGCCGGGCTCATCTACGCGCTGGCGACCGGCCAGCGCCACGCGCTGCAAGGCGCCACGGGGCTGCAGGCGACGCTCGCCGCCGTCGTCGGGCTGTACTTCGTCTGGCTCTGGACCCACGGCGGGCAGACGCTGGCGATGAAGACCTGGCAGCTGCGGCTGGTGGCCACCGACGGCGCGCCGCTGCACACCGGCCGCGCGCTGGCGCGTTATCTCGCGGCCTGGATCTGGTTCCTGCCGGCGCTGGCCGGGGTGGCGCTGTCCGGGTTGCGCGGCAGCGCCCCGGCGGCCGCGGCGCTGGCGGCCAACGTCGCCGTCATCGCGCTGCTGGCGCGGTTGCACCCGTCGCGCCAGTTCCTGCACGACCTGCTGTGCGGCACGCGCATCGTCGCGGCGCGCCCGCCGCCCAGGCGCTGACTTGCAGGTTTCGAGGCCACGCCCCGGATCAGGGAAGGCTTCCGCATCGGGGCCCGTCGGCGCGGGCCGCGGGCGACAATCGGCGCCATGACCGCCGATGCCGCCACCCACGCCACCCACGCCACCGGCGCCGCCCCTGCCACCCGCGCCGCCGCGCTGCCCACCGACCGGGCCTTCAGCCTGTGCGTCTACTGCGGCTCTCGCGCCGGGGCGCAGCCGGCTTTCGCCGACGCCGCGCGCCGGCTCGGCACGCTGCTGGGCGCCGCCGGCGGGCAGCTCGTCTACGGCGGCGGGCGCGTCGGGCTGATGGGCATCGCCGCCGATGCGACGCTGGCCGCCGGCGGGCGCGTCGTCGGCGTCATCCCCGAGGCGCTGATGCAGCGCGAAGTCGGCCACGCCGGCCTGAGCGAACTGCACGTCGTGCCGACGATGCACCTGCGCAAGCAGATGATGGCCGAGCGCGCCGATGCCTTCGTCGCCCTGCCGGGCGGCCTGGGCACGCTGGAGGAGCTGTTCGAGGCCTGGACCTGGCGCCAGCTCGGCTACCACGACAAGCCGATCGGCGTGCTCGACGTCGGCGGCTACTTCGAGCCGCTGCTGCGCTTCGTCGACCGCTGCGTCGAGCAGGGTTTTCTCGACGCCGAGCCGCGCGCGGTGCCGATCGTCGACGACGACCCGGCGCGGCTGCTGGCGCGGCTGCGCGAGGCGGCGCGGCGCGCGATCGAGCCGGACGACTATTCGCGCATCTGAGCGCGCTCGCGGCGCGCGGTCAGATCGCCGATTCGTCGGTCTCGCCGGTGCGGATCCGGATCACCTGCTCGACCGGGGTGACGAAGATCTTGCCGTCGCCGATCTTGCCGGTCTTGGCCGCGCGCACGATGCACTCGATGCAGCGCTCGACGTCGTCGTCGCGCACGACGATCTCGACCTTCACCTTGGGCAGGAAGTCGACCACATACTCGGCGCCGCGATACAGCTCGGTGTGGCCCTTCTGGCGCCCGAAACCCTTGACCTCGGTGACGGTCAGGCCGGACACGCCGATCTCGCCCAGCGCCTCGCGCACCTCGTCGAGCTTGAACGGCTTGATGATCGCGCTGATCTGCTTCATGGTCGTGCTCCGGCGTGCGTGCGGGTCGATGGGGAAGTCGGTGCGGCGAATGGGTGCGCAAGGGGTGCGCGATGGATACGCGATTGAATCACCAATCGCGAAACCGCGACGTGATGGGGTAGCGCCAGTCGCGCCCGAAGCCGCGATGCGTGATGCGGATCCCCACCGGCGCCTGGCGCCGCTTGTACTCGTTGCGCATCAGCATGCGCGCGATGCGCTCGACGGTGGCGCGCTCGTAGCCGGCGGCGACGATCTGCTCGACCGTCTGGTCGTCTTCCATGTAGCGCTGCAGGATGGCATCGAGCACCTCGTACGGCGGCAGGCTGTCCTGGTCGACCTGCCCCGGCTTGAGCTCGGCGCTCGGCGGCCGGGTCAGGATGCGCTCGGGGATGACCGGGCCGACGCTGCCGTCGGCGCGCCGCGTCGGCTGCGCATTCTTCCAGCGGCAAAGCGCGTAGACGCGGGTCTTGACGACATCCTTGATGACCGCGAAGCCGCCGGCCATGTCGCCGTACAGCGTGCAGTAGCCGGTCGCCAGCTCGCTCTTGTTGCCGGTCGTCAGCACGATCGCGCCGGTCTTGTTCGACAGCGCCATCAGCAGCATGCCGCGGATCCGCGCCTGCAGGTTCTCCTCCGTCGTGTCCTCGGGCAGGCCCTCGAACTGCGGCGCGAGCGCGGCGCGGAAGGCGTCGAACATCGGCCCGATCGGGATCTCGTCGTAGCGTACGCCGAGCCGCGCGGCCATCTCGCGCGCATCCAGCCACGAGATCTCGGCCGTGTATGGCGACGGCATCATGACCGCGCGCACGCGGTCGGCGCCGAGCGCATCGACGGCCAGCGCCAGGACCAGCGCCGAGTCGACCCCGCCCGACAGGCCGACGATCGCGCCCGGGAAGCCGTTCTTGCCCAGGTAGTCGCGCACCCCGGTGACGAGCGCGGCCCAGGCCTGCGGCTCGTGCGCGGGCAGCGGGTGGATCTCGCCGCGCACGCCGCCCGCGGCGTCGACCTCGCAGCGCAGCAGGTGCTCCTCGAAGCTCGGCGCGCGCGCGGCGACGCGGCCGGCGGCGTCGAGCGCGAACGATGCGCCGTCGAAGACGACCTCGTCCTGCCCGCCGACCAGGTGCGCGTACAGCAGCGGCAGCCCGACCGCGCGCGCGCGCTCGGCCATGCGCTGCTCGCGCTCCTCGGCCTTGTCGATGTGGAACGGCGAGGCGTTGAGCACGCACAGCAGCTGCGCGCCGGCCTCGCGCGCGCGCTCGGCCGGCTCGGCGTGCCAGGCGTCCTCGCAGATCAGCAGGCCCAGCCTCAGGCCGGCGACATCGAGCACGACCGCGCCATGCCCGGCATCGCGCCCGCTGGCGAAGTAGCGGCGCTCGTCGAAGACCTGGTAATTCGGCAGCTCGCGCTTGAAGTAGGTCGATGCGACGCGTCCCCCTGCCAGCACCGAGGCGGCGTTGAAGCGGCGCGGCACGGCGAGCGATCGGGTCCTAAGATCGCCACCCTCGCCGCCCGGATGCGGGTGGCCGACGACGACGTGCAGGCCGTCCAGGCCCGCCAGCTGCGCGGCCAGCGCGTGCAAGGCGTCGCCGCAGGCGCGCATGAAGGCCGGGCGCAGCAGCAGGTCCTCGGGCGGGTAGCCCGACAGCGCCAGCTCCGGTGCGACGACGACGCGCGCGCCGGCGGCATACGCGGTGCGCGCCGCGTCGGCGATGCGCTGCGCGTTGCCGGCCAGATCGCCGACGGTGGCGTTGATCTGCGCCAGCGCGACGACGAGGCGGGTCTGCACGGAGTCGATGGAGGTTCGAATCGCAGCCGATGATTATGTCATCCGGGTCCACGACGACCCGCGCGCGATCGACGCCGCGGCGTGGAATGCGCTGCTGGCGCGCCAGCGCGCGCCGACGCCGTTCATGCGCCACGAATATCTCGCCGCGCTGCACGCCAGCGGCAGCGCGGTGCCGGCCACCGGCTGGGCGCCGCGCTTCGTCACGCTGGCGCGCGGCGCCGGGCTCGTCGCCGCCTGCCCGGCCTACCTGAAGACCCATTCCTGGGGCGAGTATGTCTTCGACTGGGCCTGGGCCGACGCCTACCGCCGCCACGGCCTGGCCTACTACCCCAAGCTGCTGGTCGCGGTGCCGTTCACGCCGGTCGAGGGCAGCCGGCTGCTGGCGACGGACGACGCGGCGCGCGCCGCGCTGCTGCAGGCGCTGCGCGCGCTGGCCGACGAGGCGGCGCTGTCGTCGCTGCACCTGCTCTTCCCCGACGAGGCCGACCGCCTGGCCTGCGCCGCGGCGGGCTGGATGCTGCGCGAGGGCGTGCAGTTCCACTGGACGCAGGACGCCGGCGCGCCGGCGGCGGACCTCGACGCCATGCTCTCGCGCATGGCGCGCGACAAGCGCAAGAAGATCCGCCAGGAGCGCCGCCGCGTCGCCGAGGCCGGCGTTCGCTTCGAGGTTGTCGAGGGCGACGCGATCGACGAGGCGCTGTGGGACTTCTTCCACCGCTGCTACCGGCTGACCTACGCCGCGCACCACGCCACGCCCTACCTGACGCGCGACTTCTTCGCGCGCGCCGGGCGCAGCCTGGCGCGGCACTGGGTCATGTTCGTCGCCTGGCAGGGCGGCGAGCGCATCGCGGCGTCGCTGGTCGCGGTCGACCGCGCGCGGCGCGCCGCCTGGGGCCGCTACTGGGGCGCGACGCGCTTCGTGCCGTGCCTGCACTTCGAGGCCTGCTACTACCAGCCGCTCGCCTGGTGCCTGGCGCATGGCATCGAGCGCTTCGAGGGCGGCGCGCAGGGCGAGCACAAGATGGCGCGCGGGCTGCTGCCGGTGCGCACGCACTCGGCGCACTGGCTGCGCGATGCGCGCTTCGCCGGCGCGGTGGCGGATTTCCTGGCGCGCGAGGGTGCGGGGATCGCCGGCTACCTCGACGAGCTGCGCGAGCGCTCGCCGTTCGGCCACGCGGGCGCGCCCGTCGACGATCGCGACCCGCGGCGCGACGACTGCTAGCGGCGCGCCGGCCGCCAGCGACGAAGCCCCCGGTTCAGGCGGGATGCGTCGCGCGCCAGTTGGCGACGCCTTGCGCGACCTCGCGCCGCGCCGCGTCCGGGCCTTCCCAGCCCAGCACCTTGACCCACTTGCCCGCCTCCAGGTCCTTGTAATGCTCGAAGAAATGCTGGATGGTCTTGAGCCGCATCGGGTTCAGATCCTCGGGCTGGCGCCACTGGCTGTAGATCGACAGGATGCGGTCCACCGGCACCGCGAGCAGCTTGTTGTCGCCACCGGCCTCGTCGTCCATCCGCAGCATCCCGAGCGGCCGGCAGGTGACGACGACGCCGGAGATCAGCGGCACCGGCGTGATCACGAGCACGTCGACCGGGTCGCCGTCGTCGGCCAGCGTGTCGGGGACATAGCCGTAGTTGCACGGGTAGTGCATCGAGGTCGACATGAAGCGGTCGACGAACAGCGCGCCCGACTCGTGGTCGACCTCGTACTTGATCGGGTCGCCGTTCATCGGGATCTCGATGATGACGTTGAACTCGTCGGGCGCCTTGGCGCCGGGCTTGACGTTGTGCAGGCTCATCGCAGGCTTCCTCGACGCGCGGGTTGGTGCGCCCGGGCATTCTAGGCAGGGTGCTGTCACCGCACTGACGCAGCGCGCGGCGGCGCGGCGGCGGGGCGGTTTGGCCCCGCGTCAGCAAGCCCGGTTACATTCGCACCCGTTTTTTTGCGCATCCACCCGTCCCCGAGAAGGAAAGGTCCACCATGTCGACCCCGATGGCGCTGTACATCGCGCTGGCCTGCGGCCTGCTGGCCGTGATCTACGGATTTGTCCAGCGCAGCTGGATCCTGGGCCAGGACCCGGGCAATGCCCGCATGCAGGAGATCGCCGGCGCCGTGCAGCAGGGCGCGGCGGCCTACCTGGCGCGGCAGTACAAGACGATCGCCATCGTCGGCGTGGTGCTGGCGGTGCTGATCGCCGTCTTCCTCGGCCTGTCGACGGCCGTCGGCTTCGTCGTCGGCGCCCTGCTGTCGGGCGCCTGCGGCTTCATCGGCATGAACGTCTCGGTGCGCGCCAACGTGCGCACCGCCCAGGCTGCGACCAAGGGGATCGGCCCGGCGCTGGATATCGCCTTCAAGGGCGGCGCGATCACCGGCATGCTCGTCGTCGGCCTCGGCCTGCTGGGTGTGGGCGGATTCTTCCTCGCCATCGGCGGGCTGGCCACACCTGACTCGGCGACACTCAAGCCGCTGCTCGGGCTGGCCTTCGGCTCGAGCCTGATCTCGATCTTCGCGCGGCTGGGCGGCGGCATCTTCACCAAGGGCGCCGACGTCGGCGCCGACCTGGTCGGCAAGGTCGAGGCCGGGATCCCGGAGGACGACCCGCGCAACCCGGCGGTGATCGCCGACAACGTCGGCGACAACGTCGGCGACTGCGCCGGCATGGCGGCCGACCTGTTCGAGACCTACGCGGTGACGCTGATCGCGACGATGGCGCTGGGCGCGCTGATGGTCAAGGCCGGCGGCGCGGCGGTCGTCTACCCGCTGCTGCTGGGCGGTGTCTCGATCATCGCGTCGATCATCGGCGCCACCTTCGTCAAGGCCAGCCCGGGCATGAAGAACGTGATGCCGGCGCTGTACAAGGGGCTGGCGATCGCCGGCGTGCTGTCGCTCGTCGTCTTCTACCCGGTCACGACGATGCTGTTCCCCGAGGCGATCGAGGTCAGCGGCAAGGGCCCGGTCGGCGCGATGGCGCTGTGGCTGTCGGCGGCGGTCGGCCTGGTGCTGACCGCGGCGCTGGTGTGGATCACCGAGTACTACACCGGCACCCAGTTCAAGCCGGTGCAGCACGTGGCGCAGGCCTCCACGACCGGCCACGCCACCAACATCATCGCCGGCATCGGCATCAGCATGAAGTCCACCGCCTGGCCGGTGCTGTTCGTCTGCGCGGCCATCCTGTCGTCCTACGCGCTGGCCGGCCTGTACGGGATCGCGATCGCCGCCACGTCGATGCTGAGCATGGCCGGCATCGTCGTCGCGCTGGACGCCTACGGCCCGATCACCGACAACGCCGGCGGCATCGCCGAGATGGCCGAGCTGCCGCCCGCGGTGCGCGACATCACCGACCCGCTGGACGCGGTCGGCAACACGACCAAGGCGGTGACCAAGGGCTATGCGATCGGCTCCGCCGGCCTGGCGGCGCTGGTGCTGTTCGCGGATTACACGCACTCGCTGGAGGCGCGCGGCATCACTGCGTCGTTCGACCTCAGCAACCCGAAGGTCATCATCGGCCTGTTCATCGGCGGCCTGATCCCCTACCTGTTCGGCGCGATGGCGATGGAGGCCGTCGGCCGCGCCGCCGGTGCGGTGGTCGAGGAGGTGCGGCGCCAGTTCCGCGAGATCAAGGGCATCATGGAAGGCACGGCCAAGCCCGAGTACGGCCGCGCCGTCGACATGCTGACCAGCGCCGCGATCAAGGAGATGATGATCCCGTCGCTGCTGCCGGTCGTGGTGCCGATCATCGTCGGCCTGACGCTGGGCGCCGAGGCGCTGGGCGGGCTGCTGATGGGCACCATCGTCACGGGGCTGTTCGTCGCCATCAGCATGTGCACCGGCGGCGGCGCCTGGGACAACGCCAAGAAGTACATCGAGGACGGCCACCACGGCGGCAAGGGCAGCGACGCGCACAAGGCCGCGGTCACCGGCGACACGGTCGGCGACCCCTACAAGGACACCGCCGGCCCGGCCGTCAACCCGCTGATCAAGATCATCAACATCGTCGCGCTGCTGATCGTGCCGCTGCTGCCGGCGGCGGGTGGCTGAGGGTTCGACGACACGCTGGCCCAAGGCCCGCTTCGGCGGGCCTTTTCGCGTACCCCGATTCGGCGCGCCCTTTTCACCGGTACCCCCGCTTCGGCGGGTAGGTCACGAAGGCTCGCGGCGGCGGCCGGTGCGAGGTGTCGATCGACGCCGTGCCGCCGTGCCGCCGGTCACGCCGGCGCGACAATCGCCGCATGTCGCAGCATTTCGAGGTCCACCCGGTCGACCCGCAGCCGCGCCTCCTGAAGCAGGCGGCGCAGATCCTGCACGCCGGCGGCGTGGTCGCGATCCCGACCGACTCGAGCTACGCGCTGGTCTGCCACCTCGACGACAAGGCGGCGGCCGAGCAGCTGCGCCGGCTGCGCGAGGTCGACGACAAGCATCACCTGACGCTGCTGTGCCGCGACCTGTCGGAGCTGGCGCGATTCGCGCGCGTCGACAACCGGCAGTACCGGCTGCTCAAGCACGCCACGCCGGGGCCGTTCACCTTCATCCTCGAGGCGACGAAGGAGGTGCCGCGGCGGCTGTCGCACCCCTCGCGCCGGACGATAGGGCTGCGCGTGCCCGACCACCCCGTGACGCAGGCGCTGCTGGCGGCGTTCGGCGAGCCGCTGCTGGCGACGACGCTGATCGCCCCCGGCGAGACCGAGCCGATGAACGATGCGCACGAGATCCGCGAGCGCTTCCGGAAGCGGCTGCAGGCCGTCGTCGACGCCGGCGCCTGCCCGATGCAGCCGACCACCGTCGTCGACCTGACGGGCGACGAGCCGCAGGTGCTGCGGCTGGGGCGCGGGGATCCGGCGCGCTTGGGGCTGACTCCGACCTGAGCCTGCGCGCACCCGCCGCGGCGTCGAGGCTTGCTCAGCCCGCGGGCGCTGCCTCCAGCCTGCGGCGCAGCCGCTCGGCATCGAATCCCAGCGTCGGCCGCCCGCGCACGACGATCACCGGCGTGCCCGGCGCGCCCAGCGCGTCGAAGGCCTGGCGGCAGGCCGGGTCGCGCTCGATCGAGCATTCGCTGAACGCCACCCCGTGCCGCTGGAACCACTGCCGCGCCAGCATGCAATAGCCGCAGGTGTCGGACGAGATCATGCGGATGTCGCCCGGGCGCGCGAGCGCGGCGACCGCCTCGCCCAGCGTGGCCTGGCGCTGGCGCTGCCACCAGCCGGTGGCCAGGCTGACGCCGACGACCAGCAGCGCGACGCCGACAAGCGTCGTGCGCGAGGAGGCGCCGCGGTCGGCCCCTTTCTTCAAGGCGCGAGGGCCCGCGGTCAGACCGCCGCCGTAACCACGACCTCGATCTTCCACCCCGGCCGCGCCAGCGCCGCCTGCACGGTCGCGCGCGGCGGCGCGCTGCCGGGGGCGACCCAGGCATCCCAGACCTCGTTCATCGCCGCGAAGTCGGCCATGTCGGCGAGGAAGATCTGCGCCCGCAGGATGCGCGACTTGTCGCTGCCCGCGCGCGCCAGCAGCGCGTCGACCGCGGCCAGCACCTGCCGCGTCTGGCCCGCGATATCGGCACGGTCGTCGTCGGTGACCTGGCCGGCGAGGTAGACCACGCCCTGGTGCACGGCCATCTCGGACATGCGTGCGCCGACGTCGAAACGTTGAATGCTCATCGGATCTACCTTTCGTGCTCGCGCCTGGACCCCAGGTGTCAGGCGCCGCGCCGCCGTCGGACCGACGCGCGGCGGCGGCGTTCATCGCCTGGACTTCTTCGGCTGTCGTCCATGGTCGTGGCCATGGCCTCGTGCATGACCATGCCCATGCCCTTGTGCGTGCCGCTGGCCACCCGGGTGCCCGGCCGAACCGACGGCCGGCGCCGCGGTGTGGCCAGCGCCGGCCTTCTGGCCGATCCGGCTCTCGGTGCCCGCCAGCAGCTTGCGGATGTTGGGCTCGTGGCGCCAGACCAGCAGCACGCTCATCGGCGCGACCGCCAGCAGCGCCGGCTCCGCGCCCCAGATCAGAAGCTGGTAGAAGACCGCGAAGGCGGCGGCGACGATCGCCGCCAGCGACGCGTAGCGGAAGAACGCAGCGACGATGACCCAGGTCGCGAGCGTGGCCGCACCCAGCCAGGGGTTCAGCGCGAGCAGCACCCCGGCTGCGGTCGCGACCCCCTTGCCGCCCTGGAAGCGGAAGAAGACCGGCCACAGGTGGCCGACGAACGCCGCCAGTCCGACCAGCGCGACCGTCGTCTCGCCGAGCCCGAGACGCGCTCCAAACACCAGGGCCAGCACGACGGGCACGTAGCCCTTCAGCGCATCCAGCGCCAGCGTCGCCAGCGCGGCCGCGCGGCTGCCCGATCGCAGCACGTCGGTCGCCCCCGGGTTGCCCGAGCCGTAGCTGCGCGGGTCTGCCAGCCCCATCGCGCGGCTGACGATGACGGCGAACGACAGCGAGCCGACGAGGTAGGCGGCGACGATCGCGGCGATGGCGGCGAGCCAGGACATCGCGCGGCAGTTTACGCGGCCGCGGGCTGGGCGCACTCGACCGGCCTGGCGCCGAGCTGTTCGCTCAGCACCGCCGGCGCGATGCCGACGAGGAAGCCGCGCCGCCCGCCGTTGATCAGGATGCGCGGCAGCGCCAGCACGCCGGACTCGACCCAGACCGGCATCGGCTTGCGCAGCCCGAACGGCGAGGTGCCACCGACCTGGTAGCCGCTGTGCCGCTGCGCGACCTCGGGCCGGCACGGCTCGACGCTCTTGCAGCCGATCGCGCGCGCGAGACTCTTGGTGCTGACCTGGCGGTCGCCGTGCATCAGCACGATCAGCGGCCGCGCGCGCTCGTCCTGCATCACCAGGGTCTTGACGACGAGGTGCTCGTCGACGCCGAGCTGGCGCGCCGACTCGGCGGTGCCGCCATGCTCGACATAGTCGTACGGGTGCTCGCTGAAGTCGACCCCGTGCTGGCGCAGCCACTGCGTGGCCGGGGTCTGGCTGACATGCGCTGGCTTGCCCATGGGGCGCGAGTTTGCCGCAGCCGGGCCGGGTCGCGATCGGCTGGCCCAGCTACCCGGCCGGCGGCGTGTCGGCGCGGCCGCGCCGCGCCCGCTCCTCCTCCTGCACGCGCAGCACGCGCCGCTGCACCTTGCCGGTCGTCGTCATCGGCAGCGCGGCGACGAACTCGATCTCCTTCGGGTACTCGTAGGGCGCGAGCTTGCCGCGCACATGGCGCTGCAGCTGCTCGACCAGCGCGGCGTCGCCGACCTGGCCGGGTGCGAGCACGACATAGGCCTTGACGACCGCGCCGCGCTCGGGGTCGGGCCTGGGCACGACCGCGGCATTCGCCACCGCCGGGTGCTTGACGAGGCAGTTCTCGACCTCGCTCGGGCCGATGCGGTAGCCGGCGACCTTGAAGACATCGTCGGCACGTCCCTGGTACCAGAGGTAGCCCCGGTCGTCCATCACCGCGGTGTCGCCGGTGCGGCACCAGCTGTCGGCCGGGTCGCCGCTGAACTTGGCGCGCGTGGCGTCGTCGCGCCCCCAGTAGCCGAGGAAGAAGACCGGGTCCGGGTCGCCATGGCGGTCGCGCCGGTGCACCGCGATCTCGCCCGGCGTGCCCCGCGCGCACTCGCGGCCCTCGTCGTCGATCACCGCCACGCGGTGCCCCGGGTAGCCGCGGCCCATGCTGCCCGGGCGCTGCGGCCAGCCCGCGTGCCAGAGGCCGCGCGCGTCGCGCCAGCGGCCGCAGTTGCCGACGACGTAGTTGATCTCGGTCTGGCCGAACATCTCGTTGATCGCCACCCCGAGCGCGTCGCGCCCGTAGCCGAAGACGGCGTCGCCGACCGCCTCGCCGGCGCTCATCACCGCCTGCAGCGCCAGACCGGGGTAGTCGCGCCGCGGGTCGGGCACCGCCTTCATCATCGCCTTCAGCGCGGTCGGGAACAGGAAGCTGTGCGTCACGCGGTGGCGCTGCATCAGCTCGAACGCGCGCTGGGGGCCGAAGCGGCCCTGGTAGGCGACGATCTCGCGCCCGAAATACAGCGTCGGCAGCAGCGCGTCCATCAGCCCGCCGGTCCAGGCCCAGTCGGCGGGCGACCAGCAGACCGCGGGCCGCCCGTCGGCGGTGTGCGGGAACCAGTCCTGGCTGCAGACGAATCCACTCAGGTTGCCGATCAGCGCCCGCTGCGGGATCAGCGCGCCCTTCGGTGGCCCGGTGGTGCCGCTGGTGTAGATCAGCACCGCCGGGTCGTCGGCGCGCGTGGCCACGGCGTCGACGGCGTCGCCGCGCTGGCGCGCCAGCAGGCCGGCGTAGTCGGCGTCGCCGCTGCCCTGCGCGGCGCCGACCGCGACCAGATGGCGCAGTGCGGGGCATGACACGCGCGCCGCGAGGAGGTTCGCGATCGAGGTCTCGTCGGCCAGCGCCAGCGCGGCGCCGCTGTCGCGCAGCCGGTATTCGAGCGCGTCGGGGCCGAACAGCATCGACAGCGGCATCGCGACCGCGCCGAGCTGGTAGGCGGCCAGGTGCGCGACCGCGGTCTCGACGCGCTGCGCCATGACGATCGCGACCCGGTCGCCGCGCGCCACGCCGAGCCCGCGCAGCGCGTGCGCGAGCCGGTCGGCGTCGCGCTGCAGCGCCCCGTAGCTCGCGCTGCCGGCGCGGCCATCCTCGTGCTCCCAGCGGATCGCCACCGCATCCGGGCGCGCGCGCGCCCAGCGCCGGCCGCAGGCCTGGCCGATGTTGAAGCGAGCCGGCACGCGCCAGCGAAAGCCCCGCTGCAAGTGTTCGTAGGCGTCGTCGGCGTCCACGCCGCGAAGCTTACCGCGCCGGGCCGAGATGGTCCGTGTCACCGCCGCGATCCGCAGCGGTCCTGCGCGCGGCCGCCGGTCGCACGTCCGCGCCTTCACCGAGGGCGCGCCGGCGCCACGTTCAGGGTGACGCGGCGGCCTGCCGCTGGCGATCTGGCCGCGCGCCGCGCAGGCGCGACTCGCTGGCCGCCGGGTCGCCGAAGTCCGGTAGCGCCTCCGGGTCGACGCCGGCCATCGCCACGCCGGCCCGCAGCGCCCCAGGCCGCGAGCCGTGCCGCGCGCGATGTCATCGCGCCGCGAAGCGCTGCAGCGCCTCGCCGCTGACGCGGCAGATTCGCCAGTCGGGCAGCACGGTGGCGCCCATGCCCTCGTAGAACGCGATCGCATTCGCATTCCAGTCGAGCACGCTCCACTCGAAGCGGCCGCAGCCGCGCTCGACCGCCAGCGCGCCCAGGTGCTGCAGCAGCGCCTTGCCCAGGCCCTGGCCGCGCCAGGCCGGTCGCACGTAAAGGTCCTCCAGGTACAACCCGGGCCGGCCGAGAAAGGTCGAAAAGTTGCCGAAGAAGAGCGCAAATCCGGCGACCGCGCCGTCGACCTCGGCCACGATCGCCTCGGCGACCGGTCGCGCGCCGAACAGTTGCGCCGCCAGCGACTGCGGCGTGACCTCGACCAGATGTTCGAGGTGCTCGAAGACCGCGAGCTCGCGGATCAGCTCGACCAGGACCGGTGCATCGGCCGCTGCGGCCGGTCGCAGGATGGGCGCCGCGCGGCCGCGGCTGGGATCGTCGGGTTCGGTCATGGTCGAGCATGCTACGCCGGCCCGCCGCTCAAGTGGGGCCCGCCGCGCGCCGAAATCCTTGGCGTTGCCGCCGCGAGCGGCCCGCCCTGAGCGCCCCACACCATGCACCACATGCCCTTCGCGCAGGTCCGCCACCGCGTCGTGGCCGGGCAGCCGCTGCCGTTCAACGTCTACCGCCCCGACGCCACGCTGCTGCTCGCGCGCGGGCAGGTGCTGCACACGCCGCAGCAGGTCGACCGCCTGTGCGAGCGTGGCACCCTGGTCGACCTGACCGAGCTGCGCGAGCAACTCGCGATGCCCGAGACCGCCGCGCGCGCGCAGCTGCCGCGGCTGTGGCAGGCGGCGATGGCGCGCGTCGAGCAGCTGCTGCGTGCTCCGCTCGCGCCGAGCTTCCGCGCCGCGGTCGACGACGCCGCCGCGACACTGCACAAGCTGATCGACCGCGACCCGGACCTGGCGATCTTCCAGGTCCTGCGCCAGGACGGCGGCGAGCGCACGCGGCTGGGCGCCGAGCATTCGGTCCGCGCGGCGGTCATCGCGCAGCTCGTGGCGCGCCGGCTCGGCTGGCCCGAGCCCGACCTGCGGCGCGCCTTCAAGGCCGCGCTGACGATGAATATCGCGATGCTCGAGCTGCACGGCGCGCTCGCCGCCCAGTCGACGCCGCCGGACGCCGCGCAGCGGCGCCAGATCCGCGAGCACCCGGCGCGCGGGCGCGAAATGCTCGAGGCGGCCGGCATCGCCGACGCCGACTGGCTGCGCGCGGTCGCCGAGCACCATGAGGAGCGCGACGGCTCCGGCTACCCCAGCGGCACGCGCCAGCCGAGCGAGCTGGCCACGCTGCTGCACCGCGCCGACCAGTACACGGCCAAGCTCGCCAGCCGCTGCGGGCGCGAGGCGGCGGCAGCCGACCGCGCCGCACGCGAGATCTTCATGCAGGACCCCGAGCACCCGGTGTGCGCCGCGCTGGTCAAGGAGCTCGGCATCTACCCGCCGGGCTGCTTCGTCGTCATGGCCTGTGGCGAGACCGGCGTCGTGATCGCGCGTGGCGCCACCGTGATGACGCCGCTGGTGGCGGCGATGACCGACGTCTACGGCCGGCCCTACCCGGAGCCGGTGCGGCGCGACACGCGCGAGCCGACCTACGCCATCACCGGGGTGCTCGCCGCGCGCCAGATGCGCGCGCCGCTGATGCCGGACAAGCTGGCGCTGCTGGCGGCCGACTGACCGCGGAGCCGGCGCTCGACGCCGGCCGTTGCCGGTCCTCGCCAGTCCTCGTCAGTCCTCGCCTGTCGGCGCCTGTCGCCGCCTGTCGCCAGCCGGACAGGCACGCGGCCGGCGCTGGCCCTACAGTGTCGGCATGAACCCCCCCGGGCCGCCGCAAGAAGGCGCGTATCGGTGGGCGAAGCCCGAAGGGTCCCCCGTGAGCGATACTGACCATCCCGCCCCGGCCTGCCCTGCCGAGCCCTACCGGCCGCGCCGCCATGCCGACTCGCTGCATCCGGACCTGCGCGGGCACCGCTACCACGTCAGCAGCTGGGGCGGCCCCGAATTGGCCGGCGCCACGCGTCCGACGCTGGTGCTGCTGCACGGCTGGATGGATGTCGGCGCATCGTTCCAGTTCGTCGTCGACGCGCTGGACGCGATCGAAGGCCCGGTGCGCCGGATCGTCGCCCCCGACTGGCGCGGCTTCGGCCGCACGCGCGGGCCGGCGACCGACAGCTACTGGTTTCCGGACTACCTCGGCGACCTCGACGCGCTGCTCGACGCGCTGTCGCCCGACGCGCCGGTGGACCTGGTCGGGCACAGCATGGGCGGCAACGTCGCGATGATCTACGCCGGCGTGCGGCCGCCGCGCATCCGCCGGCTCGTCAACCTCGAGGGCTTCGGGATGCCGGCCACGCAGCCGTCGGAGGCACCCGGGCGCTATGCGCAGTGGCTGGATTCGCTGCGTGCGCCGGCGCGGCTGCAGAGCTACGCGGACCTGGGCGCGGTCGCCGCGCGGCTGCGCAGCAACAACCCGCTGCTCGGCGCCGACAAGGCTGCGTGGCTCGCCCCGCATTGGGCCGAGAGGCGCGACGACGGGCGCTGGCAGCTGCGTGCCGACCCGGCGCACAAGCGGCTCAACCCGACGCTGTACCGCGTCGACGAGGTGCTGGAAGTCTGGCGCCGGATCGAGGCGCCGATGCTGTGGGTCGACGGCGACCGCACCGACACCACGCGCTGGTGGGGCCAGCGCTACCCGCGCGAGGACTTCGAGCAGCGCCTGGCGGTACTGCCGCGGCTGCAGCGCCATCGGCTCTCGCCCTGCGGGCACATGCTGCATCACGACCAGCCGCAGGCACTGGCGCGCCGGCTGCTCGACTTCCTCGACGCCGAGGGCCTCTGACCGGCCGATCCGGCCGCGCTCGGGTGCGCAGCGGGCATGCGAAAATCGTGCCCCTCCACGAAAGCCCCGCGATGGACAACGAGCAGATCAACCTCATCGGCACCCGACTCGCCGACCTCGCAGCGCGCACCGCCGCGCTAAGGGGGTATCTTTGACTACGAGCGCAAGTCGCTGCGGCTGAGGGAGGTCGACGCCGCGCTGGAAAACCCGGCGATCTGGAACGACCCGAAGCGCGCGCAGGAGCTCGGGCGCGAGAAGCGCCAGCTCGAAACCGTCGTGCACACCCTCGCTCGCCTGGGCACGCAGCTGGCCGACGGCGCCGAGCTGTACGAGCTGGCCAAGGACGAGGGCGACGAGGACGCGCTGCGCGCGATCGCCGACGACGCCGACAAGCTCGCCGAGTCGGTCGAGGAGCTCGAGTTCCGGCGCATGTTCTCCAACCCCGCCGACCCGGGCAACTGCTTCATCGACATCCAGGCTGGCGCCGGCGGCACCGAGGCGATGGACTGGGCCGCGATGCTGCTGCGCCAGTACCTGCGCTACTGCGAGCGCAAGGGCTTCCAGGCCGAGGTGCTGGAGGAGACCGCGGGCGACGTCGCCGGCATCCGCAGCGCGACGGTCAAGGTCGAGGGCGAGTACGCCTTCGGCCACCTGCGCACCGAGACCGGCGTGCACCGGCTGGTGCGCAAGAGCCCGTTCGACAGTGCCGGCGGGCGCCATACCAGCTTCGCGTCGGTCTTCGTCTACCCCGAGGTCGACGACTCGATCGAGATCGAGATCAACCCGGCCGACGTTCGCATCGACACCTTCCGCGCCAGCGGCGCCGGCGGCCAGCATATCAACAAGACCGACTCGGCGGTGCGCATGACGCACCTGCCGACCAACATCGTCGTGCAGTGCCAGAACAGCCGCAGCCAGCACAGCAACCGCGACGAGGCCTGGGCGATGCTGCGATCGCGCCTGTACGAGCACGAGCTGCGCAAGCAGCGCGAGGCGCAGCAGAAGCTCGAGGACAGCAAGACCGACGTCGGCTGGGGGCACCAGATCCGCTCCTACGTGCTCGACCAGAGCCGCGTCAAGGACTTGCGCACCGGGGTCGAGATCTCCGCCACCCAGAAGGTGCTCGACGGCGACCTGGACCCCTTCATCGGCGCCAGCCTCAAGCAGGGGCTTTGACGGCCGCGCCGCGCCGCCGCCCCGCCCCTTCGAAGGACGAGACCCACCCATGCCCCATGGCACCGCCACCCTGGTGCGGCGCGAGGACTACGCGCCGCCGCCGTACCGCATCCGCCACGTCGAGCTCGCCTTCGACCTCGACCCCGCGAAGACCATCGTCGCCAGCCGGCTGCACGTCGAGCGCGCCGCCAGCACCCCTGCCGGCATGCCGCTGCGGCTGGACGGCGAGGGGCTGGTGCTGCTGCGCGTGATGTCCGAGGGCGCCAGCGTCTCGTTCCGCCACGAGGGCGAGGCGCTGGTGATCGACCAGCCGCCGGCGGGCGAGGCCTTCACGCTCGAGATCCGCAATACCTGCGCGCCGGAGAAGAACACCGCGCTGACCGGGCTGTACGCCAGCGGCAGCGGGTTGTTCACGCAGTGCGAGGCCGAGGGCTTCCGCCGCATCACCTACTTCCTCGACCGCCCGGACGTGATGGCGAGCTACCGCGTCACGCTGCGCGCTGACCGCAGTCGCTACCCGGTGCTGCTCGCGAACGGCAACCTGGTCGAGCACGGCGAGCTCGACGGCGGTCGCCACTTCGCGGTCTGGGACGACCCCTTCCCCAAGCCGAGCTACCTGTTCGCGCTCGTCGCGGCCGACCTCGTCGCGCGCGAGCAGCGCATCCGCGCGCGCGCCGGGCGCGAGCACCTGCTGCAGATCTGGGTCAAGCGCGGCGACCTCGACAAGACCGAGCACGCGATGCGATCGCTCGTCGCCTCGGTGCTGTGGGACGAGGCGCGCTTCGGGCTGGCGCTGGACCTGGACCGCTTCATGATCGTCGCCGTCGACGACTTCAACATGGGGGCGATGGAGAACAAGGGGCTGAACGTCTTCAACACCAAGTACGTGCTGGCCAGCCCCGCGACCGCGACCGACGACGACTTCGCCGGCATCGAGAGCGTCGTCGGCCATGAGTACTTCCACAACTGGACCGGCAACCGCGTCACCTGCCGCGACTGGTTCCAGCTCTCGCTCAAGGAGGGGCTGACGGTCTTTCGCGACCAGGAGTTCTCGATGGACATGGCCGGCGGCGCGAGCGCGCGCGCCGTCAAGCGCATCGAGGACGTGCGCGCGCTGCGCCACGCGCAGTTCAGCGAGGACGCCAGCGCGATGGCGCACCCGGTGCGTCCCGACGCCTACGCCGCGATCGACAACTTCTACACCGCGACCGTCTACGAGAAGGGCGCCGAGCTCGTTCGCATGATGCAGGCGCTGGTCGGCCGCGAGGGCTTCGCGCGCGGCATGACGCTGTACTTCCAGCGCCACGACGGCCAGGCCGTGACCTGCGACGACTTCGCGCAGGCGATCGCCGACGCCAACCCCGGCACGCCGCTGGCCGAGCACCTGGCGCGCTTCGTGCGCTGGTATGCGCAGGCCGGCACGCCGCGGCTGGTCGCGCGCGGCAGCTGGGACGCCGCCGCGCAGCGTTACACGCTGGCCTTGAGCCAGCGCCACCGGCCGAGCCCCGGCCAGCCGCACAAGCAAGCGATGGTGATCCCGGTGCTGACCGGCCTGGTCGGCCGCGACGGCACGCCGCTGGCCGAGCGACTGCTGGTGCTGACCGAGGCGGAACAGGTCTTCCACTTCGACGGCGTGGCCGCCGAGCCGGTGCCCTCGCTGCTGCGCGGCTTCTCGGCGCCGGTGATCCTCGACGACGGACTGGACGACGACGCGCTGCGGGTGCTGCTCGAGCACGACGGCGACGCCTTCGTGCGCTGGGAGGCGGGGCAGCGGCTGGCGCTACGGCGCATGCTCGCGGCGCTGCCGGCGGGGGCGTCGGACCGACTCGACGACGGCTTCGTCGACGCCATGCGCGCCGTGCTGCGCCACCCGACGCTGGACCCGGCGTTCAAGGCGCTGGCGCTGACACTGCCGGGCGAGGCCTATGTCGCCGAGCAGCTCGAGCCCTTCGACCCGCTGCGCATCCACGCCGTGCGCGAATCGATGCGCGACCAGCTCGCGCACGCGCTGGCCGACGGCTGGGCCTGGGCCTGGGACTCGCACCAGGTGCGCGAGGGTTATGCGCCGACCCCGGCCCAAGCCGGCCGCCGTGCGCTGGCCAACCTCGCGCTGGCGATGCTGGTGCGCCGCGCGGTGCGCGAGGGCGACCCGGTCTGGCCCGGGCGCGCCTACCAGCGCGTCAAGGATGCCGGCAACATGACCGACCGCGAGGACGCGCTGCGCGCGCTGGTGGGCGCCGGGTCGCCGCTGGCGGCGCAGGCGCTGGCGCACTTCCACGCCCGCTTCCGGCGCGATGCGCTGGTGGTCGACAAGTGGTTCGCGATCCAGGCCGGCGCGCCCGAGAATGCGGCCGAGGGCGCGGGCAGCGTGCTCGCGCAGGCGCGCCGGCTGATGGAGCACCCGGACTTCTCGCTGCGTAACCCGAACCGCGCGCGCAGCCTGATCTTCGCGCTGTGCCACGGCAACCAGGCGGCCTTCCACCGCCCGGATGCGTCGGGCTACCGCTTCTGGTCCGAGCAGCTGCTGGCGCTGGATGCGTTCAATCCGCAGGTCGCGTCGCGCCTGGCGCGCGCGATGGACCGCTGGCGCGCGCTGGCCGAACCCTGGCGCAGCGCCGCGCGCGAGGCGCTCGCCCGCGTGGCCGCCCGGGCCGAACTCAGCGACGAGGTGCGCGAGATCGTCTCGCGCGCGCTGGAGAACGACTGAGATGCCCTCCTCGACGAAGCTGCCGCGCCGCATCAGCCTGACCCAGTACCTGGTCGAGCAGCAGCGCGAGCACGGCCGCATCCAGCCGCCGCTGCGGCTGCTGATCGAGGTCGTCGCGCGCGCCTGCAAGCGCATCGCGATCGCGGTCAACAAGGGGGCGCTGGGCGACGTGCTCGGCAGCACCGACCAGAGCAACGTCCAGGGCGAGGTGGTCAAGAAGCTCGACGTCATCGCCAACGAGGTGCTGGTCGAGGCCAACGAGTGGGGTGGCCACCTCGCGGCGATGGCCAGCGAGGAGATGGACTCGATCCACGTCGTGCCGAACCGCTACCCGCAGGGCGAGTTCCTGCTGCTGTTCGACCCGCTGGACGGATCCAGCAACATCGACGTCAACGTCTCGATCGGCACCATCTTCAGCGTGCTGCGCAAGGTCGGCCACGGCCGCGGCGTCAGCGAGGAGGACTTTCTTCAGCCGGGCAAGCACCAGGCGGCGGCCGGCTACTGCGTCTACGGGCCGCAGACGACGCTGGTGCTGACGGTGGGCGATGGTGTCGCGATGTTCACGCTCGACCGCGAGACCGGATCCTGGGTCCTGACCGAGGACCAGGTGAAGATTCCGCAGGACACGCGCGAGTTCGCGATCAACATGTCCAACATGCGCCACTGGGCCGAGCCGGTGCGACGCTATATCGACGAGTGCCTGGCCGGCCAGGAGGGCCCGCGCGGCGGGGACTTCAACATGCGCTGGGTCGCCAGCATGGTCGCCGACGTGCACCGCATCCTCACGCGCGGCGGCATCTTCCTGTACCCCTGGGACAAGCGCGACCCGGGCAAGCCGGGCAAGCTGCGCCTGCTGTACGAGGCCAACCCGATGGCGATGCTGGTCGAGCAGGCCGGCGGCATGGCGAGCAACGGCGCGCAGCGCATCCTGGACATCGTGCCGACCAGGCTGCACGAGCGCGCGAGCGTGATCCTCGGTTCCCGCAACGAGGTCGAGCGCGTGACCTCGTACCACCGCGGCTGATTTCGCGCCGACCCGGTCGGGGCTGACGGTCGGGCGCATGCGGCTAGAATGCCGGGTTCGGCGCCGGTGTAGCTCAGCTGGTAGAGCAGCGCATTCGTAATGCGAAGGTCGGGAGTTCGATTCTCTTCACCGGCACCATCCGATCCCGACTCGAAGCCCCCGCGGCCACGGCTCCGGGGGCTTCGTGCTCCGTAGGGCCCGCCGCGCGACCGGCTCGCGCACGGGCCTGCTTCGCACCGACCCGGCGCGCGCGCAGCGCCGGCTTCAGTCCACCGGCTCGCTGACCGGCGCGCGCCGACGACTGACCGGCTGCGACACCGGGATCTGGCCGTCCTCGAAGACATCCTCGTGCTGCGCGCGCGACTGCACCGCCACCGACATCCTCGACCGCAACGCCGCCAGCCCGGCAGGCGACCAGTTGCTGACCAGGTTCTCGAACTCGTCGAGCGCGCGCCCCAGCACCGCCAGCGTGACCTGCCCGAGCGCCGCCAGCCCCTGGGTCGCCAGCGCATGCTCGACGAAGGCCAGTGCGCGCAGCTCGTCGCGCATGCCCGGGATCGCGTCCAGCGCCGCCGCCAGGTCGGCGCACATGCGCTCGAGCTCGGCCTGCGCGCGCGCGCGCGCCAGCACCTCGGGCGGGGGCCCGGCCGCGGCCTGCCGGTCGACCAGCGCGAGCTGAGGGCCGCCGCGCCAGCGCAGCTGCAGCTGGTGGCGGAACAGCAAGTCGGCGACGCGGCGCAGCGGTGTGGCGCTCGGGCGGGGGCTTGTCATGGGGCGGTGCAGGCGGATTCCGGACCTTGCCGGATCATCGGCGCGGCGTGCGAGGACTGAAGGAAGCTGCCGCGCCGCCACCGCGCTCGCGCGTGGCATCGTGCACACCGCGCCGCCGGCACGACACGCCGCGCGGGCGGCGCGCGGCGGGTTCAGGCGACCCGGCTGTCCAGCGCGTCGACCTCGGTGCGCGGCAGCTCGGCGGTGTGGAACCAGCGCTCGAAGTCCTGGGCCGGCACCGGGCGGCAGAACATGAAGCCCTGCATGACATGGCAGCCCAGGCGCTGCAGGACGTCGAGCTGGCGCAGCATCTCGACGCCCTCGGCGACGACGCGCAGCCCCAGCGCGCGCGCCAGCGCGATGATCGCCGAGACGATCGCCGGGCTCTGCGGCGTGATGCCCAGGTCGCGGATGAAGCTGCGGTCGATCTTCAGCTCGGCGATCGGCAGCGTCGTCAGGTACGACATCGACGAGTAGCCGGTGCCGAAGTCGTCGATCGAGATCTCCACCCCGATCTCGTTGAGCCGGTGCAGCGTCGGGATCACGCTGCGCAGGTCCTTCATCAGGTTGTCCTCGGTGATCTCGATGCGCAGCATGCCGTGCGGCACGCCCTGGCTCGTCACCGCATCGTGCAGCTGCTCGACGAGGTCGCTGCGCGAGAACATGTGGCTGGGCAGGTTGACCGAGATCGGCCGTGCGAACCCCAGCCGCTGGCGCCATTGCCGCGCCTGGCGCGCGGCCTCGCGCATCGCCCATTCCGACAGCGGCACGATCAGCCCGCTCTCCTCGGCCAGCGGGATGAAGTCCTTCGGCGGCACCAGCGTGGCGCCACGCTGCCAGCGCATCAGCGCCTCGGCGCCGACGACCTGGCCGGCACGCACGTCGACCTGTGGCTGGTAGTGCAGCACCAGCTCGCTGCGCTCGATCGCCTTGTGCAGCGCGGTCTCGCGCTCGAGCTTGTCGCGCCCGGTGCCAGCCAGCGCCGGGCTGTAGATCGCCGCGCCGTTGCGCCCCTGGCCCTTGATCGAGTACATCGCGACGTCGGCATTGCGCAGCAGGTCGACCACCGACTCGCCGTCGCGCGGGTACAGCGCGACACCGACGCTGGCAGTGACGAAGCACTCCTGGCCGCCGACGACGACCGGCTCGCGCATCACCTCCAGCACGCGCTCGGCGACGCACTCGGCGTCGGCATCGCTGCCGACCTCGGGCAGCAGGGCGACGAACTCGTCGCCGCCGAGCCGCCCGACCGCCTCCAGCGATCGGTGCGAGCGCGCGCCGGCGGCGTCCAGCGCACCCTCGAGCACCTGGTCGGTATGGCGCACGCAGCTGCGCAGCCGCAGCGCGACCTGGCGCAGCAGCTCGTCGCCCGAGGCGTGGCCGAGCGTGTCGTTGATGACCTTGAAGCGGTCCAGGTCGATCAGCAGCAGCGCGAAGCGGTGCTGCAGCCGCCGCGCCTGCTCCAGCGCGCGCTCGGCGCGCCAGATCAGCTGGTGCCGGTTGGGCAGCCCGGTCAGGGTGTCGAAGTTGGCCAGGTGGCGGATCCGGTCCTCGGCCGCGCGGCGGTCGGTCACGTCCTGCACGATGCCGGTATAGCCGCTGCAGTGCCCCTGCTCGCCGAACTCGGGCTCGGCCTCGACGTGGATCACGCGCCGGTGGCCGTCGTACTGGTCGATCGTGACGTCGCAGGCGAGCACCGCGCTGGCGCGCAGCCGCTCGCGCAGCATGCGCACGACGAGCGGCCGCTCCTCGGGCGGCACCATGCGCAGCAGCCGGTGCAGGCTGACGCGCGCGCCGCCGGACGGCAGGCCGAAGACGCGCAGCGCCTCGGGCTGCATCGCCAGCGTGCCCTCGCGGCGCCGCCAGTCGAAGCTGCCCATCCGCGCGAGGTCCTGCGCGCGCGCCAGCCTGGCCTTGCTGCGCTCGAGCTCGACATAGGTGCGCGAGCTGCGCAGCAGGAAGTTCAGCCGCTCGGCGAGCAGGCTCCACTGCCCCGACTTGACGAAGAAGTCGGTCGCGCCGGCACGGTAGGCGCGTGCCACCGACGCGTCGTCGTCCAGCCCGGTGAGCATCAGCACCGGCACGTTGGCCAGCCCCGGCATGCGGCGCAGCAAGGCGCAGGTCTCGAAGCCGTCCAGCCCGGGCATCTGCGCGTCGAGGACGACCAGCTCCGGGGTCCAGCCGCGCAGCCTGGCCAGCGCCGCCTCGCCGCTGGTCGCCTCGGTGATCTCGAAGCCGCGCTGGCGCAGCGCGGCCGAGGTCAGCAGCAGGTTGACCTCGTCGTCGTCGACGAGCAGCACGCGCGGGCGCACGCCGAACGGCAGCGCAGGCCCGGTGGGCAAGGTGGACACGGCATCAGTCGGCGTCATCGGCATCGGTGCTCGCTCACCCGCGCAGCATAGCCTGAACCGCGTCGCGCACGCGCGCGCCCTCGTCGGCGAGGGCGCGCAGCGGCGCGCCCAGCACCTCGGCGTCGCCGGCGCGCGCGCGGCGCTCGAGGTCGGCGCAGGCGGCGGCCAGCGCGAGCGCACCGACGCTGGCCGACGAGGACTTCAGCGCATGCGCCTGCTCGCCGGCCGCGGCCAGGTCGCCGGCAGCCGCCGCTTCGGCCAGCGCCTGGAGGTGGCGCTCCAGC
The DNA here is from genome assembly GCA_016191995.1 of Burkholderiales bacterium. Classification (GTDB taxonomy): domain Bacteria; phylum Pseudomonadota; class Gammaproteobacteria; order Burkholderiales; family Burkholderiaceae_C; genus Rubrivivax. The sequence continues at coordinate 19,449 of JACPVA010000193.1, read as the reverse complement.
GATCGCGCGTAGGCCTGCAGCACGCGCTGCACGAAACCGCGCTCGTCGCCCGGGTCGAGCTGGCGCAGCCGCGCCAGCGTCGGCGCGTCGAGCGCAGCCTCGCCGCTGCCGGCGGCGGCCGTGCGCCCGCCATCGGGACCGCGCGCAGCCGCTGCGGCGCGGTCGTCGTCGGGGCCACGCGCAGCCCCGGCGCCGCCGGCGGCGTCGGCCGGGGCGCTGGGCGGGCGAGGAGGCAGCGTCGGCATGGGGGCGAAGTGTCTCACCGGTCGGCGTGGGCGAACGGGCGCGCAGCGGCATCGCTGCGCCCTGGTGGATCATCGGCCGCCGCCGCCCCGCACTTGAGCACCGCGGCGGCAACGGCCGCGACGGCCAGCGCGCGGGGCCCGCTCCGTACAATGACCCGATGCCGACGCCGCCGCCGATGCCGCCCGCGTGCGCCGACCGCCAAGCGAGTCTCGGCCACGCGCCCGGCAAGGCCTGCGCCGTCCAGGACGTGCGTGACGCCGCGCACGCGCGCCGGCATCGACCGCCACCGGGTGCCGCGCGCCGCCTGGGGCGCACGATCGCGCTCGGCGCCTTGTCGGCGCTGGCCGGATGCGAGTCCGCCGCCCCGGTGCCGGGTGGCTTTGCCGCGCTCGCGCTGATGATCGGCGCCGCCGGAGCATTCGGCGGCGGCTGGCTGCTGGCACGCGCGCGGCTGCTGGCGGCGTTGGCCGATGCGCGGCGCGAGGCCGAGCTCGCCGCGTCGCTCGGCCGGTCATGCGGCTGGCGCACCGATGCCTCGCACCGGCTGGCGCCCGGGCCACTGGGCGGAGCCGGTACGCCGGCATGGACGCGCTTCGACGGCGGCGCCGCGCGCGACCGCCTGCGCCGCGCGCTCGAAAGCCGGGCCGCGGTCGAGCCGCTCATGCTGGCGCGCGACGGCGTGCCCTGGGTCGTCTCGGCCGCGCCGCACTTCGACGCGCGCGGTCGCTTCGACGGCCACCTGGGCTGCGCGCGCGAGCTCGCTGGCGATGCCGCCGCGAGGCAGGCGCTGGCGCACGTCGCCGATTCCGCCACGGGCGCCATCTGGGCCGGCGTGCGCGAGGCCGGCGATGCGGCTGCCCCCTGGCGCGTCCTGCATGCCAACGCCGCCGCGCGCGCGCGATTCGGCGCCGAACCGCAGATCGCCGACGACGCGCTGCGGCAGGCGCTGCCGCCGTCGCTGCAGGCCGCGTGGGCGGGCCCCGAGGCCCAGGCGCAGGCCGAGGGCTGGCATTGGCAGCGCAGCGCGCTCGACGACGGCCGCTGGCTCGCGATCGTCGGCGAGCGCGGCGCCGCGCCGGACGGCGCGGCCGACGACGGCGCGACGCTGAGCTACACCGTCTCGCACGACCTGCGCGCGCCGATCCGCGTCGTCGAGGGCTTCACGCGCATCCTCAAGGAGGACTACGGCGCGCGCCTGGACCGCATCGCCAACGACCACCTGGACCGCGTGCTCGGCGCCGCGGCGCGCATGAACCAGATGATCGATGCGATGCTGACGATGGCGCGGCTGGCGGCGCAGCCGCTGGCGCGCCAGCCGGTCGACCTGAGCCAGCTCGCCGGCTGGGTCGTCGACGAGCTGCGCCGGGGGGCGCCGCAGCGCATCGTCGAGGTCCGGATCGAGCCCGGCATGCAGGCCACGGGCGACCCGACGCTGCTGCGGCTGGTGCTGGAGAACCTGCTCGGCAACGCCTGGAAGTACAGCGCGCGCAGGCCCGAGGCGCACATCACCTTCGGGCACGAGACCGTCGACGGCCGGCGTGCCTTCGTGGTACGCGACGACGGCGCCGGATTCGACATGCGCGCCGCCGAGCGCCTGTTCGGGCTGTTCCAGCGCCTGCACGGGGCGAGCGACTTCCCCGGCACCGGCGTCGGGCTGGCGTCGGTGCGCCGCATCGTGCAGCGCCACGGCGGCCAGATCTGGGCCGAGGGCGAGCCCGACCGCGGCGCCGCCTTCTTCTTCACGTTGCGCGCAGACGCCTGACGCGGCGCGCCGGCCCGCCTGTCGCTGCAGGCCTGCCGGGCAAGCTGGCGCAGGGTGTTGCACGGCGCGCCGCGCGGGACTCGACGCGCGCGGGATCTGCCGCGCACGGCGTCAATCCCGCGCCGTGCCTGCCAGCTCCTCCAGCGCGTCGATCAGCCGCTGCGCCTGCAGCAGCGGCGCCACTGCCTTGTCGGCGGCGAGCCGCGCGAGCCGCTCGGCGGCCTGCGCGCGCGTGAGCGAGAAGCGGTGCATCAGGATGCCCACCGCCACCGGTACCGGGTCGCTGCCGGCGTCCACCGCGGCGCCCGTGGGCGGCGCCGGATGCAGCACGGGTCGCGCCGGATCGATCGCCGGCTGCGCCGCGGCGCCATCCGCCGGGCCGGACACTGCGCCGGCGCTGCCGGAAGTGCCTGCGCGCAGCTGCGCGATCGCGCGCTCGACCGTCGGCACGATGCGACCGACATCCAGCGGCTTGACCAGGTAGGCCAGCGCGCCGAGCGACTCGACCTTGGCGCGCGTGTCGGCATCGGCGAAGGCCGACAGGAAGATGAACGGCACATGGGCGACGTCGCGCAGGTACTCGGCGACGTCGAAGCCGGTCTTGCCCTCCATCCGGATGTCCAGCAGCGCGAGCTCGGGGCGGTGCTCGCGCGCCAGCAGGATCGCGTCGTCGCCGTTGTCGGCGTCGATCACCTCGAATCCGGCCTGCACCAGACCGTGCACGACGGTGGCCAGCACCAGCCGGTCGTCGTCGACGACGAGGATGCGGCCACGCGAGCTCATTCGCCCGAATCCCGCGCGACACCCGCGTCGGCCGCGACGGCCGCGACGGCGGCCATGGGCGGGACGGCCGCGGCGGCGGCCATGGGCGGGACGGCCGCGACGGCGGCCATGGGCGGGACGGCCGCGGCGGCGGCCATGGCCGCGACGGCCGTGATGGCGGCCACGGGCGCGCCGGCCACCTTGTCGGAGGACGGCCTGCCCTCGGCGTGGGACGGCGCGTGCATCGTGCCGTCGATTGTCGCCGACGCCACCGTCGGGGCGCCGCTGCGGCGCACGCTCGGCGGCGCCAGCACGATGCTGCAGCGCACCGCGTCGCCGTCCTGCGCCAGCGTCAGCGTCGCGCTGCGCCGCGGCAGCAGCGCGCGCACCAGGGCCAGCCCGGAGACCCCGGCCGGGACGCGCACGAGGTCGAATCCCTCCGGCAGCCGCCCCGGGTGGACGATCTCGATGCGCGCGCGCTCGCCGTCGGCGTCGACGTTCGCGCGCACCGGGCCGCCACGGCCGTGCTTGACGGCGTTGGTCAGCAGCTCGTTGACCGTCAGCGCGATCGGGATCGACTCGGCCTCGGGCAGCTCGAAGCCGGCCGCCGCGGGCGAAGCCTCGACCACGATCGTGCGCCCGAAGGTGCGCTGCACCGACTGCGCGATCGCGCCGACCACCGCCGACAGCCGCAGCAGCCCGGCACTGCCGACCTGCAGCCCGTAGACCTGCGCGATCGCCTGCACCTGCCCGACCGCCTCGGCCAGCGCGGGGGCGGTCTGCGGGTGCCGCGCGGCGAACTGCTGCAGCAGCCCGGCCACGCCCTGCAGGTTGTTCTTGATCCGGTGGTGCACCTCCTTGACCAGCACCTCGCGCTGCGCGATCGCCGCCTGCAGCCGCGCCTGGTCGGCGGCGCGCTGCTCGGTGACGTCGCTGGCCACCAGCAGCAGCGGCGGCACACCGGCGCCGGCCGCGGGCTGGGCGACGATGCGCAGGTCCCAGACACGTTCGGCCGGCGCCTCGTCGCGCGCGGCCGGCGCGTCGATCGCGGCACCCGCGCTGCCGTCGCCCGCTGCCGGCGGCAGCGCGCGCAGCGGCTGGCGCAGCTCGACGCGCAGCGGCGGCGCATCCGGCGCGGCGGCGGCACGCACCAGCGCTTGGTCCAGCGCCGCCGGCAGCCCCGGCGGCGGCGCCGCCAGCAGCGCGTCGGCGGTCGGGTTGCCCTGCAGCACGTGGCGCTGCGCGCCGTCGAGCAGCGCGATCGCCAGCGGCGCGGTGTCGATCACACGCTGCAGCGAGGCCTGCGCCTGCGCGATCCGCAGCTCGGCCTGGCGCCGGCTGTCGATGTCCAGCAGCGCGAAGGTCAGCTGCGGCGCGGTCTGGTCGCGCGCGGTCAGCACGACGTTGCCGACGACCCAGAACTCGCGCCCGTCGCGCGCGCGCAGCTCGCACTCGAAGGTCTCGGCCTGGCCCTCGGCGAGCCGCTCGGACCAGTCGCGCCGGCGCAGCGGGTGCTCGACGTCGCTGGTGGCGACGATCGAGACCGGCTCGCCGACGAAGTCGGCCAGCTCGCCGCCGAACATGCGCCGCGCCGAACGGTTCATCCACTCGATGCCGCCGTCGCCGACCGTGACGATGCCCACGAGCACCGAGTCGAGGATCGCGCGCGTGCGCTCGGCCTGGCGCTGCAGCGTCGCGCGCGCGCGGTGGCGCTCGTCGACGTCGACGAAGCTGCAGACCATGCCGGCGTCGGGCGCGTCGGCATCCACCGGGCGCGCGCCGACCTGCACCCACAGCAGCCGGCCGTCGCGACGCCGCAGCCGCCTCTCGCCGACGAAGCGCCCGTCGCGCTGCAGCGCCTGCGCGACCGCGGTCTCGAAGTCGACGCATTCGCGCGCGCTCGCGTACAGCTCAGCCGGGTCGAGCGCGGTCAGCTCGGGCGCCGAGTAGCCGGTCAGTGCGGCCATCGCCTGGTTGGCGCGCTCGATGCGCGCACCGCGCTGGTAGACGATGCCGACCTCCGACAGGCTGAACATCAGCTCGCGCTCGCGCAGCAGCGTGCGCAGCTCCTCCTGCTGCAGCTTCAGCCGCGTGACATCCGACAGCACCGCCACCGCCTCGCCGGCGGCATCGCCGGCGGCCGGCCGCAGCGACAGTGCATACCAGCGCGGACTGGCGGCGCCGGCTGCGGCGGCGAAGCGATCGTCGACCGCGCCGCCTGCAGCTGCGCCGGCGCCGAACGGCAGCTCGGCCTCGAAATCGCGTCCGTCCTGCAACGCCTGTGCCGCCTCGCGCGCCAGCGCGCGCGCGCCCGCCTCGAGCGCGAAGGCCTGCTCCAGCGTCGCCCCGGCGGCCGACCCCGGCTCCAGCGCGAGCATGCGCTCGAAGCGCTGGTTGCAGCGCACCAGCCGGCCGGCCTTCAGGTAGGCCACGCCGGCGGTCGATCCGTCCATGATGTGGCCGAGCTCGCGCAGCAGTTGCTCGTTGCGACGCTGCGCGCGCTCGCGCTCGGTAACGTCGAGCGTGACGACCGAGGTCGCGCGCCGCCCGCCGGCGAGCACCCCGGGCTCGACGCGCGTGAGCAGCCAGCGCTGCCCGAGCTCGGGATGCCGCACCGCATAGCGAACCTCGGCACGCTCGCCGGCGCGCAACGCCGACTGCAGCCGCTCGTAGTCGGCCAGCGACGCCGGCTCGACGATGTCGCGCGCGATGCCCTGCAGCGCCGACGCCGTCGTCGCCGCCGGCGAGGCGCCCTGCGGCCGCGCCGGCACCGGGCTGCGCAGCCAGCCGCGCTGCGGGTCGTAGGTCGCCACGCCGATGCCGGCGGCGTCCATCAGCGCCGCGATCTCGAGCTGCGCGAGGTCGCGCTCCTCCTCGGCGCTGCGGTCCTCGACCACCGCCATATAGCGACGCTGGCCCTGCTCGGTGGCGAACGCCGAAAGCCGCGCCGACAGGCGCCGCCGGCCCTCGGGTGTCGGCACCAGCGACTGCACCTCGAGCGGCCGCGCACCCGGGACCAGCTCGGACCGCGGCGCGCCGGCATGCCAGCCCAGCAGCGCCTGCAGCTCGGGTGCGGCCTCGGGCAGGAAGACCGGCACCTGCCCGATCAGCGCCTCGAAGGCGCGGTTGGAGCGCACGATCAGCCCGGCGCTGTCGAACACCAGCATGCCCGAGGGGCTGAGGTCGAACCACTGCGCCAGCTCGCCCAGCGAGCGCTCGGCCTGCGCGCGTGCGGCGTGCTCGGCGGTCGTATCCTGCAGCACGGCGACGATCCAGGCGCAGGCCGCGCCGTCGTCGTCGGCCTGCGGCTGCGCCTCCGGCGCCGGCGCCAGCGGCATCAGCGTCGCGCGGACCCAATGCTCGTGGCCACTGGCGTCGAGCAGCCGGCGGTCCGCCAGCGCGAGCGATCCCTCGGCCGCCAGCGTCGCCGGCCACGCGCGCTGCACCTCGCGCTCGGCCGGTCGGTCCTCGGTCGGATGCAGCTCCAGCCAGTCGCGCCCGCGCAGCGCGGCGCGCGGCCGGCCGGCCAGGCGGGCCAGCGGCTCGTTGGCATCGACGATGTGGCGGCGTGCGTCCAGCAGCAACGCCGGGTAGGGCGCCGACCACAGCAGCGCGAGCATCTCGCGCGCCGCCTGCGGCATTCCGGGCGGCAGCTGCGGCCGCTCGCGCAGCGGCGAGCGCAGGCGTGGCGGCGGCCGCTGCCCCGGGGCCGGGCGCTCGCCAGCGACCGGCAGCGGCCTGCCGTCGGACCGGTCCGTGCTGCGGCCCGGCGCGCTCACTGCGCTGCCCTCCGCGCTGCGCGCTCCGGGGTGAGCGCTTGGGAGCGGCCCGGCGCGCTCACTGGGTTGCCCTCCGCGCTGCGCGCTGCGGGGTGAGCGCTTGGGAGCGGCCCGGCGCGCTCACGTCAGTCATCCATGGCGCGACCACGCCACCCGCGACGCATGAAACCGGCCCCGCCAAGCCCTTGCGCGGATCCGGCTTCGCCGGTCCGCAGCAAGCGCCCCCTCGGGGGGCAGCGAACGCAGTGAGCGTGGGGGTCTCATGCCAGCTCGAGCTCGCGCGCGCCGCGCAGCGCGCGCAGCAGCGCGGCGTTGACCTCCTCCAGCGCGACGAAGCACTGGTCGGCGGCCTCGCGGATATCGGCGCGCAGCCCGGTTTCGACCGCCCGCGCCAGCGCCAGGTAGGGCATGTACGAGCCGCTGCCGTCGACCAGCGCCTGGCGCACGCGCTCGGGCACCGGCAGGCTCTCGAACAGGGCCGCGAACGGCTGCCCGAGCATGCGGTCCAGCAGCGAGAAGACGCCGCAGATGAACATCTCGCTGCGCATCTCGGCGTCGGCGCTGTCGCGTGCGAGCTCCTCCATCAGCAGCCCGCGCCGCACCGCGGCATGGATCGCCGGCCGCAGCGCAGGGTCGGGGCTGGCCGAGGCCAGCAGCAGCGCGAGCCAGCGCTTGAGCTTCTTGTAGCCCAGCATCATCAGCGCGTGACGGAACGAGGTGATCTCCACGCGCAGCCCGAAGGTGGCCGAATTGAGGTAGCGCAACAGCCTGAAGGCGAGCTGCGGATCGTTGCGCAGCACCGTCTCCAGGCGGTCGACCGGCTCCTCGCGGTCCACGCGCTGCATCAGCTGCATGACGACATGCAGGTCCGGCCGCACCCCCTTGGCGACCGCGGCCTGCAACTCGTCGTCGATCGGCCAGCCGAGCACCGCGACCGCGCCGCGCGCGAACGCGGCATCGACATCGGCGCGCGAGGCGACTCCGGTCTGGATATGCGTGATGCGGCGCTCCACACCCGCCGGCGGCGCGTCGGCGCTGCGACGCTCCTCGCCGACATCGATCAGCGAGTGGCGGAAGCACGGCAGCAGGTCGCGCCGCAGCGCCGTCACCGGCCGGCCCTTGATGATCAGCACGCTGCCGGCGGCGTGCAGTGCCTGCAGCGCGCGCGCCGTCTCGTCGTCGGCGGTCATGAAGGCCGGCACCTCGAGCATCAGGTGCGGCGGCGGACGCAGCGCGAGCAGCTCGCGCAGCCAGGGCTCGGAGGCGATATTCAGCGACAGAGGCGTCGCCGCGGTCGGCGCCCCGGCCGGCGCCGCCGCGGGCGCGGGCGCGGGCGTCGAGGCCGCGGACGCCGCGGGGGCGCTGCGCGCGGACTCGGCGCCATGCGCGGCGCCGACCTCGCGCAGCGTCAGCGTCACCGGGCCGTCGTCGCCCGCCGGCGCGGCGGCGGCCAGCACCGGCATCGGCGCCGGCGGCACGGCATCGTTCTTGGCCGGCCAGACCTCCAGCACCTCGCGCAGCAGCGCGGCGGCGTCGGGCCTGGCCTCGCGCTGCTCGGGGAAGACGGTCAGGCGGGTGGCGACGACGCGCCGCTCGCGGTCCAGCATCAGGCTGTGGCCGAGCACGAGCTGGCCGAGGATCGCGTGGTCGTTCATGCAGGGCAGGGGTTCATGATCCGGGAGCGCCGCGGCGGATCATGCGGGACTTCCACATCGAGGCGGGGTTGCCGGCCGCCGCCCGCGCGCCGGCCGCGCGGGCGATCAGGGGTTGAGGTACTGCAGCAGCGACATGCGCTGAACCTGCGCATACGCCTTTAACGCCGCATCGTAGCCGGTTTGCCGGCTCTGGAACTCCGAGATCGCCTGCACCATGTCGAGGTCCTCGGCCGCCGCGCGCTCGGCCTGCGCCGCCAGGGTCTGGTCCCAGACGCGGTCCTGCGCGCCGTCGATGCGCTGCAGCGTCTGCCCGACGCGCGCGCGGTGCATCAGCAGGTGGTCGTGCACGGCGTCGATCTCGGCCAGGCCGGTGGCGACGGTCGCGCTGATCTCGTCGCCGCTGCGGCCGGTCGTCGCCAGCTCGTCGGCGAGGCGGTCCAGGACCGCGAAGACCGACAGGTCGTCGGCTCCGGTGGCCGGGTCGCGTGCCTGCAGCCAGATCTCACCGCCGTCGAGCGACAGCGGCAGCGCGTCCGGGCCGGCGGCCTGGGTCTGCCCGGGATCGCCGACGAAGCTGACGCCACCGGCCCCGTCGGCCAGCGGCGGCGGGTCGCTGCCCAGACCGCCGAACAGCCAGGCGCCGGCGCCATCGCCGCGGTTGGCCACTGCGAGCATCTGCTCGCGCAGCCCGCGCAGCGCCTGCGCCAGGTCGGCACGCTCGCGGTCGCTGTAGCTGGCGTTGCCGGCCTGGACAACCAGGTCGCGCGCTTGCAGTAGCAGCTCGCCGGCAACGCCGAGCGCGCTTTCGCCCTGCGTCAGCAGGCTGCGGCTGGCATCGAGCGCGCGCTGCTCGGCGTCCAGCCTCGTCTCGGTGGCCAGCGCGCGCTCGGCGCGCGCCGCCGCCGCCGGATCGTCGCTGGCGCGCGCGACGCGCTTGCCGGTGGTCAGCTGCTCCTGCAGCCGGGCGAGCTCGGACTGGCGCTGCTGCAGCTGCGCGAGGCCGCGCTCGTAGGCATTGTGGGTGGCGATGCGGACGGTCATGGTTCAGTATCCCCGGGTTGCGGCATCGGCGGGCGGGTCGGTCTCGGCGCGAGGCTGGGGCCGTGCGGCGTGTCCGGCCGGGCGGACATCGGTCGGGCCCTCAGCCACTCGTGGCCTCCAGCAGCGTGTCGAACACCGACTGCGCGACCTGCAGCACCTTGGCCGCGGCCTGGTAGCTCTGCTGGAATTCGATCAGCCGCGCCGCCTCCTCGTCGAGGTTGACGCCGGACCCGGCGGCGCGCGTCTGCTCGGCCTGGGCGGCCAGCGCGCGCGACAGGTCGACGCTGGCCTGGCCGCCCTGCACGCGCACGCCGACCTCGGCGAGCACGGCGGCATAGGCGTCGGTCGCGCTGCTGCCGCCGACGAGTGCGCCGCCGGCGTCGCGCGTGCGGCCGACCAGCGGCTGGTCGCGCAGCGCCGCCAGCGCCAGCGCATTGCCGTTGTTGGCAGTTGCGGTGGGCGCATCGGCGGCGGCGAGGTCGCGCGGATCGCTCAGCAGCGCGTGCAGCCCGCTGGCCGCGCGCGTGACCGGCTGCAGCAGGAACTGGTCGCCGGCGACGGGCTCCGGCGGGCCGATCGTGATCGTGAAGCCGTCGACCTCGTCGCCGTCGGCGACCGCGCGCACCAGCCCGTCTGAGAGCCGGGTCAGCTGCCAGCCGCCGCCGGCGGCGGCTTCCAGCCGGTATTCGCTGGCCTGCAGCTCGGCGGGCGCGCTGACCGTGATCGAGACCTGGCCGAGGAAGGCGCCGCCGGCGTCGCGCGCATTGCCCGCCGCCGGCACGGCGCGCGCCAGCGGCGCGCTGAAGAGGTCGCCCGCCGGCACCGATCCCATCGGCTCATGCAGCGTCACGCCGAGCCGGTGCTGCGCGTTGTAGGCGCCGCTGACCGCCGCCGCCATCTGGCCGAGCTGCAGCTGCGACTGCACCAGGTCCTCGTTCTGGAACCGCAGCAGCCCGGCGAGGCTGCCGCCGCCGAGTGCGGACTCGCGCAGCCGCAGCGGGATGCCGTTGTCCATGATCGCGATCGCCGCGCGCGCGCCGTCCTGCGGATCGTCGATGACCGCCAGCGGCTGCGCCTCGTTGCTGAGGACGAGGCGCTGGCCGCCGCCGGCGAAGACGCCGACGCTGCCGTCGTCGGCCATCACGGTCGTGATGCCGATATGCTGCGACAGCTCGGCGAGCAGCCGGTCGCGCTGGTCGAGCAGGTCGTTCGGCGGCTGGCCCAGGCCCTTGACGGCGGCGATCTGCTGGTTGACGGCGGCGATATTGCGCGTCAGCTCGTTGACCGTGGCGACGGTCGCGCCGAGCTCCTCGCGCACGCCCTGCTGCAGCGTCGCCAGCTGCGCGTCTGCGCCGGCGAAGCGCGCCGCCAGGTCGCTCGCGCGCGCGAGCACGACCTCGCGCGCCGACAGGTCGTCGGCGCGGCTGGCCAGGTCCGCCAGCGCATTCGCGAACAGGCTCACCGCGTGACCCAGCCCGCGCTCGCCGGTCGGGAAGATGTTCTCGAGCTGACCGAGCTGCGCCAGCCGCGCGTCGTCCATGCCCGCCAGCGAGGCCGAGCTGCGCGCCTCGCGCGCGAGGAAGGCGTTGTGCGTGCGAACGATGGTCTGCACGTCGACGCCCTTGCCGAAGTAGCCGGCGCCGCTGAACTGCCCGCCCGCGGTCGCGAGCTCGGCGCGCTGGCGCGAGTAGCCGGGGACGGCGGCGTTCGCGATATTGTGCCCGCTGACCTGCAACGCGGCATAGCTGGCCGACATCGCGCGCACACCCAAAGTCATCAACGACGATGCACCCATTCAGTCTCCCTCCTCGCATCGGCGAGCGTTCCGGCCGGCGGCGAGGCAATGGCCCGGCACGCGCCGTGGCGCGCTCGCGCCGCGTTCAGCCGCGGCCATCAGGCCGGCCCTGCGCGCGCTGCAGCTGCAGCGTCGCCTCGATCGTGCGCCCGAGCTTGTCGGCATACGCCGGGTCGGTCGCATAGCCCGCGCGCTGCAGCCCCTGCGCGAAGCCCTCGGCATCGCGCTGGCCGATCAGCTCGCGGTAGCGCGGGCTGGCGCGCAGCAGCCGCGCATAGTCGGCGAACGACTCCGCTGCGCTGGCGTAGGCGCGAAACCGTGCCTGGACCTTGCGCGCCACGCCGCCGACATATTCGGTCGTCGTGACCTCGGCCACCGGGCCATCCCAGCCGGCCCCGGCCTTGATGCCGAACAGGTTGTGCGACGGGCTGCCGTCGGCGTGCAGGATCTCGCGTCGCCCCCAGCCGCTCTCGTGCGCCGCCTGCGCGACCATGAAGGCGGCCGGGATGCCGGTGGCCGACTCGGCGGCACGCGCCGGGGCCAGGTGGCGCTGCACGAAGTCCGCGCGCTGCTCGGGGATGCGCGGCGGCCGCAGCGCCGCGTCGGCGGACGGCGTGCCGGCGGCATCCGCCGCGCGCGCGCCGGGCCGCCATCCGGCCGGCAACCGCGCGCCGTGGGTGGGGCTCGTCGCCGGCACCAACGACACCTTCGGCAGCGCCGGCACCGCGGGGCCGATCCCCATCGCCCGCTCGAGCTGGCGCGCCAGGGTCTCGGCCAACCCGCCGCGCATCCCGGCGAGCTGCCCCGCATACTGCTGGTCGAGCATCGAGCTGGCCAGGTCCTCGCCGGCACCGCCGTCGAGCAGGCCGCCGTCGCCGGTGGTCGCGCGCAGGCTCTTCATCAGCTCCTGCATGAACAGGGCCTCGAACTGGCGCGCCGCCTCGCGCACCGCGCCCTGCGGGTCTCGCGCGGCGCGGCCGCGCAGCGCGTCCAGCCCGCGCAGGTCGCCGGCCAGCGCGCCGGTCGAGGTCGCCGCCGCGGCCATCGTCATAGCACCTCGATCTCGGCCTGCAGCGCGCCGGCGATCTTCATCGCCTGCAGGATCGCGAGCAGGTCCTGCGGCGTGGCGCCGAGCGCATTCAGCGCCTTGACGACCTCCGACAGCCGCGTGCCGGCCGGCATCTGGACGAGCGAGCCGCCCTGCTGCGCGATCGCGATGTCAGCCTGCTCGGCGACGACGGTGTCGCCGCGGCCGAACGGCGCCGGCTGGCTGACCATCGGCGTGGCGCTGATCGTCACCGACAGGTTGCCATGCGCGACCGCGCAGGCGCCGATCGTCACCGACTCGTTCATCACGACCGACCCGGTGCGCGCATTGACGACGACGCGCGCGGCCGGCGTGGCCAGCGCGAGCGGCAGGTTCTCGATATCGGCCAGGAAGGCGACGCGATCGGGCGGCGACGCCGGCACACGCAGCTGCACGCTGCGGCCGTCGACCGCCCAGGCCTGGCCTGCGCCCTTGGCGGCGTTGATCGCGTCGGCGACCGCGCGCGCGGTGTGGAAGTCCGCCGCGCGCAGGTCGAGCTGGACTGTGTCGCCCTGGTGCAGCGGCGTGGGCACGCTGCGCTCGACCGTCGCGCCGGCCGGGATGCGGCCGGCCGCGAGGTGGTTGATCTGCACCTTGGACCCTGCCGCCGACGCCCCCGCGCCACCGACCACCAGGTTGCCCTGCGCGAGCGCGTAGACCGCGCCGTCGGCGCCGCGCAGCGGCGTCATCACCAGCGTTCCGCCGCGCAGGCTCTTGGCGCTGCCCATCGACGAGACGACGACGTCGATCGCCTGCCCCGGCTGCGCGAACGGCGGCAGCTCGGCGGTGACCATCACCGCGGCGACATTGCGCCCCTGCGGCACGACCCCCGGCGGCAGCGTCACGCCGAGCGACTGCAGCAGCGCACCCAGGCTCTGCGCCGTCACCGCGGTCTGCTCGCCGCTGCCGTCGAGCCCGACGACCAGCCCGTAGCCGACGAGCTGGTTGGCGCGCACGCCCTGCACCGAGGCGACCTCCTTGATCCGCACCGCGGCGGCGGCCGGCGCCGGCCACCACAGCGCGCTGCTGGCCAGCGCGAAGCCGACCGCCACCGCCCAGCGCAGGAATCGCTCCGCCGTCATCGCCGCCCCGACCTCATATCGGCAGCACGCTGAGGAAGACGCGTGCCAGCCAGCCCATCATCTGCGCCTCGGATTGCGCGCCGCGGCCGCGCTGCTCGACGCGGACGTTGGCGACCTGCGTGCTCGACACCTGGTTGCCCGGCCGGATGCTGCGCGGGTCGACCTGGCCCGAGAAGCGCAGCGTGTCGACCTGCTGGTTGACCCCGAGCTGCTTCTCGCCGGCGACCAGCAGGTGGCCGTTGGCCAGCACGCGTGTGACCGTGGCCGTGATCGAGCCGCGAAACTCGTTCGCCGCCTCGGTGCTGCCGCTGCCCTCGAAACTGTTGCTCGACTCGCCGGCGGCCTTGGCGCGTGCGAACGATCCGGGCGAGATCCCGGGCAGCGCGCTGACCGCGGCCTCGACGCTGCCGGTCTTGTCGACCTTGCTGGTGGCACTCTGGCTGGCGGCGACGCGCTCCTCGATCAGGATCGTCAGCGTGTCGCCGACCAGGCGCGCACGGTGGTCCTCCAGCAGCGGGCGATAGCTCGCGGCATGGAAGATCGCGCCGCTGGCGCGCGCGGCCGGCGCCGGCTGCGGCGGCGGCTCGATGGGCGCCGTATCGGCGACCTCGGCGCGCGGGAACAACGTCGCGCTGCAGCCGGCCAGCGCCAGCGCCACCACCGCCAGCCAGGCGACGCCGCAGCGCGGCGCAGCAGCGCCCGGCGCGCGCGACCGGCCGGCGAGGGCAGGCCTCACAGCTGCCCCAGCCGCTGCAGCATCTGGTCGGAGGTCTGGATCGCCTTCGAGTTGAGCTCGTAGGCGCGCTGGGTGGCGATCATCGTCACCAGCTCCTCGACCACGTTGACATTGCTGCCCTCGACCATGCCCTGCTGCAGCGCGCCCAGCCCATCCTGCCCCGGGCTGCCGACGGCCGGCGCACCCGAGGCCGCGGTCTCGACATACAGGTTCTGCCCGCGCGGCTCGAGCCCCGCCGGATTGACGAAGCCGGCGATCTGCAGCTGGCCGAGCGGCACCGGCTCGGTCTGGCCGGGCAGTCCGACGCTGACGGTGCCGTCGGCGGCCACGGTCACCGAGGTCGCGCCGGCCGGCACCGTGATCGACGGCTGCACGCGCTCGCCGTTGCTCGTCACGAGTTCGCCGTCGGCGTTGACCTGGAACGCGCCGTCGCGCGTATACGCGGTGCTGCCGTCGGGCATCTGGACCTGGAAGAAGCCGCGGCCCTTGATCGCCAGGTCGTAGACGTTGCCGGTCTGCGTCAGGTTGCCCTGCGCGAAGCTGCGCGTCGTCGCCACCGCGCGCACGCCCAGGCCGATCTGCAGCCCGGTCGGCAGTTGCCCCTGCGCACCGGCGGCGGCGCCGGCCTGGCGCAGGTTCTGGTACATCAGGTCCTCGAACACGACGCCGGCACGCTTGAAGCCGTTCGTGCCGACATTGGCGAGGTTGTTCGAGATGGCGTCCAGCTTGGTCTGCTGGCCCTCCATGCCGGTCTTGGCAATCCACAACGAACGAATCATGGCAATGGCTCCGGGGCTCGGTGGGGCCATGATCCCGCGCCAGCGGGCCCGCCCAGGCGACGAAAAGCGCCCGGCCTCGCGTGCTTATCGGCCGCGGCGGCGCGATCTGTAGGGCGGCGCGCGGCGCGGAGACGGTGCCGGCGTCGCGCCAAGGGCCGCGCCGCCGGGCACGCGGCGCGGCCGCTGCCGCGAGTCCTCGCCGTCGATGGCAGACGGGCCCGCAGGCCCGGTCACGCGCTGTTCGCGCGGCCGGTCACGCGCCTTTCGCGCGGCCGGTCACATGCCGTTCGGCGACAGCAGCCGCTGCGCGTGCTGCTCGCGCTGCTCGGCCATGCGCAGCGAGCGCATCTGCTGCTCGAACTGGCGCGCGGCGGCGATCATCCCGACCATGGTCTCGACGGCGCCGACGTTGGAGCCCTCCAGCGCGCCGTCCTGCACGCGCGCCGCCGGGTCGGCCGGCAGGTCCTCGCCGTCGGCGGCGCGGAACAGACCGTCCTCGCCGCGCTGCAGCGCGGCCTCGGGGGTGACGAGCTTGAGCCGGCCGACCGCCTGTGGCGCGCCGGCGCCGACGGCCGCCGTCACCGTGCCGTCGGGCGCGACCGCCGCGCGCGCTCCCCTCGGCAACGTGATCGGCCCGCCGTCGCCAGCCACCGGCAGCCCGCCGGCGGTCACCAGCAGCCCCTCGGCATCGACCTCCAGCGCGCCGGCGCGTGTATAGGCCTCGGTGCCGTCGAGCGCCTGCACCGCGAGCCAGGCGCTGCCGCGCAGCGCGACATCCAGCGGCCGTCCGGTGGCCTGCACGACGCCAGGGCGCATGTCGTGCGCGACCGTGGTCTCCAGCGCGTAGACACGCGTGCTCGCGCCGTCGCCGCGCACCGGCACCGCGCGGAAGGCGGCGAGCTCGGCGCGGAATCCGGTCGTCGACGCATTCGCCAGGTTGTGCGCCAGCACCTCCTGGCGCTGCAGCGTGGCCTTGGCGCCGGCCATCGCGAGGTAGACGAGGCGGTCCATGTGCGTTCAGCGGCGCGCCGGCGTCAGCGCAGGTTGACCATCGTCTGCAGGACCTGGTCCTGCGTCTTGATGGTCTGCGCGTTGGCCTGGTAGATGCGCTGGGCGACGATCATGTTGACCAGCTCGGCCGTCAGGTCGACGTTGGACTCCTCCAGCGCGCCGGCCTGCAGCACGCCGAGGTTGCCGTCGCCCGGCACGCCGACGACCGGGTCGCCGGAGGCGAAGCTGCGGGCCCAGCCGTTGTCGCCCATCGGCAGCAGGCCCTGCGGGTTGCGGAAGGATGCGATCTCGATCTGGCCGGCCGACTTGGACTGGCCGTTCGAGTAGCGCGCGGTGACGATGCCGTTGGACTCGATCGCGATCGCGTTGAGCTGGCCGGCGGCGAAGCCGTCCTGGCGCATGTCGGTGACGCCGAACGGCGAGCCGAACTGCGTCGCGCTCGTCAGGTCGAGCTCGATGCCGGCGATCGCCATCGTCTCGGCGCCGGCGGCATTGACCGAGGCCGGGATGTCCAGCGTCACCGGCAGCAGCGGCGCGGTCGGCGCGCTGCCGTCGGGCTCGAAGGTGATCGTCGTCACCGGCAGCGGGTCGCCGCCGGCGTCCTCGAGCACGGTCGCGCCGTTCGCGGTCGCGTAGACGTCCCAGGTGTCGGTGGCGGTCTTCTGGAAGTAGTAGGTCACCGCCACCGGCTGGCCCTTCGGGTCGAACAGCGTCAGCGAGGTCGCGTTGTTGTAGGTGTCGGCGTCGCCGAAGTCGATCGGCGCGCCGACCGCGGGCTTGGTCACCGACTGGCGTGCGTCGAGGTTGAACTCGATGTCGACCTCGGTCGTCGACGCCGGGTCGATGCCGCTCGTGGGCAGCTTCAGCGGCACCGCCTGCCCGGGCTGGATCTGCCCGGTGCCGTCGGCGACGTAGCCCATCAGCCGCTGGCCGGCGTTGTTGACGACATAACCGTCCTTGTCGACCTTGAACTGGCCGTTGCGGCTGTAGGTCACCGGGTCGTTGCCATTCTGGAGCTGGAAGAAGCCGTTGCCGTTGATCGCCAGGTCCAGCGCATTCTGCGTCGTCGTGATGCTGCCCTGCGTGAACTGCTGCGCCACCGCGGCGAGGTTGGTGCCGATCCCCACCGTGCTGCTGCCGGCGCCCGCCAGCGACGCGGCGTAGACGTCGGCGAACTCCGCGCGCGCCACCTTGGCGCCGTAGGTATTCGCATTGGCGATGTTGTTGCCGATGATGTCCAGGTTCTTGCTGGTCGCGTTCAGGCCCGACAGGCCTTGCTGGAAGCTCATGGAAGCGCTCCGGGTTGAAAGACGGTGGGATCAGTTCATCGCGACCACGTCGCCCCAGGCGACCTGGCCGCTGTGCTGCAGTTCGAGGAGCATGCCGTAGGCCGGATCGACGCTGACCGAACGCACGCGGTCGAGCATCAGCGGCACCGCGTCGACCGCGGCGGCGCCCTGGCTGGCGACGATGCGGAAGCGGTGGCTGGCGGCATCGTCGGCCCCGGCGCCGTCCCAGGCGAAGCCGTGGCGGCCGCCGCCGAGTGCGCCGAGGTCGAGCGTGTCGACCACGACGCCAGCCGCGTTCAGGATCTCGACCTTGACCGCATCGGCCGGCCCGGCGAGCGCGAAGCCGCCCTGCGCGCCGCCTTCGGCCGCGGCGAGCCGGTCGCCGGCGACCGTGACGTCGCGCCCGACCAGCCCCGCGCCCTGCAGCGCCTGCATCTGCACGACCTGCGCCGTCAGCGCCTGCAGCCCGGTGTTGAGCTGCTCGATGCCCGAGACGGTGTTGATCTGCGCCATCTGCGACGTGATCTCGGCGTTGTCCATCGGGTTGAGCGGATCCTGGTTCTGCAGCTGCGTCACCAGCAGCGTCAGGAAGCGGTCGGCGGAGCCGGCGTCGGACACGCCGGCCGCGGCCGCGCTGCTCGTCGCGCCGGCGCTGGAGTCGATCGGGGAGAGGGTCGTCATCGCGGGCCTCGACGCGTTGGGGTTCTCGGGCGGGTCAGTTCTGGCCGAGCTGCAGCGTCTTGACGAGCAGCGTGCGCGCGGTATTCATGACCTCGACGTTGTTCTGGTACGAGCGCGACGCGGCGATCATGTTGACCATCTCCTCGACCGCGTTGACGTTGCTGTAGGTCACGTAGCCGTCGGCGTCGGCCGCCGGGTGGCGCGGGTCGTGCACGCGCCGCCCCGGCGTCGCATCCTCGCCGACCGCGGCCACGCGAACCCCGGCCGCCGTCTGCGGGCTGCCGCCGGCCTGGCGCAGGAAGACGGTCTGGAAGGTCACCTGGCGCGCGCGGTAGGCCTGACCGTCGGGGCCGGCGACGGTGTCGGCATTGGCCAGGTTGGAGGCGACGGTGTTCAGCCGCTGGCTCTGCGCGCTGACCGCGCTGCCGGCGACGTGGAAGATCGAGAGCAGGCTCATGGCACGGTCCCCGGTTCAGCGATCAACTGCCGTTGTGGTTGCGCATCGCCTCGGTCAGCGTGCGCAGGCTGCCGTTCAGGAAGCGCAGCGAGGCCTCGTAGCGCAGCGCGTTGTCGGCGAAGCTGGCGCGCTCGCGGTCCATGTCGACCGTATTGCGGTCCAGGCTCGGTTGCGCCGCCAGCGCGTAGCTCAGTCGCGGCGCGGCCGTGCCGCCCGCCCCCACGCCGCGCGCGATCGGGCTGCCGAGCACGTCGGCGCCGCCGGACCCCGGGCTGCGCAGCTGTTGCGTCGCATCGCGCAGCGCCTGCGCGAAGTCGAAGTCGCGCGCCTGGTAGCCGGGGGTGTCGGCGTTCGCGATATTGCTCGCGATCAGGCGCTGGCGCTCGGCGCGCAACTGCAGCGCCTCGGCCTGGAAGTCGAACTGGGTCGTCATGCGCTGGAGCACCTTGCCTCCTGCGTGGCTTGCGGGATGGGCGCCGATCTTCGGCCTGCGCGGGCGCGGCCAGGCGCCGAACAGCGCCGCCAAGGCTGCGCATTTCCACCCCCCGCGTGCGCCGGCATCGGCCATCATCGGCAGCGTGAGCTCTTGCGTCCGGGTAACCTCGATGCGCGCCGCGGCGGCGGCCGGGCGCGCCGCGGCGCGCGCGCGACGACACGCTGGAGCGATCGCTGCGGTCCTTGCCTTCGTCATCGCTGCGGCGCCTGGCGTGGCCGAGTCCACCACGCCGTCGGCGCGCGATGCCGGCACGGCAGCGTCCCCGCTCGAGCCGGCGCAGCGCGACGCCTTGCAGCGCTGGCTGCGCGACCGCGCCGCCGAGGCCAGCTTGCCCCCTGGCGCGCGGATCGAGGTCGAGCTCGGCGCGGCTGACCCGCGGCTGCGGCTGGCGCGCTGCGCGCGCATCGAGCCGCATCTTCCCGCCTCCAGCCGGCCCTGGGGCCGGACGCGGGTCGCGCTGCGCTGCAGCGAGGGTCCGGTCGCCTGGCAGATCAGCCTGCCGGCGACGGTGCGCATGCTGGCCGCGGCCCCGGTGCTGCGCGAGCCGCTGCCAGCCGGCAGCACGATCACGCCGGCACACCTCGCCCAGGCCGAGGTCGACTGGGCCGACGCGCGCGAAGCGCCGCTGGCCGACGCCTCGGCGCTGCACGGGCGCCGGCTCGCGCGGCCGCTGGCCGCGGGTGCGGCGCTGCGGCCGGCGGACCTGCAAGCGCGGCGCTGGTTCGACGCCGGCGCGCGCGTGCGGATCGACGCCGTCGGCGCCGGATGGCGCGTCAGCGGCAGCGGCAGCG
>JACPVA010000192.1 GCA_016191995.1 Burkholderiales bacterium | reverse complement strand
CTGCGCGCGCGCCGCGGCGTCGAAGCGGCGCACGAAGACGCCCTGGCCGGCGACCGCGTCGGCGCGCGCCAGCGCCTCGTCGAGCCGGCCCTGGGCCGTCGCGCGGCCCTCGGCGACGAGGGCGCGCACGGCGTGCAGATCCTCGGCCGCGGCCGCGGTCGCGCCGGCGTCATCGGGCGGCGTGGCGCGGGGCGCGAGCGGGGCCGCGGCGGCGGCTGCGCCGGTTCGGCGTGCTAGAATCATTCGTTTGCCTGAAGATGTCCGGGCGGGCCGCAGCGGGCGGGATGCGCATGGCGCGCAGCCCGCCGGCGACACCGCCGCCTCGCTTCGCGATCGCCCGCGATCGCTTGCGAGGGCCCCGATCGACGAGAGACGGGATCGGCGCTTCGGCCGCAGACGATGCAGCGAACCCGGCAGCCGAAAGGTGTCGCGGCCCGCGCGCTGCCCCGGCGGGGCAGCCCGGGCGCGATGAGCGCCGGGATTCTAGACCCAACCTTCGGAGCACCCATGACCGTCTCGATGCGCGACATGCTGGAAGCGGGCGTCCATTTCGGACACCAGACCCGCTTCTGGAACCCGCGGATGGCGCCGTATATCTACGGCCACCGCAACAAGATCCACATCATCAACCTCGAGAAGACGCAGCCGCTGTTCGAGGACGCGATGAAGTTCGTGCGCCAGCTCACCGGCCGGCGCGGGACGATCCTGATGGTCGGCACCAAGCGCCAGGCGCGCGACGTCATCGCCGCCGAGGCGCAGCGCTGCGGCATGCCCTACGTCGACCAGCGCTGGCTCGGCGGCATGCTGACCAACTTCAAGACCGTCAAGGGCTCGCTGAAGAAGCTCAAGGACATGCAGGCCACCAAGGAGGCCGGCACCGAGCAGATGATCAAGAAGGAGGCGCTGATGTTCGAGCGCGAGCTGACCAAGCTCGAGAAGGATATCGGCGGCATCCAGGATATGAACGCGCTGCCGGACGCGATGTTCGTGATCGACGTCGGCTACCACAAGATCGCCGTCGCCGAGGCGCAGAAGCTCGGCATCCCTATCGTCGGCGTCGTCGACACCAACCACTCGCCGCAGGGGATCGATCACGTGATCCCGGGCAACGACGACTCGGCCAAGGCGGTCGCGCTGTATGCGCGCGCGGTCGCCGACGCGGTGCTCGAGGGCAAGGCCAGCGGCACCACCGACGTGCTCGCCGCGGCCGGCGAGGGCGACGAGTTCGTCGAGGTCCGCGAGGGCGCCTGAGCCTGAGCGCCGCGGGGCGCGCCCCGCGGCCGGCCACCGCCCGGCCGAACCGGGCGCGGCGGGCGGCATGCGCCGCCGCCTTCCGCCCACCATCGTTCACGCGCCGCCGCCGGCCCTGTCCAGGGCCTTTGCGGCGGCCAGCCACGGAGAACCCACCGATGCCCGCGATCACTGCAAGCATGGTCGGCGCGCTGCGCGCCAAGACCGACGCCCCGATGATGGAGTGCAAGAAGGCCCTGGCCGAGGCGGACGGCGACATGGCGCGCGCCGAGGAGATCCTGCGCGTCAAGCTCGGCAACAAGGCCGGCAAGGCGGCCTCGCGCATCACCGCCGAGGGCGTGGTCGCGGCCGCGGTCGACGGCACCACCGGCGCCCTGGTCGAGGTCAACTGCGAGACCGACTTCGTCTCCAAGAACGAGACCTTCCAGACCTTCGCACAGGCGCTGGCCGCCCTGGTGGCGGCGCGCGCGCCGGCCGACGTCGCCGCGCTGGCCGCGCTGCCGCTGTCGATGGACGACTTCGGGCCGACGGTCGAGGACGTTCGCAAGGGGCTGGTCGGCAAGATCGGCGAGAACATGACGATCCGCCGCTTCGCGCGCTACGCCGGCGGCGGCGCGCTGGCGCATTACCTGCACGGCACGCGCATCGGCGTCGTCGTCGAGTACCGCGGCGATGCGGTCGCGGCCAAGGATGTCGCGATGCACGTCGCGGCGATGAAGCCGGCGGCGCTGTCGTCGTCGCAGGTGCCGGCCGAGCTGGTCGACAAGGAGCGCCGGATCGCCGCCGAGAAGGCCGCCGAGTCGGGCAAGCCGGCCGAGATCGTCGCCAAGATGGTCGACGGCGCGGTGCAGAAGTACCTCAAGGAGGTCAGCCTCCTGGACCAGGTCTTCGTCAAGGCCGCCGACGGCAAGCAGACGGTCGGCCAGATGCTGAAGGACAAGTCGACCACGGTCGCCGGCTTCACGCTGTTCGTCGTCGGAGAGGGGATCGAGAAGAAGTCCGAGGACTTCGCCGCCGAGGTCGCGGCGCAGATGGCCGCCGCCAAGGGCGGCTGATCGCGCAAGGCAGCCGGCGCCGTCGGCGGTAGACTGCGCGCCGGTGCGCGCTGCCCCGCTGCGCGGCGCGGCGCCGATCCAGGGAGACCCGATGCCCGCGTACCAGCGCATCCTGCTGAAGCTTTCCGGCGAGGCCCTGATGGGCGACGAGCCCTACGGGATCGACCGCGCGACCATCGTGCGCATGGCGCGCGAGGTGCGCCAGGTGACCGAGCGCGGGGTGCAGGTCGCGGTCGTGATCGGCGGCGGCAACATCTTCCGCGGCGTGGCCGGCGGCGCCGGCGGCATGGACCGCGCGACCGCCGACTACATGGGCATGCTCGCCACCGTGATGAACTCGCTCGCGCTGGCCGACACGATGCGGCTGGAGGGCATGACCGCGCGCGTGATGTCGGCGATCAACATCGAGCAGGTCGTCGAGCCCTATGTGCGGCCGAAGGCGCTGCAGTACCTCGAGGAGGGCAAGATCGTCGTCTTCGCTGCCGGCACCGGCAACCCCTTCTTCACCACCGATACCGCCGCCGCGCTGCGCGGGGCCGAGATCGGAGCCGAGATCGTGCTGAAGGCGACCAAGGTCGACGGCGTCTACAGCGCCGACCCGGCGAAGGACCCGCACGCGCGGCGCTACGACCGCATCAGCTTCGACGAGGCGATCTCGCGCAACCTGCAGGTCATGGACGCGACCGCGTTCGCGCTGTGCCGCGACCAGAAGCTGCCGATCAAGGTCTTCAGCATCCTCAGGCCCGATGCGCTGCTGCGCGTCGTGATGGGCGAGGACGAGGGCACCCTGGTGCACGTATAGCATCGGCCGACGCGCGCGGCGCGCGCGCCGGCCAGGAGACGAACCAGCATGACGAGCACGACGATCCCCGAGATCCTGAAGTCCGCCGAGAGCAAGATGGGCAAGTCGATCGAGGCGCTGCGCGGCGAACTGCTGAAGATCCGCACCGGCCGCGCGCACCCGGGCCTGCTCGACCAGGTGCACGTCGAGTACTACGGCTCGATGCTGCCGATCAGCCAGGTCGCCAACGTGACGCTGCTGGACGCGCGCACGCTGGGCGTGCAGCCGTGGGAGAAGGGCATGGGCGCCAAGATCGAGAAGGCGATCCGCGAGTCCGACCTGGGGCTCAACCCCGCATCGCAGGGCGACCTGCTGCGCGTGCCGATGCCAGCGCTGACCGAGGAGCGCCGGCGCGAGCTCAGCAAGGTCGTTCGTCACGCCGGCGAGGAGGGCAAGGTCGCCGTGCGCGCGGTGCGGCGCGACGCCAACGAGCATCTGAAACGCCTGCTGAAGGACAAGCAGGTCGGCGAGGACGAGGAACGCCGCGCGCAGGACCGCGTGCAGGACCTGACCGACCGCACGATCGCCGAGATCGACCGCTTGGTGGCCGCCAAGGAGGCGGACGTGATGGCCGTCTGATGGCGCTCGTCGAAACCCGCACCCCGGTCCAGGGCGTCGCCGCGCGCGCGCTGCCCGCGGCCGACGCCCAGCGCGCGCAGGTGCCGCGCCATGTCGCCGTCGTGATGGATGGCAACGGCCGCTGGGCGCGCCAGCGCCACATGCCGCGCTTCTTCGGCCACAAGGCCGGGGTCGATGCGCTGGTCAAGGCGGTCGACATCTTCGCCGCGCGCGGCGTCGAGTACCTGACGGTCTTCGCCTTCTCGTCGGAGAACTGGAAGCGGCCGCACGAGGAGGTCTCCGGCCTGATGAGCCTGGTGCTGGTGGCGGTCTCCAAGTACCTGTCCAGGCTCGCCGGCGACGGCGTGCGAATCCGCATCGTCGGCGACCGCGACCAGGTCTCGGACAAGCTTCGCCGCGCCTGGGAGGAGGCCGAGTCGCGCACGGCGCACAACACCCGCATCACGCTGGCGGTCGCGTTCAACTACGGCGGGCGCTGGGATGTCGTTCAGGCCTGCCAGCAGGCGCTGGCGCAGCGGCTGGCGCCCGAACAGCTCGACGAGGCCTGGCTCGGCCGCCACATGGCGCTGGCCTTCGCGCCCGACCCGGATCTGTTCATCCGCACCGGCGGCGAGATGCGGATCAGCAACTTCCTGCTCTGGCAGGCGGCGTACGCGGAGCTGTTCTTCACCGACTGCCTGTGGCCGGACTTCGGCGTCGCCGAGATCGATGCGGCGCTGGCGACCTACGCGCGGCGCGACCGACGCTTCGGCGCGATCCGTCCGGTCGCTTGATGCTGCGCCAGCGCGTCGCGACCGCGCTGGTCCTGCTGGCGCTGCTGCTGCCGGCGCTGTTCGCCCCTGTCGCGTGGCCCCTCCAGGCCTTCACGCTGCTGCTGGTGGCCGCCGCCGGCTGGGAATGGGGGCGGCTCAACGGCGTGGCGTTCGCGCCGGCGCTGGCCGGTGGGGCGGCGATCGCGGCGGCCGGCGCGGCGGCGATTGCGCTTGGCTGGGCCGATCGCGTCCCCGGCATGGGCTGGTGGCTGCCGGCGGCGGCGTGGATCGTCTGCGGGACTCTGGCGCTGGCCGCCGGCCCGCAGGCCTGGCGACACGCCCCGCGCCTGCCGCGCTGGTCCCTCGGCGCGCTGCTGCTGTGGTCGGCGTGGCTGGCGATGGCGCAGGCGCGCGCGCTCGGCCTGCCGTTCCTGCTGTCGATCTTCGTGCTCGTGTGGATGGCCGACATCGCCGCCTATGCCGGCGGGCGCGCCTTCGGCCGGCGCAAGCTGGCGCCGACGATCAGCCCCGGCAAGAGCTGGGAAGGGGCGGCCAGCGGTGCGCTCGGCGTCGCGCTGCTGGCGCTGGCCTGGTCCTGGGCCGCGCGCCACTGGCCCTGGGCGCACGGCAGCCTGTTCGAGCGGCTGCACGAGGTCCTCGGTGCGGCGGGGGCGGCGCTGGCGCTGGGCGCGCTGGTGGCGATGAGCGTGGTCGGCGACCTCGTCGAGTCGCTCGTCAAGCGCGCCGTCGGCGCCAAGGACAGCTCGCGGCTGCTGCCCGGCCATGGCGGCGTGCTCGACCGCATCGATGCGCTGCTGCCGGTCTTCCCGCTCGCCGCCGCGCTGGCGGCGCTCGGGCGCGCCTGACCGACAATCGCGCGATGTCCACGCGCCAGCGACTGGCCATCCTCGGCTCGACCGGCTCGATCGGCGTCAGCACGCTCGACGTCGTCGCGCGCCACCCGCAGCGCTACGAGGTCTTCGGCCTGAGCGCGATGCGGCGCGTCGACGAGCTGCTCGCGCAGTGCGAGCGCTTCCGCCCGCGCGTCGCCGTCGTCGCCGCCGACGCCGACGCGCTGCGGTTGCGCGAAGGTCTCGCGGCGCGCGGGCTGCGCACCGAGGTCGCGGTCGGCACGCGCGCGCTGGCCGAGCTGGCGGCACATCCCGAGGTCGATGCCGTGATGGCGGCGATCGTCGGCGCCGCCGGGCTCGCGCCCTGTCTGGCGGCGGCGCGCGCCGGCAAGCGGCTGCTGCTGGCCAACAAGGAGGCGCTCGTGGTCGGCGGCGCGCTGTTCATGCGCGCGGTCGAGGACGGCGGCGCGACGCTGCTGCCGATCGACAGCGAGCACTCGGCGATCTTCCAGTGCCTGCCCGAGGACCGCAGCCGCTGGGCCGATCGAATCGACCATATCGTGCTGACCGCCTCCGGCGGGCCGTTCCGCGACCGCGACCCGGCGACGCTCGACTCGGTGACGCCCGACCAGGCCTGCGCGCACCCGAACTGGGTCATGGGGCGCAAGATCTCGGTCGACTCGGCGACGATGATGAACAAGGCGCTCGAGGTGGTCGAGGCGCATTGGCTGTTCGCGCTGCCGCCCGAGCGCATCCGCGTCGTCGTCCACCCGCAGAGCATCGTGCACTCGATGGTCGTGTGCCGCGACGCGTCGGTGCTGGCGCAGATGGGCACGCCCGACATGCGGGTGCCGATCGCCTACGGACTGGCCTGGCCCGAGCGCATCGAGGCCGGTGCGCCGTCACTGGACTTCCTCGCGCTGGCGCCGCTGACCTTCGAGCCCGCCGACCACGCGCGCTTCCCGGCGCTGGCGCTGGCCTACCAGGCGCTGGCCGCGCCCGAGGGCAGCACTGCGGTGCTGAACGCGGCCAACGAGGAGGCGGTGGCGGCCTTCCTCGCCGGAACCATCCGCTTCCCGCGCATTCACAGCGTCAATGCGCGCACGGTCGACGCGCTGGCCGGGCGCATCGGCGGCATAGGCGGGCTGGACGACCTGCACGCGCTCGACGCGCGCGCGCGCGAGGTTGCGCGCGGCTTCATCCGGGAGCTGGCTGCTTGATCACCACCGTGCTCGCCTTCGTGCTGACGCTGGGCGTGCTGATCGTCGTCCACGAGTGGGGGCACTACCGAACCGCGGTCGCGTTCGGCGTCAAGGTGCTTCGATTCTCGGTCGGATTCGGGCGCCCGGTCTGGCGCTGGCAGCGCGACCCGAAGGCGACCGAATTCGTCGTCGGCGCGCTGCCGCTGGGCGGTTATGTGCGCATGCTCGACGAGCGCGAGGGCGAGGTCGAAGCCGCTGAGATCGATCGCGCGTTCAACCGCAAGCCGCTCGTGCAGCGCGCCGCCATCGTCGCCGCCGGCCCGGCGGCCAACCTCGTGCTGGCGGTGCTGCTGTATGCGGCGTCGCACTGGATCGGCGTGCAGGAGCCGCGCGCCGTGCTGTCGACCCCGGTCGCCGGCAGCCTGGCCGAGCAGGCCGGGCTGCGCGGCGGCGACTGGGTGCAGGCGCATTCGCGCGACGGTGCCGACTGGACCGATATCGACTCGATGACCGACCTGCGCTGGCAGCTCACGCAGGCGGTGCTCGACGGCCGGCCGCTGCATCTGCTGGTCGCCGACCGCGGCGGGCGCGGCACGCACAGCGTCGTGCTGGCGCTCGAAGCGGTGCCGTCGCGCGAGGTCGACGCCGCGCTGATGCGCCGCATCGGGCTGGGCGCGCCGTACAGCGAGCCGGTGATGGGCGCGCTGCGCGAAGGCGGCCCGGCGGCGGCGGCGGGACTGCGCGAGGGCGACCGCGTGCTCGCAGTCGACGGGCAGGCGGTCGCCGATGCGCAGGCGCTGCGCGAGGCGATCCGCGCCGCCATCGACGGCGAGCGCGGCCGCCCGATGCGCTGGGAGGTCGAGCGCGACGGCGCGCGCCAGCTGTTGGCGATCACGCCGCGCGTGCACGAGGAGGGCGGGGCGCGCATCGGCCGCATCGACGCCTACGTCGGCGCCGCGCCGGAGATGGTGACCGTGCGCCGCGGCCCGGTCGACGGCCTGGCCAAGGGTGCGGCGCGCACCTGGGAGGTCTCGGTGCTGACGCTGCGCATGCTCGGCCGCATGCTGGTCGGCGAGGCCTCGGTGAAGAACCTCAGTGGCCCGCTGACGATCGCCGACTATGCCGGGCAGTCGGTGCAGCAGGGGCTGGCCTACTACCTGGGCTTTCTCGCGCTGGTCAGCGTCAGCCTGGGCGTGCTCAACCTGCTGCCGCTGCCGATGCTCGATGGTGGGCACCTGATATATTATCTTTTCGAGGGCGTGACGGGGCGGCCGGTATCCGAGGTCTGGCTCGAGCGCCTGCAGCGGGGCGGCATGGCCTTGCTGCTGATGCTGATGTCGTTGGCCTTGTTCAACGACGTGGCCCGCCTCCTCGGTCTGCACTGACCTCATCCCCCATGGCCTTGTTCATCCCGTTCGGGGCGCTGCGCCCCACCGCGGCTTGCGTCGTGCTGGCCTGCGCCGGCACCCTCGGGTCGCAGCCGGCATTCGCGGTCGAGCCCTTCGAGCTGCAGGATATCCGCGTCGAGGGCCTGCAGCGCACCGACCCCGGCACGGTCTTCGCCGCGCTGCCGTTTCGCATCGGCGACACCTACACCGACGACAAGGCCGCCGCGGCGCTGCGCGCGCTGTTCGCCACCGGGCTGTTCTCCGACGTTCGCATCGTCGTCGAAGGCCGCACCGCGGTCGTCGTCGTCGACGAGCGCCCGGTGGTCGCGCGCGTGGACTTCGTCGGCCTGAAGGAGTTCGACAAGGACGTCCTCGTCAAGTCGCTGAAGGACGCCGGCATCGGCGAGGGGCTGCCGTTCGACAAGGCGCTCGTCGACCGCGCCGAGCAGGAGATCAAGCGCCAGTATCTCGGGCGCAGCCTGTACGGCGCCGAGGTCGTGACGACGGTGACGCCGATCGAGCGCAACCGGGTCGAGATCAGCTTCGCGATGAGCGAAGGCGAGGCCGCGCGCATCCGCGAGATCCGCCTCATCGGTGCCAGTGCGTTCAGCGAGCCGACGCTGCTGGCGCAGATGGAGCTGACGACGCCGGGCTGGCTGACCTGGTATACGAAGACCGACCGCTACTCGCGCGCCAAGCTCAACGGCGACCTCGAGACGCTGCGCGCGTACTACGTCGACCGCGGCTACCTCGAGTTCGAGATCGAGTCGACGCAGGTCACGATCTCGCCCGACAAGCAGGACATCTCGATCGCGATCTCGATCCGCGAGGGCCAGCGCTACACGGTGGCCGGCGTGCGGCTGGAGGGCGAATACCTGGGGCGCGACGCGGCGTTCCGCGAGCTCGTGCGCGTGCGCCCGGGCCAGGCCTACCGCGGCAGCGACGTCACCGACACCCAGCGCCTGTTCGGCGAGCTGTTCGGCCAGTACGGCTACGCCTTCGCGCGCGTCGCGGCGCGTCCCGAGGTCGACCGCGAGACGGCGCAGGTCGTCGTCGTCCTGGACGCCCAGCCGCAGCGACGCGTCTACGTCCGCCGCATCGAGGTCGCGGGCAACACGCGCACGCGCGACGAGGTGATCCGGCGCGAACTGCGCCAGCTCGAGTCGGCGTGGTACGACGGCGCGCGCATCAAGCTGTCGCGCGGGCGAATCGACCGCCTGGGATTCTTCGACGAGGTCGAGATCGACACCCGCGAGGTGCCCGGCGCGCCCGACCAGGTCGACCTCGTCGTCACCGTCAAGGAGCGGCCGACCGGCAACCTGCTGATCGGCGCCGGCTACTCGAGCGCCGAGAAGATCTCGTTCACGGCCTCGGTCAAGCAGGACAACGTCTTCGGCAGCGGGCATTACCTGGGCGTCGAGCTCAACACCAGCCGCAGCGCGCGCAGCTTCGTCTTCAGCACCGTCGACCCCTACTTCACGATCGACGGCGTCTCGCGCGCGATCGACCTGTACTACCGCACCAGCCGGCCCTTCAACAGCCTGGGCGACGCCTACCAGATCTCGACCCCGGGCGCGTCGGTCCGCTTCGGCGTGCCGTTCTCCGAGTTCGACACCGTCTTCTTCGGTGCCGGCTGGGAGCGCACGCAGATCGGCGCCTCGGCCGGCATCCCGAACAGCTACTTCCTGTACCGCGAGCAGTTCGGCCCGCGCAGCACGGCCTGGCCGCTGACGATCGGCTGGTCGCGCGACGCGCGCGACAGCGTGCTCGCGCCGACCAGCGGGCGCTACCAGCGCGTCAACCTCGAGGCCAGCCTGTGGGGCGACGTGCGCTACCTGCGCGGCAGCGCGCAGCTGCAGCAGTACCTGCCGCTCGGCCCGCGCTTCACGCTCGGGCTGAATGCCGAGCTCGGCGTCGGCAAGGGCCTCGGCGACCGGCCCTACCCGCTGTTCAAGAACTTCTACGGCGGCGGGCTGGGGTCGGTGCGGGTCTTCGAGCAGGGCTCGCTCGGCACCGTCGACCCGACCGGCGCCTACATCGGCGGCACGCGCAAGCTCAACGTCAACGCCGAGCTGTACGTTCCCGTTCCTGGGACGGGCAAGGACAAGACGCTGCGCCTGTTCGGCTTCGTCGACGCCGGCAACGTCTGGGCCGAGGGCGAGCGTGTCGACGCCTCGACGCTGCGCGCGTCGACCGGGATCGGCTTGAGCTGGCTGTCGCCGGTCGGGCCGCTGAAGATGAGCTGGGGCACGCCGATCCGCTCCGAGCCCAACGATAGAATCCAGAAGTTCCAATTCCAGATCGGGACCGCCTTCTGATGAAACCCAGCCACCTCGCGTCGATCGCGCTCGCACTGGTCCTGGCGGCGACGGCGCCGGGCGCCGCGACGCAGGAGCTCAGGATCGGCTATATCAACAGCGAGCGGCTGCTGCGCGAGTCGGCGCCGGCGAAGGCCGCGCAGACCAAGCTCGAGGCCGAGTTCGGCCGCCGCGAGCGCGAGATCACCGACGACGCGGCGCAGATCAAGGCCGCCGCCGACCGCCTGGACAAGGATGCGCCGACGCTGGCCGAGGCCGAGCGCAACCGGCGCCAGCGCGAGCTGGTCGAGCGCGACCGCGACCTGCAGCGCAAGCGGCGCGCGTTCCAGGAGGACCTGAACCAGCGCAAGAACGAGGAGCTGGCCAACGTCGTCGAGCGCGCCAACCGCGTGATCAAGAAGATCTTCGACGACGAGAAGTACGACCTGATCCTGCAGGACGGCGTGGTCTTCGCCGGAGCTCGCGTCGACATCACCGACAAGGTCATCCGCGCGCTGAACGCCGACGGCGGCGCGCGCTGACGCGCCTGCCGCGCGCGTGAGCCTGCTGCGCGCCGCCGAGTTGCCGTCGCTGCTCGGCGGCGAACTGCTCGGGGACCCCGACGCCGCCTTCTCGCGCCTGGCGCCGCTGGCCGACGCCGACGCCGACAGCATCGCCTTTCTCGCCCACCCGCGCTACCGCGCGCAGCTCGACGCCAGCGCCGCCGGCTGCGTGATCGCCGCCCCGGCGCTGCGCGAGGCGCTCGCCGGCCGGCGCGCCGCGCTGCTGCACGACGACCCCTACCTCGCCTTCGCGCGCCTGACGCAGTGGTGGGCGGCGCGCGTGCGCCCGGCCGGCGTGCCCGGCGTGCACGCCAGCGCCGTCGTCGAGCCGCTGGCGCGCGTGCACGCCAGCGCCACGGTCGGGCCGCTGGCCTATGTCGGTGCCGGCGCCGTGGTCGGGCCGCATGCGGTCGTCGGCGCGCAGGCGCATATAGGCCGCGATGCGTGGATCGGCGAGGGCACGCGGCTGATGCCGCGCGCGACGCTGCTCGACGGCTGCCGGATCGGCGCGCGCGGGATCGTCCACGGCGGCGCGGTGATCGGTGCCGACGGCTTCGGCTTCGCGCCCGACGCCGGCGCAGGCGGTGCCTGGGTCAAGATCGAGCAGCTCGGCGCGGTCGAGATCGGCGACGAGGTCGAGATCGGCGCCAACACCTGCATCGACCGCGGTGCGCTGGCCGACACCGTGATCGGCGACGGCGTCAAGCTCGACAACCTGGTGCAGATCGGCCACAACGTCCGCGTCGGTGCGCACAGCGCCTTCGCCGGCTGCGTCGGGGTGGCCGGCAGCGCGACGATCGGCCGCTTCTGCACCGCCGGCGGCGGCGCGATCATCCTCGGTCACCTCGAGCTCGTCGACCACGTCCACATCAGCGCGGCGACCGTCATCACGCGCTCGATCCTGAAGCCGGGCAGCTACAGCGGGATGTTCCCGTTCGACGACAATGCGGCCTGGGAGAAGAATGCCGCCACGCTGCGGCAGCTTCACGCGCTGCGAGACCGCCTGCGGGCGCTGGAAAAACGCACATGACGACGCCGCCGGTCCTGGACATCCACCAGATCATCAGGAAACTGCCGCACCGCTACCCGTTCCTGCTCGTCGACCGCGTGTTGGAGTTCGAGAAGGACGTGCGGATCAAGGCGCTGAAGAACGTCACGATCGACGAGCCGTTCTTCGTCGGCCACTTCCCGTCGCGTCCGGTGATGCCGGGGGTGATCATGCTCGAGGCGCTGGCGCAGGCGGCGGCGCTGCTGTCCTTCGAGTCAGCCGGGCAGGGGCCGGTCGACGACACCGTGGTCTACTTCGTCGGCATCGACGGCGCGCGCTTCAAGCGCCCGGTCGAGCCCGGCGACCAGCTCGTCCTCGAGGCCTGGATCGAGCGCGCGCGGGCCGGCATCGTCAAGTACCGCGTGCGCGCCAGCGTGGCCGGCGAGACCGCGGTCGAGGCCGAGCTGATGTGCACGATGCGCAAGGTGGCCTGAGCGGCAGCCGCCGGCCCGCCTGACTTCCCGCATGCTGCCGCTGGCGCACGCCACCGCCCGACAGCCCGCCCGCGCATGATCAGGATCCACCCGACCGCGATCGTCGACGCGCAAGCCGAGCTCGCCGCGGACGTCGTCGTCGGCCCCTACGCCGTGATCGGCGCCGGGGTCGTGATCGGCGCCGGCACCGAGGTCGGCGCGCACGCGGTCGTCGAGGGGCCGACGACGATCGGCCGCGACAACCGCATCCACGCGCACGCGGTGCTCGGCGGCGCGCCGCAGGACATGAAATACCGCGGCGAGCCGACCTCGCTCGTCGTCGGCGACCGCAACACGATCCGCGAGTTCTGCACCTTCAACCGCGGCACGGCGCAGGACGCCGGGGTGACGCGCGTCGGCGACGACAACTGGATCATGGCCTACGTGCACCTCGCGCACGACGTGCAGCTCGGCGGCCGATGCATCCTGGCCAACAACGCGACGCTGGCCGGCCACGTCCACGTCGGCGACTGGGCGATCGTCGGCGGGCTGACCGGGGTGCACCAGTTCTGCCACATCGGCGCGCACGCGATGACCGGCTTCCAGAGCCATGTCTCGCAGGACGTGCCGCCGTTCATGACGGTCAGCGGCAACCCACTGGCGGTGCACGGTTTCAACGCCGAGGGGCTGCGCCGGCGCGGCTTCTCGCGCGAACGCCTCGCGCTCGTCAAGCGCATGCACCGGCTGCTATACCGCGACGGGCTGACGCTCGACGCGGCGCGCGAGGCGATCGAGGGCTTGCGCGGCACGGTCGACGGCGGCGATGCCGACATCGCGCTCGTCCTGGACTTCCTCGCCGCCTCCTCGCGCGGCATCGTGCGGTAGCGCGCGCGATGCGGCTGGCGATGGTGGCCGGCGAGACCTCCGGCGACCTGCTGGCCAGCCTGCTGATCGGCGGCCTGAAGTCGCGCTGGCCGGCCATCGAGCTCGGCGGCATCGGCGGGCCGAGGATGAAGGCGCTGGGCTTCGACGCCTGGTGGCCGAGCGAGCGGCTCGCGGTGCGCGGTTATGTCGAGGTGCTGCGCCATTACCGCGGCATCAAGGCGATCCGCGACCGGCTCGCCGCGCGGCTGCTGGCGGACCCGCCGCGCGCCTTCGTCGGCGTCGACGCGCCGGACTTCAACCTCGGGCTGGAGACGCGACTGAAGTCAGCCGGCATCCCGACCATCCACTTCGTCTGCCCGTCGATCTGGGCCTGGCGCGGCGGCCGCGCGAAGGCGATGGCGCGCGCCTGCGACCATGTGCTGTGCCTGTTCCCGTTCGAGCCCGAGCTGCTGCGCGTGCACGGCGTGGCGGCGAGCTATGTCGGCCACCCGCTGGCGGATGCGATCCCGCTCGAGCCCCCGCGTGCCGCCGCGCGCGCCGCGCTCGGGCTGGGCGAGTCCGAGCCGGTCGTCGCGCTGTTGCCGGGCAGCCGGCGATCCGAGATCGAGGCCATCGCGCCGGTCTTCCTGCAGACCGCCGCGCGGCTGCAGCGGCTGCGCCCGGCGCTGCGCTTCGTGCTGCCGGTGGCACCCGGGCTGCGCGCGCGGGTCGAGCCGCTGGCGGCCGCGCATGCGCCGGGCGTGGCGCTGCAACTGCTCGACGGCCGCTCGCACGAGGCGCTGGCGGCCTGCGACCTGACGCTGATCGCCAGCGGCACGGCCACACTCGAGGCGGCCCTCTTCAAGCGGCCGATGGTGATCGCCTACCGCATGCACCCGCTGAGCTGGCAGATCATGAAGTGCATGGCCTACCAGCCCTGGGTCGGGCTGCCGAATATCCTGTGCCGCGACTTCGTCGTCCCCGAGCGGCTGCAGCAGGACTGCAACCCGGCGCAGCTCGAGGCCGACGTGCTCGCCGGGCTCGACGACTCCGCCGGCGCGGCCAGGCTGCGCGCGCGCTTCGACGAACTGCACCACCTGCTGCGCCGCGATACCGCGCGCAGCGCCACCGATGCGATCGCGCAAGTCCTGCAAGCCTGAGCAGCTCGCGCTGCCGCTGCCACCACCGCCTGCCGGCACGCTGGTGCGCGGCCGCGCGCCGCGCCGCCGGCTGCCACCGGGGCTGGCACCGCTGCTGGCCGGCGGGCTGGTGGCCGGCGTCGACGAAGCCGGCCGCGGGCCGATCGCCGGCCCGGTCGTCGCGGCGGCGGTGATCCTGGACCCGGCCGCACCGATCGCCGGGCTCGCGGACTCGAAGGCGCTGTCGCCGCGCCGGCGCGAACGGCTGGACGTCGAGATCCGCGCGCGCGCGCTGGCGCTGTGCGTCGCCGAGGCGAGCGTCGACGAGATCGACCGCCTCGACATCCTGCAGGCCACGCTGCTGGCGATGCAGCGCGCGGTGCAGGGGCTGCGGCTGCCGCCGCGGCATGTGCTGGTCGACGGCAACCGGCTGCCGGTGCTGGTGCCGCCGGCGACCGCGGTCGTCGGCGGCGATGCGACGGTGGCGGCGATCTCGGCGGCGTCGATCCTGGCCAAGGTGCACCGCGACCGGCTGTGCGACGCGCTGCACGAGGCCTGGCCGCAATACGGCTTCGCGCAGCACAAGGGCTACCCGACGGCGGCGCACCTGGCGGCGCTGCGCGCGCATGGCGCCTGCACGGCGCACCGCAGGAGTTTCGGTCCGGTGCGTGCGCTGCTGGCACCCGACGCCGCGGAGCCGACATGAAGCCGCGCGCGATCGCCTCGCGCGACAACCCGCTGCTCGTGCGGCTGCGCCGGCTCGCGAGCCATCCGGCGGCCTACCGGCGGCTCGGCCAGATCTGGGTCGAGGGCGACCACCTGGGCCGTGCCGCGCTGGCGCGTGGCGTGCCGCTGGCGCTGGCCATCGGCACCGAGGCGGCGTGGGCGGATCCTGACCTGGCGCCGTTGCTGGGCGCGGCACGCGAAGGCGTCGTCGTGCCGGCGCCGCTGCTGGCGGCCTGCAGCACGCTGGCCTCGCCGGCACCGCTGGGTTTTGTGCTCGACTTGCCGGCGCCGGCGGCACCGGCGCCGGGGCTTTCCAGCGTCGTGCTGGAGGGCGTGCAGGATGCGGGCAATGTCGGCAGCGTGCTGCGCAGCGCGGCGGCGCTGGGTGTGGCGCAGGTGCTGGCGTTGGCGGGCACGGCCGCGCTGTGGTCGCCCAAGGTGCTGCGCGCCGGCATGGGGGCGCACTTCGCGCTGCGGCTGGTCGAGTCGCTGGCGCCGGCGGACCTGGATGCGCTCGGGGTCCCGCTGCTGGCGACCAGCCCGCACGCCGGCGTCGCGTTGCCCGAGGCCGAGTTGCCGGCGCCCTGCGCCTGGGTCTTCGGCCACGAAGGGCAGGGCGTGACGCCCGAGGTCTCGCAGCGATGCGCGCTCACCCTGCGCATCCCGCAGCCGGGCGGCGAGGAGTCGCTCGGCGTCGCCGCGGCGGCGGCGATCTGCCTCTACGAGTCGGCTCGGCGCGCGCCCATGCGACGCTGAGGCCGCCTTGTACTCGATCGGCAAAGTACGCTTTGCCGGCAATCACGGCCATCGGCCATCAGCAGGTCTTCGTGGCGCTGGTAGCCAACGACATTTCCTTCTGCCTGCGGAAGTCTGGTTCATCTGCCTTACAGTGAAGTAAGGCAAAGGGAGGAACTGAGTGTCACATGCCGCTGGATCGTAGCCGGCTCGACCGCTCGCCACCCAAAGACTTCCCACCGCGGCATGGACACCCTGCTCGAACTGCTCCCCCGCTTTCTGGATCTGCTGCACCATCCCTTGATCCGGGTCGGCGACACAGCGGTCACCGCCTGGGGCCTGGTCTACGCGTTGTTGGTCGTCTTCGTGCTGCTGTGGGTCGCGCGGCGCGTGCAGCGCTGGGTCAGCGACGGGCCGCTGCTGCGCCATCGCCTGGACCCGAGCGCCCGTCATGCCGCTGGTGCTCTGGCGCGCTACGCGCTGCTGGTGATTGGCCTGTTGGTCATCGTGCAGACGGCAGGCATCGACTTGACGACCTTCAACGTGCTGGCCGGTGCGGTGGGCATCGGCATTGGTTTCGGCCTGCAGACGGTGGTCAGCAACTTCATATCGGGCCTCATCATCATGTTCGAGCGCCCGATCAAGATCGGCGATCGCATCGTGGTGTCCGGTGTCGAGGGCAATGTCATCGACATCGGCGCGCGGGCGACCACGGTGCTGGACAACGACAACATCGCCGTCATCGTGCCCAACAGCAAGTTCATCACCGAGGAGGTGGTGAACTGGAAGTACAACGACAACCGGGTTCGTTTCCGCATCCCGGTGTCGGTTGCCTACGGCAGCGATGCGCGGAAGGTCGAACAGGCCCTGCTGGAATGCGCCTCAGGCAACGCCGACGTGCTGGCCGACCCGGCGCCTGCCGTGCGCTTCCTGGCCTTCGGCGACGACGGCTTGCAGTTCGAGCTGCGCGCATGGTCCGACACCCAGGTCGACCGCAAGGGTCGGCTGATCAGCAGCCTGAACCACGCGATCTACGAGCGCTTCAACGCTGACGGCATCGAGTTCCCGTTCCCGCAGCGCGACCTGCACATCAAGAGTGGCGTGCTGGAGTTACGTCGCGCCGCGCCGCTGGGCGAATGAGGTCGTCGCGGATGTCTCATCGACGCCGAACCTGAGGACCGGCAAGCGGCATGGCTCGCCCAGCGCCGCCGCATCGTCAGAGCACGGCGGCCAGCGCACGGCGCCAGCGCACGCTCTGAGCGATCTGGCTTCAACCGGGTGGCCCAGGTGCTGGCCGTACTGGGGCTGGACCTCGATCCGCCCAGCCAGGCGGCGCGCTGCCGAAAGCGGGGCTTGTGGATGGCGGCGAAGAACGCCAGCGTGAGCCACTTCCAGGAGGTGCCGCCCGACACTCTCGGCCACGCGTTGGTCAGCGGTAGCATGCCGAAGGGCTACGCGGCCCACCTGACGCACCTGCTTGACGAGGCGCCGGTGCCACTGGCGGTGATGGCCGTGGAGGAAGCCGCCGCGAACGAGGGCGTTGCCCCCAAGGCTGTGTGGCGCAACGTTGCGAAGCTCGCCAGGTCACTGGCCGTGCCCCGGCAGGGTCTGTGGGCGTAGTTGCACGTCGGCGATGCTTGAACGAAAATACACACATCGATGTACACACATGGAGCGCGACGTGGAAACGCTCACGACCAGAGTCTTCAACAACGGCAACAGCCAGGCGGTGCGCATTCCTGCAGAGTTTCGGCTCGACACTGACCGTGTGAGCATTTCGCGCAACGAGTCGGGCGATCTGGTGATCCATCCCTTGCGAGCCGAACGTGGCGCTGCGCTGCTCGATGCCCTGCGCGCCGTGGGCGAGGCGGACCTTGCCTTCATCGCAGCGCTGGAGGCTGAACAGGCCCGCCAACAGCCCCTGCAGGAGCGCGAGGCACTGTGATCTACGTGCTGGACACCAACATCCTCATCTACCTGATCAAGAACCAGCCGCCCGCCATCGCGAAGCGGGTCGATGCGCTGCCGGAGGATGCCCGGCTGTGCATGTCTTTCGTGACCTGGGCTGAGTTGCTGAAGGGCGCCGAGCGCAGCACGAGAAAGCCAGAGGTCCTGCGCCGGTTGGAAGCCCTGGCCCGACAAGTGGCGGTGCTGTATCCGGCAGGCCCGGCCATCTGCGAGCACTACGCTGAGCAGTTCACGCGTCTGAAGGACGCAGGCATGCCCATCGGTGCGAACGATCTATGGATCGCCTGCCACGCTCTTGCCGAGAGCGCGACGCTGGTGACGCACAACACCCGCGAGTTCCAGCGCGTCGGGGGACTGAGGGTGGAAGACTGGGTTGCTCCGGGCTGAGCTGCCCGCCGGCCTTGGCCTGCCGCCGTCTTCGCATTCGGCGGTCGAACAACGCTGCCGCTGGCCTCGGCTCGCGCCTGACCTGGTAGGCCTCATCCGGGCAGACCGTCATAGAGTGCAACGTGCCGAGCACGACCGTTCCACCCAAGTAGTCCTTCCGCGCTGAAACGCCGATCCGTTTCAGTAGACCAGCCGCTGCGGCTGGATGTCGCGCAGGATCGTGGTGGCGATCTCCTCGATCGACTTGTGCGTCGTCGACAGCCAGGGAATCCGCGCGCGCTGCATCATCTGCTCGGCCTCGACCACTTCCCAGCGGCAGTTCGCGAGCGAGGCGTACTTGCTGTTCGGGCGGCGCTCGTGGCGGACCTGCGACAGCCGGTCGGGGTCGATCGTCAGCCCGAAGCACTTCGCCTGGTAGGGAGCCAGCGCGGACGGGATCGCCTCGCGCTCGAAGTCCTCCGGGATCAGCGGGTAGTTGGCCGCCTTGATGTGGTGCTGCATCGCCAGGTACAGCGAGGTCGGCGTCTTGCCGCTGCGGCTGACGCCGACCAGGATGACGTCGGCCATCGCCAGGTTGCGCGCGCTCTGGCCGTCGTCGTGCGCGAGCGAGAAGTTGATCGCGTCGATGCGCTCGGTGTACTCGCGGCTCTTGGCGACGTCGGCGAAGCGGCCGACACGGTGGTTCGACTTGACGCCGAACTCCCCCTCCAGCGGCTCGATGAAGGTGCGAAACATGTCCAGCACCAGCCCCGTGCAGTCGGGTGCGGTCAGCGTGTCGCGCACCGCGTCGTTGACCAGTGTCACGAAGACGATCGGCCGCAGGCCGTCCTTGCCGGCGACGGTGTTGATCTCCTCGACCACCTTGGCCGCCTTCTCGACGCCGTCGATGAAGGGCCGGCGCACATGCCGCGGCTGGCCCGGGAACTGGGCCAGGATCGAGTTGCCGAAGGTCTCGGCGGTGATCCCGGTGCCATCCGAGACGAAGAACACGGTTCGGTTGTGCATGGGGCTGGGCGGCG
The DNA here is from genome assembly GCA_016191995.1 of Burkholderiales bacterium. Taxonomy (GTDB): domain Bacteria; phylum Pseudomonadota; class Gammaproteobacteria; order Burkholderiales; family Burkholderiaceae_C; genus Rubrivivax. Next base: position 42,343 of record JACPVA010000192.1, on the reverse strand, counting down.
CGGCCGCGGGCAGGAAGGGGCGCGCGACGCGCACGCCGGACGGGGTATCCTACGCGGTCCGCCTTCGACCCGCCCGACGTGCACCCCCCCAGCCGACAACCCGAATCGACTTGCGCTGGGCGCGGGGCTGCTTTCCGGGGCGCGAAAGCACCGGTTTCCCCCCATCACGGAGCTTTCCCATGTCCCAGTCCGCGCTGGCGACCGCCCTGGTCGTCCCGTTCGAAAACCTGAGGATGACCGACGTCGAGGTGGTCGGCGGCAAGAACGCCTCCCTCGGCGAGATGATCAGCCAGCTCGCGCATGCCGGCGTCAGCGTGCCGGGCGGCTTCGCGACGACCGCGCACGCCTACCGCGAGTTCCTGCGCGCCGCCGGGCTGACCGAGCGCATCGACGCGCTGCTGACGGCGCTGGACGTCGACGACGTGCGCGCGCTGGCCGAGGCCGGCGCGACGATCCGGCGCTGGGTCGTCGACGCGCCGCTGCCGGCAGACCTGGAGGCGGCGATCCGCGAGCAGTTCGCGCGCCTGACCGCCGGCGACCCCGAGGCGACCTTCGCGGTGCGCTCCTCGGCCACCGCCGAGGACCTGCCCGACGCCTCGTTCGCCGGCCAGCAGGAGACCTTCCTCAACGTCGCCGGCATCGACGACGTGCTGGCCAAGGTGCGCGAGGTCTTCGCCTCGCTGTACAACGACCGCGCGATCAGCTACCGCGTGCACAAGGGTTTCAAGCACGCCGAGGTCGCGCTGTCGGCCGGCGTGCAGCGCATGGTGCGGTCCGACCTCGGCGCCTCGGGCGTGATATTCACGATCGACACCGAGTCGGGCTTCCCCGACGTCGTCTTCATCACCTCGAGCTACGGCCTGGGCGAGATGGTCGTGCAAGGCGCGGTCAACCCGGACGAGTTCTTCGTCCACAAGCCGATGCTCGAGGCCGGCAAGTTCCCGCTCATCCGGCGCGTGCTCGGCTCCAAGCTGCTGCGCATGGTGTTCGCGACCCCCGAGCAGCGCGCGCAGGGCGGGCGGCTGGTGCACACCGAGGACACCCCGCCCGAGCAGCGCAACCGCTACTCGATCGGCGATGCCGACGCGGTGCAGCTCGCGCGCTACGCGGTCCTGATCGAGCGCCACTACGGCCGCCCGATGGATATCGAGTGGGGCAAGGACGGGCGCGACGGCAAGCTCTACATCCTCCAGGCGCGGCCCGAGACGGTCAAGAGCCAGCGCGACAAGGTCGAGCACCGCTACAAGCTCAAGGGCCACTCGACGGTGCTCGCCGAGGGGCGCGCGATCGGGCAGAAGATCGGCACCGGGCCGGTGCGAATCGTCCACAGCCCGGCCGAGATGGACAGGGTGCAGCCCGGCGACGTGCTGGTCGCGGACATGACCGACCCGAACTGGGAGCCGGTGATGAAGCGCGCCGGCGCGATCGTGACCAACCGCGGCGGGCGCACCTGCCACGCGGCGATCATCGCGCGCGAGCTCGGCATCCCGGCGGTGGTCGGCTGCGGCGACGCGACCGAGCGGCTCGCCGACGGCACGCTGGTGACGGTCGTGTGCTCCGAGGGCGATACCGGCTATGTCTACGACGGGCTGCTCGAGACCGAGGTCAGCGAGGTCGAGCGCGGCGAGATGCCGTACTGCCCGGTCAAGATCATGATGAACGTCGGCAACCCGCAGCTCGCGTTCGACTTCGCGCAGATGCCCAGCAGCGGCGTCGGGCTGGCGCGGCTCGAGTTCATCATCAACAACAACATCGGCGTGCACCCGAAGGCGATCCTCGACTACCCGAACGTCGACCCCGACCTGAAGAAGGCGGTCGAGTCGGTCGCGCGCGGGCATGCCTCGCCGCGTGCGTTCTACGTCGACAAGCTGGCCGAAGGCGTGGCGACGATCGCCGCCGCGTTCTGGCCCAAGCCGGTGATCGTGCGGCTGTCGGACTTCAAGAGCAACGAGTACCGTAAGCTGATCGGCGGCACGCGCTACGAGCCCGACGAGGAGAACCCGATGCTCGGGTTCCGCGGCGCCAGCCGCTACATCAGCGGCGACTTCAGCGACGCGTTCGCGATGGAGTGCGAGGCGCTCAAGCGCGTGCGCATCGACATGGGGCTGGGCAACGTCGAGATCATGGTGCCCTTCGTGCGCACCGTGCCGCAGGCCGAGCGCGTCGTGAGCATGCTCGCCGCGCGCGGGCTGGAGCGCGGGCGCGACGGGCTGCGCCTGATCATGATGTGCGAGGTGCCGAGCAACGCGATCCTGGCCGAGCAGTTTCTCGAGCATTTCGACGGTATGTCGATCGGCTCCAACGACCTGACCCAGCTCACGCTCGGGCTGGACCGCGACTCGGGGCTGGAGCAGCTCGCGCACGACTTCGACGAGCGCGACCCGGCGGTCAAGGCGCTGATCTCGCGCGCGATCACCGCCTGCCGCGCGACCGGCAAGTACATCGGCATCTGCGGCCAGGGGCCGAGCGACCACCCCGACTTCGCCGAATGGCTCGCCGCCGAGGGCATCGTGTCGATCTCGCTCAACCCCGATACCGTGATCGAGACCTGGCGGCGGCTGGCCCGGCAGCGGTGAGCGCGCAGCGCGCCTTCCGGCGCCAGCTGCACAAGGTCTACGCCTGGTATGCGGGCGGCTTCGCCGTCTTCGTGCTGTTCCTCGCGCTGCTCGAGCGGCTCGGCCTTTCGGGGCGCTGGATCGGCCTCGTCTTCCTGCTCGCGACGGTGGCGCTGTACGCCGGCATCGGCGTCCTGAGCCGCACCTCGGACGCGGCCGAGTACTACGTCGCCGGGCGCCGCGTGCCGGCGATCTACAACGGCATGGCCACCGGTGCCGACTGGATGAGCGCGGCCTCCTTCCTCGGGCTGGCCGGCACGCTGTACCTGCAGGGCTTCGGCGCGCTCGCCTTCGTGACCGGCTGGACCGGCGGCTTCTGTCTGGTGGCGCTGCTGCTGGCGCCGTACCTGCGCAAGTTCGGCCAGTACACGATCCCCGACTTCCTCGGCGCGCGCTATGGCGGCCACGCCGCGCGCGCGGTCGGCATCGTCGCGGCGATCCTGTGCTCGTTCACCTACGTCGTGGCGCAGATCCTCGGCGTCGGCGTGATCACCTCGTACCTGACCGGGCTCGAGTTCACGCTCGGCGTCTTCGTCGGCCTGGGCGGCGTGCTGGTGTGCTCCTTCCTCGGCGGCATGCGCGCGGTGACCTGGACCCAGGTCGCGCAGTACATCATCCTGATCGTCGCCTACCTGCTGCCGGTGGTCTGGCTGTCGGTCAAGCAGACCGGCGTGCCGGTGCCGCAGCTCGTCTACGGCGCGCAGCTGGCCAAGGTGACCGCGCTCGAGCAGGCGCTGATCGACGACCCGCGCGAGCAGGAGGTGGTCGCGGTCTACCGCGCGCGTGCCGACGCGCTGGCCGCGCGGCTGGCCGACATCCCGGCCGCGCTGGCTGCCGAACGCGCCGCGCTCGAGGCGCGGCTGGTGCAGCTCAAGGCCGAGCGCGCGCCGCTGGCGCAGTACCAGGCGACCGAGCGCGCGCTGTCCGCGCTGCCGCACGACGAGGGGCACGCGCGCGCGGTCTGGTCCGCCGCGCTGGCCGAGGCCGAGTCGCGCGCGCGGCCGCTGGCGGGCATGCCGCGCCACGCGACGCCGTTCGCGGGCGACCCCGAAGGCGACGCCGCCGAGCGCGCGGCCTTCGAGCTCTCGCGGCGCAACTTTCTCGCGCTCGTGTTCTGCCTGATGGTCGGCACCGCGGCGCTGCCGCACATCCTGATGCGCTACTACACGACGCCGTCGGTGCGCGAGGCTCGCGAGTCGGTCACCTGGTCGCTGCTGTTCATCCTGCTGCTGTACATGACCGCGCCGGCGCTGGCGGTGCTGGTCAAGTTCGAGATCTTCAGCCAGCTCGTCGGGATGCGCTTCGACGCGCTGCCGGACTGGATCGTCAGCTGGAGCCGCATCGACCCGCGGCTGCTGTCGGTCAGCGACGTCAACGGCGACGGCCTGCTGCAGCTCGGCGAACTGCACCTGGGCAGCGATATCGTCGTGCTGGCCACGCCCGCGATCGGCGGCCTGCCGTTTGTCGTCACCGGGATGGTCGCCGCCGGCGGGCTGGCGGCGGCGCTGTCGACCGCCGACGGGCTGCTGCTGACGATCGCCAATGCGCTGTCGCACGATGTCTACTACCGCATGATCGACCCGCAGGCGTCGACCGCGCGCCGGGTCGCGATCTCCAAGGCGCTGCTGCTGATGGTCGCACTCGGCGCCGCGGCGATGGCGGCGCAGCGCCCGGGCGACATCCTGTTCCTGGTCGGCTCGGCGTTCTCGCTCGCCGCGTCGGCCTTCTTCCCGGCGCTCGTGCTCGGCATCTTCTGGCAGCGCGCCAACGCCTGGGGCGCGCTGGCCGGCATGCTGGCCGGGCTGGGCGTGGCGGCGTGGTACATGACGATCTCGCAGGCCTGGCTGCGCGCGGCGATCGGCCTGGCCGGGCCGCCCGAGCGCTGGTTCGGCATCGAGCCGATCTCCGCCGGCGTCTTCGGCGTGCCGGCGGGGTTCGTCGTCATCGTCGTCGTCAGCCTGCTGACGCGCCCGCCGGCGCCGGCGGTGCAGACGCTGGTCGACGAGCTGCGCTGCCCGGCGCGGCCGTCGGCGCCAGGCCCGACGGCGCCCTAGCCGTGCCGCGGGCGCGTTCCGGCGGCCTGCGGCGCAGGGCCCCGGCGCGGTTATACTTCGCAGCTTTCCCTTGCCGCACCCGCTTATCCCGTCGACGCCGCGGGGCGGCTTCCATCCCTGGAATCCAAGAGGAGTGTCGATGCGTCACTACGAGATCGTGCTGCTGATCCACCCGGATCAGAGCGAACAGGTTCCGGCCATGCTGGAGCGCTACAAGGCCCTGGTCAGCGCCGGCGGCGGCCAGCTGCACCGGGTCGAGGACTGGGGCCGGCGCCAGCTGGCGTACATGATCCAGAAGCTCGCCAAGGCGCATTACCTGTGCCTGAACATCGAGTGCAGCAAGGAGACGCTGGCGGAGCTGGAGACCGGCTTTCGCTTCAACGACGCCGTGCTGCGTCACCTGACGGTGGCCAGGCGCAAGGCCGAGACCGCGCCGTCGATCATGATGAAGGCGGTCGAGCGCGAGGAGTCGCGCAAGGCCAGCCAGCAGCAGGAGGCCGCAGCCTGACCGCCGGCGCGCGCCGCGCCTGAGCCGTCCGCCCGCGTCCACCGGTGAACCGGCTGCTGCTGTCGGCCACGTTGCTGGAGCGCGGACCGCTGCGCTACACCCCCGCCGGGATCCCGGCCCTGGACCTGCTGCTGCAGCACGCGTCCGAGGTCGAGCAGGCCGGCCACCCGCGCAAGGTCTCGCTCGAGATCCGGGCGCTGGCGGTGGGGGAGCTGACGGCGCCGCTGGCGGCACTCGCGCTGGGCAGCCGGGCCGAGTTCGCCGGCTTCCTGGCCGCGGCGCGCAACGGGCGCGGCAGCGTCTTCCACGTCACCGAGGTCGCCGCGGCGGCGATCCCGACCTGAACCCCGATCCACCGATCACGAGTCTTTCGCAAGGAGTTTCGACATGGCACCACCCCGTGGCAAGGGCCGTAACGCCAACCTCAAGCGCGGCGGCCGCCGCAGCAGCCAGTCGCTGCTGTTCCGGCGCAAGCGCTTCTGCCGTTTCACCGTCGCCGGCGTCGAGGAGATCGACTACAAGGACGTCGACACGCTGCGCGACTTCATCGGCGAGAACGGCAAGATCACGCCGGCACGGCTGACCGGCACGAATGCGATCTACCAGCGCCAGCTCGGCACCGCGATCAAGCGTGCGCGCTTCCTGGCGCTGATTCCCTACACCGACCAGCACCGGCTCTGAGCGGGGAGCGAACCATCATGCAAGTGATCCTGCTGGAGAAGATCGGCCACCTGGGCAACCTGGGCGACATCGTCAAGGTCAAGGATGGCTATGCGCGCAACTTCCTGATTCCCGGCCGCATGGCGCGCCGCGCGACCGAGGCCGCGATCGCGGAGTTCGAGCAGAAGCGTGTCGACCTCGAGCGCGCCGCTGCCGACAAGTTCACGGCCGCGCAGGCGCTGGGCGAGAAGCTCGGTGGCCAGCATGTGCGCGTCGCGCAGAAGGCCGGTGTCGACGGGCGCCTCTTCGGCTCGGTGACCAATGCCGACATCGCCGGGGCGCTGGACCGCATGGGCCTGGGGGTGCCGAAGTCGCAGGTGCGGATGCCCGACGGGCCGCTCAAGCATGTCGGCGAGTTCCCGGTCAAGGTCGCGCTGCACTCCGACGTCGTCGTCGAGCTGACCGTGCACGTCGTCGCGCAGGCGGACTGAACCCCGCTGCCGGCAGGCCGTCGCGTCGTCGCTGAACGGCATTGGCGGCACTGGCGGCGCCAGCGCCGCGCAGCCGATCGGCGGCATTGATCGTCTGGCCGCACGGGCGTAAGCTCGGCGCCGAGGCACAGAGGCCGGCACCCGCCGGCCTCGTCCATTTCGGCGCCGCGTCGTCCACCGCGGCCGCACCGCCTGTCCACAGGATTGTCCACCGCCGAGCCGGCCAGACCTGCATGCCCCCGATGACGAGCGCCTCCCAGGCCGCGGCAGGGCGCGACGACGATGTCGCGCGGCTGCGCGTGCCGCCGCATTCGATCGAGGCCGAGCAGAGCGTGCTCGGCGGGCTGCTGCTGGACAACCTGGCCTGGGACCGCGCCGGCGACCTGCTCGCCGAGGACGACTTCTACCGCCTCGAACACCGCCTGATCTACGCCGCGATCGGGGCGCTGGTCGGCGCCGGCAAGCCGGCCGACGTGATCACGGTCTTCGAGCAGTTGCAGCAGCATGGACGCGGCGACGACGCCGGCGGCCTGGCCTACCTGAACGCGCTCGCGCAGAGCGTGCCGAGCGCGGCCAACCTGCGCCGCTACGCCGAGATCGTCCGCGAGCGCGCGATCCTGCGCAAGCTGATCGCGGCCAGCGACGAGATCGCCACCAGCGCGTTCAACCCGCAGGGCCGCGCGGTGCCGCAGATCCTCGACGAGGCCGAGTCGCGCGTGCTGAAGATCGGCGAGGAGGGTGCGCGCCATCGCCAGGGCTTCCAGCCGATCGACAAGCTCGTGGTCGATCTGATCGACCGCGTGACCGAGCTGTACGAGCATGGCGCCGAAGAGGTCACCGGCGTGCGCACCGGCTTCTACGACCTCGACCGCCAGACCGCCGGGCTGCAGAAGGGCGAGCTGCTGGTGCTGGCGGCGCGACCGTCGATGGGCAAGGCGCAGCCGCTGGACGCGCAGGTGCGCACGCGCTCGGGCTGGAAGCCGATGGGCGAGCTCGAGGTCGGCGACGCGCTGGCGTCGGTCGACGGGCGGCCGTCGATCGTCACCGGCATCTTTCCGCAAGGCACGAGGCCGGTCTGGCGCATCCGCTTCTCCGACGGCCGGTCCGCCGAATGCTGCGACGAGCATCTCTGGCGCGTTCACTACCGTGGCTGGCGCGCCGCACGCGTGCTGAGTACGGCGCAGATCCGCGCGCTGCTGGGCCGGCAGCGCTACCGCGGCCGGCTCTGGATCGACCGCCACGAAGGCGACTTCGGCCATCTGGACCCGCTGCCGGTGGACCCCTGGTTGCTCGGCTGCCTGCTCGGTGACGGCAACCTGACCGGTAGCGGCTCGGTGCGTTTTGCCAGTGGATCGGCCGAAATCGTCACGCGCGTCGCCGAGCGCGCCGGGGCCGGACTGGAGGTGACGCACGCCGGCGGCTGCGACTACCGCGTCGTGCGATGCGACCGCGGCCACGAGCGCGGCCTGGCAGGCTCGCAGCCCAACCCCTTGCGGGTGGCGCTGGAGGCGCTCGGCCTGTCGGGGCTGGCGAGCGACCGCAAGTTCATCCCGCGCCTGTACCTGGAGACCGGGCGCGAGCAGCGGCTGGACCTGTTGCGCGGTCTGCTGGATACCGATGGCTGGGTCGAGCGCTGGGGCAGCGTGCGTCTGTCGACCGCGAGCCCGCGGCTGGCCGAGGACTTGTGCGAGCTGGTGCGGTCCCTGGGCGGCTGGTGCTCGGTGACGACCAAGCAGCCGTACTGGCGCGACGTGGCCGGCATGCGCGTGCCGGGTGCCACGGCCCACGTGTGCCACATCTCGCATCCGCAGCCGCGCACCCTGTTCCTGCTGTCGGACAAGCAGGTGCGCGCGCCTGCCGCGTGGCGGCGCCAGAAGCGCCTGACGATCGCCGCCGTCGAGCCGTCGCGCGAGGCGGCTTGCCAGTGCATCGCGGTCAGCCACCCGAGCCGGCTGTACGTGACCGACGGCGACATCGTGACGCACAACACCGCCTTCGCGCTCAACATCGCCGAGAACGTCGCCGTCCACGAGGGTCTGCCGGTGCTCGTGTTCTCGATGGAGATGGGGGCGTCGCAGCTCGCACTGCGGCTCGTGGGGTCGCTCGGCCGCATCGACCAGCAGCACCTGCGCACCGGCAAGCTCGGCGACGAGGAGTGGGGGCGGCTGGCGGAGGCGGTCGACCGGCTCAAGCAGGCGCAGGTCTATATCGACGAGACCCCGGGGCTGACGGTGGGCGAGCTGCGCGCGCGCGCGCGCCGCATGGCGCGCCAGTTCGGCGGCACGCTCGGGCTGATCGTCGTCGACTACCTGCAGCTGATGAGCGGCAGCGCGAGCAGCGACGAGAACCGTGCGACCGAGCTCGGCGAGATCTCGCGCGGCCTCAAGGGCCTGTCCAAGGAGCTGCAGTGCCCGGTGCTGGCGCTGTCGCAGCTCAACCGCAGCGTCGAGTCGCGCAACGACAAGCGACCGATGATGAGCGACCTGCGCGAGTCGGGCGCGATCGAGCAGGATGCCGACGTCATCATGTTCATCTACCGCGACGACTACTACAACAAGGACAGCTCGAAGGAGCCGGGGGTCGCCGAGATCATCGTCGCCAAGCAGCGCAACGGCCCGGTCGGCACGATCAAGCTGACCTTCCTGAAACCGCTGACGCGCTTCGAGAGCCTGGCGCCGGCGGGGACCGGGGACTACTGACCCGGCACGTTCCGGAACGCTCATCGTGCCACGGCGATCGGCGTCGGCGCGCCGCGCCTTGGGCCGCCTCGGCGCCGCACGCGCCGTCGAAGCGCTTGCGTTCCTCGCCCAAGATGGCGCCTATCGCAAGCTGGCGGACCTGCAGGAATACTCGCTGGTCGACGTCGACCGGCGCCGCCTGGAGCTGTATCGCCGCGAGGCCGAGCACTGGATCCTGCTCGAGAGCGAGGGCGACGGCCCCGCCCTGCCACTGCAGAGCGTGGGCATGTCGCTGTCGCCGGCGCAGGCTTTCGAGGATCTGGATGAAGAGGCCTGAAGCCTCGGCCGGAGTCACCGCAGGAGGCTGTCGCCGATGCCGGCGGTGGCGCGCGCTTCGGCGCGGATGCGGCCGCCGGTGCTGCGCATCGGGCGGGTGAGGGTGCTCTTGGGTTCGCCACGCCTGGCTGTGTCCAGGCGGTCGGTCCCGACCAGGTTACCGACCTCCGGGCCGACCTTGGCCTGCGCCCGGGCCCGGGCCCGATGGAGGGCGGTTGGTTTCCCCGAGCTGCGTGCACGACCACCGTGGCGAGACCGCCGCGCAGCCCTGGACCGAGGCGTGCCACACGACATATAATGCGTGTCACGAGGAGTGCCGCGATGAAGACCGTGAACGTGCGCGAACTGCGCGAGACGATCCCGAGGCTGAAGGAAGCGCTGGCGAGGGAGGGCGAACTGGTGCTCGTGTCCAACGGCGAACCGGTCGCGCGGCTCACTCCGGTCGAGCCGCGGCGGCGCCGCCTGCCTTCGCTGAAGGCCTTCCGCGACCGCCAGCCTATGGTGGCGCCGGGCACGATCGAGCGCTGGATCCGCGAAGAGCGCGACGCGCGATGAGCCGCATCTACGTCGATACCAGCGTGCTCGCGAAGCGCTACCTTCGCGGTCCGGCTTCGGACGACATCGACGATTGGCTCGACGGACCCGCGCATCGCTTCCTCGTCAGCGATCTCGTCGTCGTGGAACTGGAGTCGGTGGTCGCGCGGCGCGCGCGCGAGCTCCAGGGTGGCCTGGATCGCAACCAGGTGCGCCTGCGAATCGACGACGACATGCGCAGCGGCTTCTTCGCCGTGCACACGCTCGACACCTCGGTGCTGATCTCGGCCCGCCGGCTGATCGCCGAAGGGCCGCCGCTGGCGACCTTGGACGCCCTGCACCTCGCGAGCGCCATCGACGGCGGCGCCGACGTTCTGGCCACCGATGACCGCCAGCTGGCCCGCGCCGCAAGGGACGCCGGGCTGCAGGTCAGGACCTTCGAGGCGCCGGAAAACGGTCGGTGAACGCTCGTCGCGGCGAGGAGGGCGTCCAAGACCGCCCGATCGAGCTGTCGGCACCGATCAATCAGGGGCCGGGCTTCACCCAGACCGTTTCCTTGTGGGGGCCTCCAGGGCCGGGCTTCGCCCAGCCCGCCACCCCGAGGGGGTCAAGTCGTCTTGGGGCGGCCCGGCGACGACTTGAGACTCCACTGTGGACCGGCCGGCGCCGATTCGAGAACAGGGGGCGACCATCCGCGCCTCGACGGTGGCACCCGTGCGTAAGCGCCATCGCCACACGATCGCTCGCGCGGCAAGTGCTCAGCACTCGACGATATTCACCGCCAGCCCGCCGCGCGCGGTCTCCTTGTACTTGCTCATCATGTCGGCGCCGGTCTCGCGCATGGTCTTGATGACCTTGTCCAGGCTGACATGGTGCGCACCGTCGCCGCGCAGCGCCATGCGCGCGGCGTTGATCGCCTGCACGGCGGCGATCGCGTTGCGCTCGATGCAGGGGATCTGCACCAGTCCGCCGACCGGGTCGCAGGTCAGCCCGAGGTGGTGCTCCATGCCGATCTCGGCCGCGTTCTCGACCTGCGCCGGCGTGCCGCCGAGCACCGCGCACAGCCCGGCAGCGGCCATGCTGCAGGCCACACCGACCTCGCCCTGGCAGCCGACCTCGGCGCCGCTGATGCTGGCGTTTTCCTTGTAGAGGAGGCCGATCGCGCCGGCGGTCAGCAGGAAGTCGACGACGCCGGCGTCCGACGACCCGTGGACGAAACGGCGCCAGTAGTGCAGCACCGCCGGCACAATGCCGGCCGCGCCGTTGGTCGGCGCGGTGACGACGCGGCCGCCGGCGGCGTTCTCCTCGTTCACCGCCAGCGCATACAGGTTGACCCAGTCGAGCACCTGCAGCGGGTCGCGCAGCGCCTCCTCGGGCCTCTCGGTCAGCGCGCGCCGCAGCGCCGCGGCGCGCCGGCGCACCTTGAACCCGCCCGGCAGCACGCCGTCGGCGGCGCAGCCGCGCGCCACGCATTCCTGCATCACCTGCCAGATGCGCAGCAGCCCGGCGTCGATCTCGGCGTCGCTGCGCCAGTGGCGCTCGTTGCGCCGCATCACGCTGGCGATATCGCAGCCGAGGTCGTGCGTCAGTGCCAGCAGCTCGGCGCCGCTGTGGAAGGGGTGCGGCAACACCGTCGTGTCGGGGGCGATCGTCTTGCGCCGCGCGCCGTCGGCGGCGGCCTCGTCGCTGAGGACGAATCCGCCGCCGACCGAGTAGTACACGCGCTCGGACAGTGGTGCGCCGGCGGCGTCGAAGGCCTCGAAGCGCATGCCGTTGGGGTGCAGCGGCAGCGTCTCGCGGCGCAGGAAACGCAGGTCCTGGCGCTCGTCGAAGCCGACCTCGTGCGTGCCGAGCAGCGCCAGCCGGCGCCCGGCGCGCACCGCCTGCAGCAGCGCCGGGATGGCGTCCGGGTCGACGGTCTCGGGCTCGTGCCCGAGCAGCCCCAGCAGCACCGCCTTGTCGCTGCCGTGGCCCTTGCCGGTGGCGCCGAGCGACCCGTAAAGCCGCGCCACGACGCGCGCGCTGCGGTCGAGCAGGCCGTCGTGCCGCAGCCGCAGCGCGAACAGCCGCGCGGCGCGCATCGGGCCGACGGTATGGCTGCTGCTCGGGCCGATGCCGATCTTGAACAGGTCGAAGACCGAGACCGCCACCGCGCGCGCCTCAGGCGTAGTCCGCCACCGGCGGGCAGCTGCAGACGAGGTGGCGGTCACCGTGGACGTTGTCGACGCGGCCCACGGGGCTCCAGTACTTGCGCTCGCGCAGCCCCGGCACCGGGTAGGCGGCCTGCTCGCGCGTGTAGGGATGGGCCCAGTCAGAGGCGAGCAGCGCGGCGGCGGTGTGCGGCGCATGCTTCAGCGGGTTGTCGTCGCGCGGCCAGCCGCCTTGCCCGGGGCCGCGCTCGACGCGCTCGATCTCGCCGCGGATCGCGATCATCGCGTCGCAGAAGCGGTCCAGCTCCGCCAGCGGCTCGCTCTCGGTCGGCTCGACCATCAGCGTGCCGGCGACCGGGAAGCTCAGCGTCGGCGCGTGGAAGCCGTAGTCGATCAGCCGCTTGGCGACATCCTCGGCGCCGACGCCGCTGGTCTTGGCCAGCGGGCGCAGGTCGAGGATGCACTCGTGCGCGACGCCGCCGCCGCGGATCGACGCCACGCCGCTGCTGAAGTGGATGTCGTAGTGGTCCGCCAGCCGCGCGGCGACATAGTTGGCGGCGAGGATCGCGGTCTCGGTGGCCGCCTGCAGACCCTCGGCGCCCATCATGCGCACGTACATCCACGAGATCGGCAGCACCGCGGCGTTGCCGAGCGGCGCGGCCGAGACGGCGCCGACCGCAGGCGCCTCGCCCGCGGGTGCCAGCGCACCGGCGGCGGCCGCGGTCGCGTGGCCGGGCAGGTAGGGCACGAGGTCCGCGGCCACGCACACCGGGCCGACGCCCGGGCCGCCGCCGCCGTGCGGGATGCAGAAGGTCTTGTGCAGGTTGAGGTGGCTGACGTCGCCGCCGAACTCGCCCGGCGCCGCCAGCCCGACGAGCGCGTTGAGGTTGGCGCCGTCGACATAGACGCGCCCGCCGTGGCGGCGCACCAGCGCGCACAGCTCGCGCACGTTGCGGTCGAAGACGCCGTAGGTGCTCGGGTAGGTGATCATGACCGCTGCCAGCTCGGCGGCATGCTGCTCGCATTTGGCGCGCAGGTCGCCGAGGTCGACCGCGCCGTTGGCGTCGCACTTGACGACGACGACCTGCATGCCGGCCATCTGCGCACTCGCCGGGTTGGTCCCGTGCGCCGACTCGGGGATCAGGCATATGCGCCGGCGGCCCTCGCCGCGCGCGCGGTGCCAGGCGCGGATCGCGAGCAGCCCGGCGTACTCGCCCTGCGACCCGGCGTTCGGCTGCAGGCTGACACCGGCGTAGCCGGTCGCCTCGGCCAGCCAGCGCGTCAGCTGCAGGTTCAGCTCGGCGTAGCCGGCGAGCTGGTCCGCCGGCGCGTAGGGGTGCAGGTCGGCGAACTCGGGCCAGGTGATCGGGATCATCTCGGCCGTCGCGTTGAGCTTCATCGTGCACGAGCCGAGCGGGATCATGCAGCGGTCCAGCGCCAGGTCCTTGTCGGCGAGGCGGCGCAGGTAGCGCAGCATCTCGGTCTCGCCGTGGTGGGTGTTGAAGACCGGGTGCGTCAGGAACGGCGTGCTGCGGCGCAGCGCCGGCGGGATCGGCAACTCGATGCCGCGCTCCCAGTCCGCGACCTGCGGCAGCGCCTGCCCAGGCTCGGCGAACCAGGACCAGATCGCCGCGATATCGTCGCGCGTCGTCGTCTCGTCCAGCGCGACGCCGACCAGGGCCGGCGAGACGCGGCGCAGGTTGGCGCCGGCGGCCAGCGCGCGCGCGACGATGGCCTCGGTGCGGTCGCCGGCGGCGACCGTCAGCGTGTCGAAGGCGTGCGCGTTGAGCATCCTGTGCCCGAGCGCCTTCAAGCCTTCGGCCAGGATCGCCGTGTAGGCGGCGACGCGGCGCGCGATGCGCTGCAGGCCCTGCGGCCCGTGGTAGACGGCATACATGCTGGCCATGACCGCCAGCAGCACCTGCGCGGTGCAGATGTTGGAGGTCGCCTTCTCGCGCCGGATATGCTGCTCGCGCGTCTGCAGCGCGAGCCGGTAGGCGGTGGCGCCATGGGCATCGACGCTGGCGCCGACGAGCCGCCCCGGCATCTGGCGCTTGAATTCTTCGCGGCACGCGAGGTAGGCCGCGTGCGGCCCGCCGGCGGCCATCGGGACGCCGAATCGCTGCGTATTGCCGACGACGATATCGGCGCCGAACTCGCCCGGCGGCTTCAGCAGGGTCAGCGCCAGCAGGTCGGCGGCGACGACGAATGCGGCCTGCTTCGCGTGCGCCTGGTCGACGAACGGCGCCATGTCGTGGATCAGCCCGGTCGTGGCCGGATACTGTGCGACGACGGCGAAGCAGTCGTGCGCGGCCAGCAGCGCCGGCACCGGGCCGACCAGCACCTCCAGCCCGAGCGGCTCGCAACGCGTGCGGATGACCTCGATCGTCTGCGGGTGGCAGTCGCTGGCGACGATCAGCGTGTCACTGCGCGACTTGACGCTGCGCCGCGCCAGCGTGACCGCCTCGGCGGCGGCAGTCGCCTCGTCGAGCATCGACGCATTCGCCACCGGCAGCCCGGTGAGGTCGCCGATCATGGTCTGGAAGTTGAGCAGCGCCTCCAGCCGGCCCTGGCTGATCTCGGCCTGGTAGGGCGTGTACGCCGTGTACCAGGCCGGGTTCTCGAGGATGTTGCGCAGGATGACGCCCGGCACATGCGTGCCGTGGTAGCCCTGGCCGATGAAGCTGCGCAGGACCTTGTTGCGCGAGGCGATCGCGCGCAGCTCGGCCAGCGCCTGCGCCTCGTCGACCGGGTCGGGCAGCACCATCGGCCGTGTGCGCGCGATGTCGGCCGGCATCACGGCGTCGACCAGCGCGCGCCGCGACGCGGCGCCGACGACCGACAGCATGTGCGACTGCTCGGCCTCATCGGGGCCGATGTGGCGGGACTGGAAGGCGCCGGCATTCTCGAGCTCGGCGAGGGGGGGCAGGGCGGACATCAGCATGCGGGTCTCGATGCGCGGCGCCATGAGGTACCGCGACGTTCAGGGGAGGGCGGATGGGGCGCGGGCCGCGAACGAGCGGGCGGCGAGAGCCGGGCCTGATGGGGGCTGGATGCGGGCTGGATGCGGGAGGTCTCGGCGCGCCATGCGGCGCGCACGATCGATCAGAGCGTCTGCAGCAGCGCGTCGTAGGCCGGCGGGTCCATCAGCTCGTCGAACTCCTCCATCTTCGTGACGTGGACCTTGAAGAACCAGCCGTGGCCCATCGGGTCGCTGTTGGCCAGCGCCGGGTCGGCGCGCAGCGCCTCGTTGACCTCGACCACCTCGCCGGTCACCGGCATGTAGAGGTCGGCCGCGGCCTTGACCGACTCGACGACACCGGCGACCTCGCCCTTGGCATAGCTGCGGCCGACCTCGGGCAGCTCGACGAAGACGACGTCGCCGAGCGCCTCCTGCGCGTGCAGCGTGATGCCGACGACGGCGGCCTCGTGGTCCTCGATATTGATCCACTCGTGGTCGGGGGTGAACTTGGTCGTCATTCGCGTCTCCGTGGGCTTGGGCGTGTTCGGGCGTGGGTGGGGGCGGTGCAGTGGGGTCGTGCGGCGTCAGCCGCGGTGGTAGCGGTGCGGCTGGAACGGCATGGTCACGACGCGCATCGGCAGCTGCCGGCCGCGCACCTCGGCGCGCAGCTCGGTGCCGGGCGCGGCCAGGTGCGCCGGCACATAGCCCATCGCGATCGGCTTGTCGACGCTGGGGGCGAGCGTGCCGCTGGTGACCTTGCCGATGCGGTGGCCGCCGGCGTCGAGCAGCGCCGCGCCCTCGCGCACCGGCGCGCGCTCCAGGCCGACGAGGCCGACGCGCCGGCTCGGCGCGGCGCCGGCCAGGTGCGAGTCGATCACCGACGCGCCGGGGTAGCCGCCGGCACGCGCGCCGCCTGGCCGGCGAATCTTCTGGATCGCCCAGGAAAGCCCCGCCTCGATCGGGCTCGTCGACGCGTCGATATCGTGCCCGTACAAGCAGAGCCCCGCCTCCAGCCGCAGCGTATCGCGCGCGCCCAGCCCCGCCGGCGCCACCCCGGGCTGCGCGAGCAGCGCCTCGGCGAGCGATGTGGCCTGCTCCGCCGGCACCGAGATCTCGAAGCCGTCCTCGCCGGTATAGCCCGATCGCGTGACGAAGCATGCGGCGCCGGCAAGCTCGAACGCGCCGCCGGTCATGAAGACGAGTTCGGCGACGCCCGGGTTCAGCCGCGCCAGCGCCGCAGCCGCCTGCGGCCCCTGCAGCGCCAGCAGCGCACGCTCGGGGCGCGGCACGACGGCGCAGCGGTGGCCGAGGTGGGTGACGAGGTGGCGCAGGTCGGCATCCTTGCACGCGGCGTTGACGACCAGCAGCAGCCGGTCCTCGGCCCGGGTGACCATCAGGTCGTCGAGGATGCCGCCGGCGTCGTTGGTGAACAGCGCGTAGCGCTGGCGGCCGGTTGCGAGGTCGACGATATCGGCCGGCACCAGCGTCTCGAGCGCCGCCGCGGCGTCGGCGCCGACGAGATCGACCTGCCCCATGTGCGAGACGTCGAACAGCGCCGCCGCGCTGCGGCACTGCCGGTGCTCGGCCAGGATGCCGGCCGGGTACTGCACCGGCATCGCATAGCCGGCGAACGGCACCATGCGCGCACCGAGCTTCAGGTGCAGGTCGTGCAGGGGGGTCTGGAGCAGGTCGGACATCGTGCGGATCCTGGCGAAGGCACTCGGGCGCGGCGCCGGCTGGCGACGCACGGGGCCCTCGCTGTCCGCTTTACCTGAGAGATTCGGCAGCGCCGCGATCCGCGCTGCCTTGCCCCTTCGGTGGGCGCGTCGCCGGTGGCGGCCGCGCCTCTCTCCAGTGAGGATGACGAGTCAGTCCTTTTGCCTGAGCGTTCGGGGCTGGCCCTGCGCCTTCGGCGGCCCCCCGTTCGGGGGCGCTCTCCTGACGTGCGCAGTGTAGCAGCCGCTTCGCGATGGCGCCGGCCGTCTCGTGCCCGATGCGCATCGTGCGCCTGTCCCGTCCCACCTGTACGACCTGTACGACCTGTCCGGCCTGTCCGGCGGACACCCGCGCGCCTACGCCGACTGCGCCAGCACGCGCTCGCGCAGCCGCCGCAGCGCCGAGTCCACCGTCGTCAGCACCGGCAGCCCGGTGGCGGCAGCGACCGCGTCGCGGGCACGCGCGAGGCTGAACTGCGCCAGCGCGACCACGCGGCAGCCGCGTGCGGCAAGCCCGCGCGCGGCCTCGGCAGCGAGGCGGTCGTGCCCGGTGGTGTCGCCGGCGTCGAGCGCCGCCAGCGCGCCTGCGGCCAGCGCGCCGTGCAGCACGGCACCGGGCGGAAACTCCTGCGGCATCGACTGCAGCGTCGGGCCGAAGCTGGCGAGCAGCCCGATCGGCGTGCCGGCGGCCAGCGCCACCGCCTCGTCGATCATCGCCTCGTTCGGCTTGAGCACCGGCAGCGGCGCGAGACGGCGCGCGACGGCGTCGATGCACGGCCCGAAGGCCGAGCAGCTGAAGAGTATGCCGCGCGCACCGGTGCCGACCGCATAGTCGGCCAGCGCGAGAAAGCGCTGCGTCATGCGATCGTCGATCGCGCCGGCGCGCGCGAGATCCGCCGACAGGCTGTCGTCGAGCAGGTTCATGCGCTCGGCCTCGGGCCAGTCGCGCGCCAGCGCGGCGTTGATCGGCGCCGGCGAATGCGCCAGCGCGTGGATCAGCGCGATGCGCACAGCGCTCACACCGCCCGCAGCCTGCGACCCTGGGTCACCCACACCAGCGCGGTGAGGGCGAGCGCCGGCAGGTAGAACCAATGCGGATTCGGGCGATCCGAGGGCAGACGCAGCGACTGCACCGCCCAGCCCTGCTCGAAGCCGCTCTTCTGCGCCCGGCTGCCGAACTTGACCTGCGCGATCTGCGTCTCGCCGGCGAGCGGAACCAGCGTCAGCCCGGACTCGGTGAGCCGCCTGCGGCCGTCGGCCGCGCCGTCGGCCGGGCGGTCGCCCAGGCGCAGCGCGACCGTCTTGGTCACGTCCTCGCCCTCGATCGTCGTGCCCTGGATCACCATCACCATGCGGCCACCGTCGGGCGCGTCGCGTGCGATCGCGAAGGCCTGATCGGCGGGAGCGTCCCGGTAGGGCGCGGCGATCCGGTCCATGAACCAGTCGGGGCGGAACAGCAGCGCGACCGCGATCGCCAGCAGCAGCGTCTCCCACGCCCTCAGCTTAACGCGGAACCAGCCCATCGTCAGCGCCGAGAACAGCAGCATGGCCAGCGTGCAGGCGACGATGACGACGACGAGTTCGACGATCGAATCGATCTCCAGCAGCAGCAGCTGCGGGTTGAAGATCCAGATGAACGGCAGGACCACCGTGCGCAGCGCGTACAGCGCCCCCTGCACGCCGGTCTTGATCGCGTCCTCGCCGGAGATCGCCGCGGCGGCGAAGGTGGCCAGCCCGACCGGCGGCGTGATGTCGCCCATGATTCCGTAGTAGAAGACGAACAGGTGCACCGCGATCAGCGGGATCACCAGCCCGCTCTGCGCGCCGAGCTCGACCACCACCGGCGCCATCAGCGTGGCCACCAGTACGTAGTTCGCGGTCGTCGGCACGCCCAGGCCGAGCACGAGGCAGACGAAGGCGATGAACATCAGCATCGCCATCACGTTGCCGCGCGAGACGAATTCGACGAACTCGGTCATGCGCAGGCCCAGGCCGGTCAGCGTGATGCCGCCGACGATGATGCCGGCGGTCGCGGTGGCCGCGGCGATGCCGATCATGTTGCGCGAGCCGTCGGTCAGCCCGCCGATCACGTCGGCCGCACCTTGCATCCAGCGCGCGCCGCTCGGCTCGCCGCGCAGCCGCGCGATCAGCGGGCGCTGCGTCAGCATCAGCACGACCAGCACCGCGATCGCCCAGAAGGCCGACAACGCCGGCGACATCTCCTCGACCATCAGGCACCAGATCAAGGTGCCGATCGGCATCAGGAAGTGCAGCCCGGCGCGCACCGTCGGCCAGGTGTCGAGCGCCTGCGGGTTCTCGATGTCGATGTCCTCGGGCAGGTCCGGGCTGTGTGCGGCCTGGTGGATGCTGATGCCGTACAGCGCCAGCACGACGGCGCCCGCCGCCCAGGGTGCGGCGGCGCCGAGCAGGCTCTTGATCGCGGCCAGCAGGTAGTACAGCGCGCAAACCACCAGCACGCTGCCGGACAACCCGAGCCCGAAGCGCAGCGCCTTCGTCGACCAAGGCCTCGGCGCACGCCGGATGATCGGGTTCATGCGCAGCTTCAGCGCCTCGAGGTGCACGATGTAGAGCAGGCCGATATAGCTCAGGCTCGCCGGCAGGATCGCGCTCTTCACGATCTCCGAGTACGGGATGCCGACATACTCGACCATCAGGAAGGCCGCGGCCCCCATCACCGGCGGCATGATCTGGCCGTTGACCGAGCTCATGGTCTCGATCGCGCCGGCCTTGACGCCGCCGTAGCCGGCCTTCTTCATCAGCGGGATCGTGAAGATGCCGCCGCTGACGACGTTGCTGACCGAGCTGCCCGAGATCATGCCGTTCAGCGCCGAGGACACCACCGCCACCTTGGCCGGTCCGCCGCGCAGGTGGCCGAGCGCCGCGAAGCTGACCTGCATCATGTAGTTGCCGCCGCCTGCGCGGTCGAGCAGCGTGCCGAACAGCACGTAGACGAAGATCGTGCTCGTCGACACGCCGAGCGCGATGCCGTACACGCCCTCGGTCGTCAGCCACAGGTGCGACAGCAGCCGGTTCAGGCTCGCCCCCTTGTGCGACAGCACCTCGGGCATGTACGGGCCCAGCATCGCGTAGGCGATGAAGATCAGCGCCAGCAGCGACATCGGCCAGCCGATGGCGCGCCGCGTGGCCTCGAGCAGCAGCACCAGCCCCGCGCTGGCGACGACGATGTCCATCGTGTTCGGCTGCCCGGGACGAAGGGCCAGCTCGCCGTAGAACAGCAGCAGGTAGGCGCCGGCGAAGGCGCCGGCGAAGGCCAGCACCCAGTCGACGACCGGAATGCGGTCGCGCGGCGAGTAGCGCGATGCCGGCCAGGCAGTGAACGCGAGGAACAGCGCCAGCCCGAGGTGCAGCGCGCGCGCCTCGGTGTCGTTGAGGATGCCGAAGCCGAGCGCGAACGGCAGCGGCGACGCGTACCAGAGCTGGAACAGCGCCCAGCCGAGCGAGACCGCGAAGATCACGGCCTTGCTCAGCCCGCGCGGATTGCGCCCGCCGGTGTCGGTGTCGGCAACCAGCTGCTGCAGCGACTCCGGGGCCTTCTCCAGGTCGGTGGCCATCGTGCTTGCTCCTGCGCGAAACGACAGGGGGCGAAGGATCGCTTCGCCCCCGGGGACCTCGGGACCGCCGAGCGGTCAGCGGCCGGTCACTTGATCCAGCCCTTCTCCTTGTAGTAGCGCGCCGCGCCGTCGTGCAACGGCGCCGACAGGCCGTCCTTGACCATGGCCTCGGGCGTCAGGTTGGCGAGCGCCGGGTGGAGCTTCTTGAACTCGTCGAAGTTGTCGAACACCGCCTTGACCACCTGGTACACCGTATCGGCGGGTGCCTTGCTCGACGCCACCACGGTGGCCAGCACGCCGTAGGTCTGCGCCGGATTCGGGTTGTTCGGGTACAGGCCGCCCGGAATCGTCGCCTTCGCGTAGTACGGCTTCTCGGCCACCAGCTTGTCGACCGCCGGGCCCGTCAGCGACATCAGCTGCGCGCCGCAGGTGGTCGTCGGGTCCTGGATGTTGGCGCTCGGGTGGCCGACGGCGTAGAAGAAGCCGTCGATCTTGCCGTCGCACAGCGCCGGGCCATGCTCGTCGGCCTTCAGCTCGGCGGCCAGCGAGAAGTCGCCAAGCTTCCAGCCCATCGCGCCCAGAAGCTCCTCCATCGACGAGCGCGTTCCCGACCCCGGGTTGCCGACGTTGAATCGCTTGCCCTTCAGGTCGCCGAAGCTCTTCGCGCCGACTTCCTTTCGCGCTACGACGGTGAACGGCTCCGGGTGCACCGAGAACACCGCGCGAAGGTCGCCGAACGCGCCGCTGTCCTTGAACTGGCCGACGCCCTTGGCCGCGTTGAACTGCACGTCGGACTGCGCGAAGCCGAGGTCGAGCTCGCCGGCCTTGATCGTGTTGACGTTGAACACCGAGCCGCCGGTCGATTCGACCGAGCAGCGGATGCCGTGCTTGGCGCGGTCCTTGTTGACGAGGCGGCAGATCGCGCCGCCGGCGGCGTAGTAGACGCCGGTCACGCCGCCGGTGCCGATGGTGATGAACTTCTGCTGCGCCAGCGCCGGCGTGGCCGGCAGGGCGAAGGCGGCAGCGGCGGCGACGGCCGCGAGGCTGATCTTCAGGCTCATGGGAAGTGCACTCCTCGTTGGATGGAAAACCCGTGCACGATACGTGCCGCGGGCGCTGGGCGCGAATGGGGTAAGCCCCGGGGTCAGACCGCGGCCTGCACCGCGCCGGCCAGGCGCTCGACGATGAGGTCGAGGTCGCCGTCGGTGGCGATGAACGGTGGTGCGAGCAGCACATGGTCGCCGCGCGCGCCGTCGATGGTCCCGCCCATAGGGTAAACCATCAGGCCGCGCGCCATCGCCTCGGCCTTGATCCGCGCGTGGATCTTCAGCCCCGGGTCGAACGGGGTCTTGCCCGCGCGGTCGGCGACGAGCTCGATCGCCTGGAACAGGCCGCGGCCGCGGATATCACCGACGCTTGGGTGATCGCCGAAGGCGGCGACGAGCCGCTCGCGCAGCCCCTGGCCGAGCCGCCGCACCCGTGGCAGCAGCTTGTCGCGCTCGATCACAAGCTGCACCGCCAGCGCCGCCGCGCAGGCCACCGGGTGCCCGAGGTAGGTATGGCCGTGCTGGAACAGCCCCGATCCGCGCTCGAAGGCGTCGACGATCGCGCGCTGCGCCAGCACCGCGCCGATCGGCTGGTAGCCGCCGCCCAGGCCCTTGGCGATCGCGAGCAGGTCGGGCACGACGCCTTCCTGCTCGCAGGCGTGCAGCGTGCCGGTGCGCCCCATGCCGCACATCACCTCGTCGAGGATCAGCAGGATGCCGTGGCGCGTGCACAGCTCGCGCACGCCCTTCAGGTAGCCGGGCACCGGCTCCAGCGCGCCGGAGGTCGCGCCGCCGACCGTCTCGGCGACGAAGGCGATGACCTCGTCGCCACCGAGCCGGTCGATGGCCGCGGCCAGCTCGGCGACCAGGCGCTGGCCGTACTGGTCGCGCGTCTCGCCCGGCTCGCGGCCGCGGTAGGCGTAGCAGGGCGAGACATGCGTGACCTCGATCAGCAGCGGCGCGAACTGCCTGCGGCGCCACTCGTTGCCGCCGACCGCCAGCGCGCCCAGCGTATTGCCGTGGTAGCTCTGGCGCCGCGCGATGAAATGGCGGCGCCCGGGCTGGCCTATCTCGACGAAATACTGGCGCGCCATCTTCAGCGCCGCCTCCATCGCCTCCGAGCCGCCGGAGACGAAATAGGCATGGCTCATGCCGGCCGGCGCGCTGCGGACGAGCTGGTCGGCGAGCTGCTCGCCGACCTCGGTCGTGAAGAAGCTGGTGTGCGCGTAGGCGACACGGTCGATCTGCGCGTGCATCGCCGCCAGCACCTCGGGGTGGCCGTGGCCGAGGCAGGAGACCGCGGCGCCGCCGCAGGCGTCGAGATACTCGCGGCCGTCGGCGTCGGTGATCGTCATGCCGCGCGCCGATACCGCAGACGGCAGGCCATGGCGGAGCTGACGGTGCAGGACGCGCGTGGCGTCGATGGCGCGGGGGGCTGCGGCAGGGCTGGACATGGCGCTACATTGCGGGGCAACGAAGGCACGCACGATAGACCATGAGCGACGACATCGCCACCCTTCGGCGCATCCTGAAGGACTGCCGCACGATCGCCATCGTCGGCCTGTCGGCCGAGTGGCACCGGCCGAGCTTCTTCGTCGCCAAGTACCTGCAGCAACACGGCTACCGGATCATCCCGGTCAACCCGCGCTACGCCGGCCAGCAGATCCTCGGCGAGACCGTCCACGCGCATCTGACCGACATCCGCGAGCCGGTCGACATGGTCGACGTCTTCCGCCGCAGCGCCGACGTGCCGCCGATCGCGCGCGACGCGGTCGCGATCGGTGCCAAGTGTCTGTGGCAGCAGATCGGCGTGGCCAGCCGCGAGGGCGACGAGATCGCGCGCCGCGCCGGGCTGGATTCGGTGCTGGACCGCTGCACGAAGATCGAGCACGCACGTCTGTTCGGCGGGCTGAACTGGGCCGGGGTCAATACGCGCGTGGTGTCGGCGCGCCGGCCCGTGTGATGAAGCCCCCACGCTCGCTCGCGCTCGCTGCCCCCCGAGGGGGCGCTCAGTGGCTTCGGGCGGCCGGGCGCCACTGAGACCCCATCATCGGTCCGCACCATGCCTGATCACGTCTTCAAGCCCGAGACGCTTGCGATCCACGCCGGCCAGATCCCCGACGCCGCGACTGGCGCGCGCGCGCTGCCGATCTACCAGACGACGAGCTTCGTCTTCGACAGCGCCGACCACGCGGCGAGCCTGTTCAACCTGCAGACCTTCGGCAACGTCTACTCGCGGCTGAGCAACCCGACGGTGGCCGCGCTCGAGGAGCGCATCGCGGCGCTGGAGGGCGGGCGCGCCGCGGTCGCCGCCGCCAGCGGCATGGCGGCCGAGGCGATGGCGCTGATGACGCTGCTGCGCGGAGGCGACCATATCGTCGCCGCCGGCGCGCTGTACGGCGGCAGCGTGACGATGCTGGCGGTCAACCTGGCCAAGTTCGGCATCGAGACCAGCTTCGTCGACGCCACCGACGCCGCGGCCTTCGCCGCCGCGATGCGGCCGACGACGCGCGCGGTGTTCGCCGAGAGCCTGGGCAACCCGAGCCTGGTCGTGTTCGATATCGCCGCCGTGGCCGAGGTCGCGCACGCGCATGGCGTGCCACTGGTGATCGACAACACCGTGCCCAGCCCGGCGCTGTGCAACCCGATCGCGCTCGGCGCCGACATCGTCGTCCACAGCGCGACCAAGTATCTCGGTGGCCACGGCACGACGCTGGCCGGCGTCATCGTCGAGAGCGGCAAGTTCCCGTGGGACAACGGCAAGTTTCCGGGCATGACCGAGCCGTCGCCGGGCTATCACGGCGTGAAGTTCTACGAGACCTTCGGCGACTTCGGCTTCACGATGCGCTGCCGGATGGAGACGCTACGCGTCTACGGCGCGGCGCTGAGCCCGATGAGCGCGTGGCAGATCCTGCAGGGTGTCGAGACCCTGCCGCTGCGCATGGAGCGCCACAGCGCGAACGCGCTGGCGGTGGCGCGATTCCTGCGCGACGACCCTCGCGTGGCCTGGGTCAACTACCCCGGGCTGCCGGAGCACCCGCAGCACGCGCTGCTGCAGCGCCAGATGCGCGGCGCGTCGGGCCTGCTCGCCTTCGGCCTGCGCGGCGGCGCCGAGGCCGGCGTGCGCTTCATCGAGGGCGCGCAGTTCATGAGCCACCTCGTCAATATCGGCGACACGCGCACGCTGATCAGCCACCCCGCGAGCACCACGCACCGCCAGCTCGACGACGCGCAGCAGCGCGCCGCCGGCGTGACGCCGGACATGGTGCGGATCTCCGTCGGGCTGGAGCATGTGGACGATATCCTTTGGGATATCGACCAGGCGCTCGCCAAGGCGGGCGCGTAGCGACCCCGCGCACGCGAAAGCGAGTGCGCCACCGAGGAGATCCGCGCCATGAGCAGCAAGGCCGAGCCCGACTTCCGGCTCACCTACGCCTCGATGTTCGACCCGCCGCCGGCGCTGCACGAGCGCTTCGATGCCGCGCTGCGCCAGGTGCGCACCGGGCTCGGCGCCGAGCATGCGATGACGATAGACGGCCGGCGCCACGAGACGGGGCAGTGCTTCGAGGTGCGCTCGCCGATCGACACCGGCCTCGTGCTCGGCCGCTTCGCGCTCGGCGGGCCGGACGACGCCGCCCGGGCGGCCGAGGCGGCACGCCGCGCCGCGCCGGGCTGGGCCGCCACGCCGTGGCGTGATCGGCTCGCGCTGCTGCGGCGAGCCGCGGCGCTGATCGAGCAGCGCGTCTACGCGATCTCGGCCGCGCTCGCGCTGGAGGTCGGAAAGAACCGCATGGAGTCGCTCGGCGAGGTGCAGGAGACCGCGGACCTGATCAGCTGGTACTGCGACCGCATGGAGGAGGCCGGGGGCTTCGACCGCGCGTTGCCGGACGAGCCGCTGGCGGGCTGGCGCAGCCGCAACCGCACCTTGCTCAAGCCCTGGGGCGCGTGGGCGGTGGTCGCGCCGTTCAACTTCCCGGTCGCACTCGCCGGCGGGCCGATCGGCGCAGCGCTCGCGGCGGGCAATACGGTCGTCTTCAAGGTCGCGAGCAGCACCGCGTGGAGCGGCCGGCTGCTGATGGACATCTTCGACGATGCCGGGCTGCCGGCCGGTGTCGTCAACCTCGTCAGCGGGCCGGGCGGCACGCTCGGCGAGGCGTTGCTGGGCTCGCCGGCGATCGCCGGCGCGACCTTCACCGGGTCGCACGAGGTCGGGATGGCGCTGCTGCGCCGCTTCGTCGCCGGCGCCCGGCCGCGGCCGCTGATCGCCGAGATGGGGGGCAAGAATGCGGCCCTCGTCAGCCGCCACGCCGACCTCGACCGTGCGGCGCTGGGCATCGTGCGGTCGGCCTTCGGGCTGCAGGGGCAGAAGTGCTCGGCCTGCTCGCGCGTCTTCGTCGAGCGCCCGGCCGCCGCCGCGTTGCGCGAGCGGCTGCTGGCAAGAACCGAGGCGATCGCGATCGGCGACCCGACCGAGGCCGCGAACTGGATGGGGCCGGTGATCGACGCGGGCGCGCTGGCGCGCTACCGCCGCGCGGCCGACGAGCTGCGCCGCGACGGCCAGCTGCTGACCGGCGCGCGCGTGCTGGACGACGGCGCGCTCGCGCGCGGGCATTTCGTCGCACCGACGATCGGCAGCGTCGACGCCGGCCACCGTCTCTGGCGCGACGAGCTCTTCCTGCCGTTCCTGCTCGTTGCCGAGGTGGAGTCGCTGGACGAGGCGATCGCGCGCGCCAACGCGACCGACTACGGGCTGACCGCGGGCTTCTACGGCGCGCGCGAGGAGATCCCGGTCTTCCTCGACCGCATCGAGGCCGGCGTCACCTACGTCAACCGGCCGCAGGGTGCGACCACCGGCGCCTGGCCCGGCTACCAGGCCTTCGGCGGCTGGAAGGGCAGCGGCAGCACCGGAAAGGCGATCGGCTCGTTCTGGTACCTGCCGCAATACCTGCGCGAGCAGTCGCAGACGGTCGTCGATTGAGGGGTTGCTACAGCGACTTCTTCAGCCAGTGCCCCAGCTCGCCGACGATGCCGCGGCGGAACGCGAGCACGCAGACGACGAAGATCGCGCCCTGCACGACCGTGACCCAGGCGCCGAGCTGCGCCAGGTAGTTCTGCATCGTGATGATCAGCGCGGCGCCGACGACCGGGCCGAAGACCGTGCCCATGCCGCCCAGCAGCGTCATCAGCACGACCTCGCCCGACATGCTCCAGTGCACGTCGGTCAGCGATGCGAGCTGGAATACGATCGCCTTCGTCGCCCCGGCCAGCCCCGCGAGTGTCGCCGACAGCACGAAGGCCAGCAGCTTGAAGCGGTCGGTGTCGTAGCCGAGCGAGATCGCGCGGCTCTCGTTCTCGCGGATCGCCTTCAGCACCTGCCCGAACGGCGAGTGCACGGCGCGGTAGACGATGCCGAAGCCGACCAGGAAGATCGCCAGCACGAAGGCATACATGGCAAGGGGCTGGTCGAGGTCGACGATCCCGAACAGGCGCCCGCGCGGCACCGCCTGGATGCCGTCCTCGCCGCCGGTGAAAGGCGCCTGCAGGCTGAAGAAGAAGACCATCTGCGCCAGCGCGAGCGTGATCATCGCGAAGTAGATGCCCTGGCGGCGGATCGCGAGCATCCCGGCCAGCCATCCCAGCACGCCGGCGCAGGCGGTGCCGAACAGGATCGCGAGCTCCGGCGTCAGCCCCCAGACCTTGGCCGCGTGTGCCGACGCATACCCGGACGAGCCGAGGAACATCGCGTGGCCGAAGGACAGCAGCCCGCCGAAACCCAGCAGCAGGTTGAAGGCGCACGCGAACAGCGCGAAGCACATCACCTTCATCATGAACACCGGGTAGACGACCAGCGGGGCGGCCGCCAGCAGCGCCAGCATGACGAGGAAGGCGTTGCGGTGCACGCGCGCCGCGGCGGCGCGCAGGGCGGCGGCGGATCGGCCGGGGGTGCTCACTTCTGCGTCCCGAACAGCCCGGCCGGCCGCACCAGCAGCACGATGGCCATGATGACGAAGATGACCGTGCTCGACGCCTCGGGGTAGAAGACCTTGGTCAGGCCCTCGACCAGCCCGAGGCCGAAGCCGGTGACGATCGACCCCAGGATCGACCCCATGCCGCCGATGACGACGACGGCGAAGACGACGATGATCAGGTCGGCCCCCATCTGCGGGCTGACCTGGTAGATCGGCGCGGCCATCACGCCGGCCAGCGCCGCCAGCGCGACGCCGAAGCCGTAGGTCAGCGTGATCATGCGCGGCACGTTGACGCCGAAGGCCTGCACGAGTTGCGGGTTCTCGGTCGCCGCGCGCAGGTAGGCGCCGAGCTTGGTGCGCTCGATCACGTACCAGGTCGCCAGGCAGACGACGAGCGAGGCGACGATGATCCAGGCGCGGTAGTTGGGCAGGAACATGAAGCCCAGGTTCTGCCCGCCCTGCAACTGCGCCGGGATCTGGTACGGCTGGCCCGACGATCCGTACTCGTTGCGGAACAGCCCCTGAACGATCAGCGCCAGGCCGAAGGTCAGCAGCAGCCCGTACAGGTGGTCGAGCTTGTACAGCCGCGCGAGCATCGTGCGCTCGACGATCACGCCGGTGGCGCCGACCGCCAGCGGCGCGACCAGCAGCGCCCACCAGTAGCCGATGCCGAGCTTTTCGAGCAGCAGCCAGGCGACGAACGCGCCCATCATGTACTGTGCGCCGTGGGTGAAGTTGATGATGTTGAGCAGGCCGAAGATCACCGCCAGCCCGAGCGACAGCAGGGCGTAGAACGAGCCGTTGATCAGCCCGATCAGCAGCTGGCCGAACAGGACCTGGGTCGGGATGCCGAAGATCTCGGTCATGGCGGGCTCGGCGGGCGGGGGCGGCGCCGCGGGCGCCGCCCCGTGTCAGGCCGCGACGGTGCGGCCGGGCGTCACTTGACGAGCGGGCAGCCGCCCTCGGCCATCGGCCGGAAGGCCTGCTCGGCCGGGATCGTCGCGCGGACCTTGTAGTAGTCGTACGGGCCCTTGGACTCGGACGGCTTCTTCACCTCGACGAGGTAGGCCGGGTGGATCTTGCGGCCGTCGGCGCGCACCGAGCCCTTGCCGAACAGCGGGTCGTCGGTCGGCATCTTCTTCATCTGCTCGATCACCTTGCCGCCGTCGTCGGTCTTGATGGCGTCGATCGCCTTCAGGTAGTGCAGCACCGACGAGTACACGCCCGCATGCACCATCGACGGGTACTTGCCGCCGTTGGCGGCGGCGAAGCGCTGGCTCCAGGCGCGCGTGCCGTCGTTCAGATCCCAGTAGAACGACTCGGTGAAGATCAGCCCCTGCGCGGTCTTCAGGCCGAGCGCGTGCACGTCGGTGATGAAGACCAGCATGCCGGCCAGGTTCTGCCCGGCCTGCGTGATGCCGAACTCGGCCGCCTGCTTGATGCTGTTGATCGTGTCGCCGCCGGCATTGGCCAGGCCGATGATCTTGGCCTTGGAGGCCTGTGCCTGCAGCAGGAAGGAGCTGAAGTCCGTACCCGGGAAGGGGTGGCGCACCTTGCCCAGCACCTTGCCGCCGCCCTTGACGACCGCGGCCTCGGTGTCGCGTTCGAGCGCGTGTCCGAAGGCGTAGTCGGCGGTCAGGAAGAACCAGCTGTCGCCGCCGGTCTTGACGATCGCGCTGCCGGTGCCGTTGGCCAGCATCCAGGTGTCGTAGGTCCAGTGGATCGTATTCGGGCTGCAGGCCTTGCCGCTGAGGTCCGAGGTCGCCGCGCCGGAGACCAGGAAGGCACGCCCCTTGTCGCGCGTGATCTGGTTGACCGCCAGCGCGACCGACGAGGTCGGCACGTCGACGACGACGTCGACACCGTCGCGGTCGTACCAGGTGCGCACCACCGTCGAGCCGACGTCGGGCTTGTTCTGGTGGTCGGCCGACAGGATCTCGACCTTGATGCCCTTGGCCGCGGCGCCGAAGTCCTCGACCGCCATGCGCGCGGCGACGACCGAGCCGGGGCCTGCGATGTCGGCGTACAGCCCCGACATATCGTTCATCACGCCGATCTTGACCACGCCGTCGGAGACCTGCGCCTGCGCGGCGCCGGCAGCCACCCCGAGGGCGGCAGCCAGCAGGGTCGACAGGAGTTTGCGCTTCATAGTCAGCCTTTCCTCGTTCATCGTCGGTTTCGACACCTTCACCACGCCCGTGCCGTCGACGACGGCCGGGCCTCTCACACGCCGAGCACCTCGTGCAGCATCGAATGCTTCGCCGGCAGCTCGGCCGCGGCGAAGGATTCGATGACGCGCCCATGCTCGACGACGTAGAACCGGTCCGCCAGCGGCGCGGCGAAGCGGAAATTCTGCTCCACCATCACGATCGTCAGCCCCTTGCCGCGCAGCAGCCGGATCGCGCGCCCGAGCGCCTGCACGATCACCGGCGCCAGCCCTTCGGAGATCTCGTCGAGCAGCAGCAGCCGCGCGCCGGTGCGCAGGATGCGCGCCACCGACAGCATCTGCTGCTCGCCGCCCGAGAGCCGCCCGCCGGGGCTGGCGCGGCGCTCCGCCAGGTTCGGGAACATCTCGTAGATCTCGGCGACGCTCATGCCGCCGCTGGCCACCGCCGGCGGCAGCATCAGGTTCTCCTCGCAGCTCAGGCTGGCGAAGATGCCGCGCTCCTCCGGGCAGTAGCCGATGCCCAGGTGCGCGATGCGGTGCGGCGGCAGCGCGACCGCCTCGGTGCCGTTGACCATGATCGAGCCGCTGCGCCGGCCGACCAGGCCCAGGATCGCGCGCAGCGTCGTCGTGCGCCCGGCGCCGTTGCGCCCGAGCAGCGTGACGACCTCGCCCCGGTTCACGCTCAGGTCGATGCCGTGCAGGATGTGCGACTCGCCGTACCAGGCGTGCACGTCGGTCAGCCGCAGCAGCTCGACACCCTTGTCCATCGTCTTCACGCGTGCGCGCCCTGCAGCTCGACATCCTCGCTGCCCATGTAGGCCTGCAACACCTGCGGATCGCGCGACACCTGGTCGTAGGGGCCCTCGGCGATCACGGCGCCGCGCGCCAGCACGGTGATCGTGTCGGCGATGCTGGCGACGACGTTCATGTTGTGCTCGACCATCAGCACCGTGCGGTTGGCCGCGACCTTCCTGATCAGCTGGGTGACGAGCTCGACGTCCTCGTGCCCCATGCCCTGCGTCGGCTCGTCGAGAAGCATCATCTTCGGGTCCATCGCCAGCGTGGTGGCGATCTCGAGCGCGCGCTTGCGGCCGTAGGGCAGCTCGACCGTCACGCTGTCGGCCAGATCGCGCAGGCCGACGGTGTCCAGCAGCTCGAGCGCGCGCTCGTCGAGCCGCCCGAGGATGCGGTCCGAGCGCCAGAAGTGGAACGACACGCCGAGCTGGCGCTGCAGCGCGACGCGGACGTTGTCCAGCACGGTCAGGTGCGGGAAGGTGGCCGAGATCTGGAACGATCGCACGACGCCGCGGCGCGCGATCTGCGCCGGCCGCTCGCGCGTGATATCCGCGCCCTCGAACAGGATCTGCCCGCGCGTCGGCACCAGGAACTTGGTCAGCAGGTTGAAGCAGGTCGTCTTGCCGGCGCCGTTCGGCCCGATCAGCGCGTGGATCCGGCCGCGTCGCACCTTCAGGTCGACGCCGTCGACGGCGACGAAGCCCTTGAACTCCTTGACCAGGCCGCGCGTCTCGAGGATCACGTCGACCGACATGGATCGAACCCGTTTTCCGACGGGCCGCGTGGGTATCGTGCGGCTCTCATCCGCAGGATTATTCTTGCAGCGGCGCCGGCGAAGCGCCCGGGTTTATTCGGATGGCGGTCGGCGCCAGCGCGCGCACCGTGTCGGCATTCTTCGGCGGGCGCATTGCGCGCGGTTGCGATCGGCGCCCGCGCGTTCGCCGGCGCCGCGGCGGCGCGTATCGACCCACCCTGACGAAAGGCCGCGATGAACATCTACGAGCAGCACCTGGACCGCAACCCGGCGAACTTCGCCGCCCTCAGCCCGGTCAGCTTCGTCGAGCGCAGCGCCGAGGTCTTCGGCGACCTGCCCGCCATCGTGCACGGCGCGCGCCGCGCCAGCTGGGCGCAGCTGCGCGAGCGATCGGCGCGGCTGGCCGCGGCGCTGCGTGCGCTCGGCGTCGGGCGGCTCGATACCGTCAGCACGATGCTGCCGAATACGCCCGAGATGGTCGAGACGCACTATGCGGTGCCGGCGATCAACGCCGTGTTGAACACGCTCAATACGCGGCTGGACGCGCCGCTGCTGGCCTGGCAGATGGCGCATTGCGAGGCCAGGGTGCTGATCGCCGACCGCGAGTTCGCGGGCGTGGTCGCGCAGGCGCTGGACGTGCTGCGGCGCGAGCATGGGCGCGAGATCGTCGTCGTCGACGTCTGCGACAGCGAGTACGACGGCCCGGGCGGGCGTGTCGGCGCGCACGAGTACGAGGCGCTGCTGGCCGCGCACGCGCCGCTGGCGCGGCTGGAAGGACCCGCCGACGAGTGGGACGCGATCGCGATCAGCTACACCAGCGGGACCACCGGCGACCCCAAGGGCGTCGTCACGCACCACCGCGGCGCCTACCTCAACGCGGTGTGCAACGCGGCGACCTGGACCATGCCGCACTTTCCGCGCTACCTGTGGACGCTGCCGATGTTCCACTGCAACGGCTGGTGCTTCCCGTGGACGGTGGCGATGCTCGGCGGCACGCATGTCTGCCTGCGCCGGGTCGACGCCGCGGCGATCCTGGCGGCGATGCGCGGTCACGGCGCCGACCATTACTGCGCCGCGCCGATCGTCCACAACCTGCTGTGGCAGGCCGACCCGGCGCTGCGCGACGGCATCTCGCAGAAGGTGCGCGGCATGGTCGCCGGCGCCGCGCCGCCGGCGGCGATGATCGAGGGGATGGCGCGGATCGGCTTCGACATCACGCATGTCTACGGGCTGACCGAGGTCTACGGGCCGGCGTCGGTGGCGGTCAAGCGCCCGGGCTGGGCCGCGGCCGACCTGTCCGAGCAGACACGGCTGAACGGCCGCCAGGGCGTGCGCTATGTGCTGCAGGAGGGCATGACGGTGCTGGATCCGGACACCATGGCCGAGGTGCCGGCGGACGGCCAGACGATGGGCGAGATCATGTTCCGCGGCAATGTCGTGATGAAGGGCTACCTGAAGAACGCGGCGGCGACCGACAAGGCCTTCGCCGGCGGCTGGTTCCACACCGGCGACCTGGCGGTGCTGGAGGGCGACCGCTACGTCAAGATCAAGGACCGCAGCAAGGACGTCATCATCAGCGGCGGCGAGAACATCAGCTCGATCGAGGTCGAGGATGCCCTGTACCGCCACCCGGCGGTCCTGGCCTGCGCGGTGGTCGCCCGGCCCGACCCGAAGTGGGGCGAGACGCCGCTGGCCTTCGTCGAGATCAAGCCCGGCGCCGAGGTCGGCGCCGACGAGCTGATCGCGCACTGCCGCGCGCTTCTGGCCGGCTACAAGATCCCGCGCGAGATCCGCTTCGAGCCGATCCCCAAGACCAGCACCGGCAAGATCCAGAAGTTCCAGCTGCGCGAGCGCGCGAAGTCTTCGAGTGCGATCGAGTGAGTTTGCTGAGGGCTCGGGCAGGCGTGCGTCCAGTCCGGTGTAACCCGCTCGAACCCTCTTCGACGACGTCGGCCGCGAGTTGGTATAAACGTTCCGCACCCGCGCCGAGGCGCGGCATCGACAGCATGGAGACCGCAAGATGCAAGACCAGCCCCTGGTGCTGACCGACAAGGATGCGCGCGGCGTCGTCACGCTGACGCTGAACCGGCCGCAGGCCTTCAATTCGCTGTCCGAGGGCATGCTTGAAGCCTTGCAGGCCGCACTCGACGCGCTGGCCGCCGACGAGACCGCGCGCGCAGTCGTCATCGCCGCCGCCGGCAAGGCCTTCTGCGCCGGGCACGACCTCAAGGAGATGCGTGCCCAGCCCTCGCAGGACTACTACGAGCGCCTGTTCGCGCAGTGCGGGCGGATGATGATGAGCATCCAGCGCCTGCCGGTTCCCGTCGTCGCCAAGGTGCAGGGTATCGCCACCGCGGCCGGGTGCCAGCTGGTCGCGATGTGCGACCTGGCGGTCGCCGCGCGCGGCACCCGGTTCGCCGTCAGCGGCGTCAACCTGGGCCTCTTCTGCTCGACGCCGAGTGTGGCGCTGTCGCGCAACCTGCCGCGCAAGCAGGCCTTCGAGATGCTGGTCACCGGCGACTTCATCGACGCCGAGACGGCGCTCGCGCGCGGGCTGGTCAACCGTGTGGTCGAGCCCTCCGAGCTTGACGCCGCGGTCGAGTCGCTGGTCGGGCGCATCGTCGCCAAGCCGCGCGTCGCGCTCGCGCTCGGCAAGCAGCTCTTCTACCGCCAGCTCGAAAAGCCGATCGACGCCGCCTACGACGACGCCTGCCGCACGATGGCGTGCAACATGATGGACGAGTCGGCGCTCGAAGGCGTGCAGGCCTTCATCGACAAACGGCCGCCGAACTGGTGAGCCGGCGCGCGGCGGGGCTGCGACCGGCCTGCCGGGCGCGGCGGTCGCACGACCACACGACAGCGCGGCTTGCTGACGCCAGGCCGCGCGCGCCTCACATCCCCGCGTAGTTCGGCCCGCCGCCGCCCTCCGGCGTGACCCAGACGATATTCTGCGTCGGGTCCTTGATGTCGCAGGTCTTGCAGTGCACGCAGTTCTGCGCGTTGATCTGCAGCCGCGGGCCGCCGCCGGACTCGTCGTCGACGAACTCGTAGACGCCGGCCGGGCAGTAGCGGCTCTCGGGGCCGGCGTATTTCGCCAGGTTGACCGCCACCGGCACCGACGCATCCTTCAGCGTCAGGTGCGCGGGCTGGTTCTCCTCGTGGTTGGTGTTGCTGACGAAGACCGAGCTCAGGCGGTCGAAGCTCAGCACCCCGTCGGGCCTGGGGTAGCGGATCGGCTCGCAGGCCGACGCCGGCCACAGCCGCTCGTGGTCGGGCTGCTTGCGGTGGATCGTCCACGGCGGGCGCTTCATGCCGAGCCTGGGCAGCAGCCACTGCTCGACGCCGGTCATGACCGCGCCGACGGCATTGCCCTTCTTGAACCACTGCTTGAAATTGCGCGCCGCGTCGAGCTCGGCGTGCAGCCAGCTCGACGCAAAGGCCTCGGGGTAGGCACCGAGCTCGTCGCCGCTGCGGCCGGCGGCGAGTGCCGGCGCGATCGCCTCGGCCGCCAGCATGCCGGTCTTGATCGCCGCGTGGCTGCCCTTGATGCGCGCGGCATTCAGCGTGCCGGCGTCGCAGCCGACCAGGCAGCCGCCAGGGAACACCAGCTCGGGCAGGCTCAGCAGCCCGCCGGCGGTGATCGCGCGCGCCCCGTAGCCCAGCCGCTTGCCGCCCTCGAGGTGGGCGCGGATCGCGGGGTGCGTCTTCCAGCGCTGCATCTCCTCGAACGGGCTGATCCACGGGTTTATATAGTCCAGCCCGGTGACGAAGCCGAGCGTGACCTTGCCGCCTTCCAGGTGGTAGAGGAAGCCGCCGCCGTAGGTGTGCTCGTCCATCGGCCAGCCGGCGGTGTGGACGACCAGACCCGCGCGTGCCTTGTCGGCGGGCACTTCCCACAGCTCCTTGATCCCGATCGCGTAGCTCTGCGGGTCGCGCCCGCGGTCCAGGCCGAAGCGCGCGATCAGCTGCTTGCCGAGGTGGCCGCGCGCGCCCTCGGCGAACACGGTGTACTTGCCCGCCAGCTCCATGCCGAGCTGGAAGCCGTCGTGCGGCTGGCCGTCCTTGCCGATGCCGAGGTTGCCGGTGGCGACCCCGCGCACCGCGCCGCTGTCGGCGTAGAGGATCTCGGCCGCCGCGAACCCGGGGAAGATCTCGACTCCGAGTGCCTCGGCCTGCCCGGCCAGCCACTTCGTGACGGCGCCCAGGCTGATGACGTAGTTGCCCTGGTTGTGGAAGCACTGCGGCACCAGCCAGTCGGGGGTGCGCGTGGCGCCGCGCGCGTCCAGGAACAGCACCTCGTCGCCGGTCACCGGCTGGTTCAGCGGCGCGCCGCGGTCCTTCCAGTCGGGCAGCAGCTCGTCCAGCGCGCGCGGGTCCATCACCGCGCCGGACAGGATGTGCGCGCCGGGCTCGGATCCCTTCTCCAGCACGACGACCGAGGCATCCGGATTGAGCTGCTTGAGTCGGATCGCCGCGCTCAGCCCAGCCGGCCCGGCACCGACGACGACGACGTCGTACTCCATCGCCTCGCGCGGGCCGTATTGCGCCAGCAGTTCCTCGTTCGTCATGCGCTGCCTCCAGCTTGCCAGTTGCGGCCGATTCTAGGAGCGTGCGTGCTATCGTCATCGGCTGTCGAGTGAGGCGAAGACTCCAGGAGCGATGACGGCGATGAGCTACCAGATCGATCTATCCGGCCGCGTGGCGATGATCACCGGCGCCTCGAGCGGGCTCGGCGCGCAGTTCGCGCGCACGCTGGCGCGCGCCGGTGCCGGCGTCGTGCTGGCGGCGCGCCGCGTCGAGCGGCTGAAGACGCTGCGCGCGGAGATCGAGGCAGGCGGCGGCGATGCCCATGTCGTCGGGCTGGACGTGACCGACCCGGCCAGCATCAAGGCCGCGGTCGCGCATGCCGAGACCGAGATGGGCACGATCGACATCCTGGTCAACAACTCGGGCGTCAGCACGACGCAGAGGCTGCTCGACGTCACGCCCGAGGACTACGACTACGTGATGGGCACCAACACGCGCGGGGCCTTCTTCGTCGCGCAGGAGGTCGGCCGGCGCATGATCGCGCGCGCCCGCGGCGCCGCGCCCGGCACCTTCACCGGCGGGCGCATCGTCAACGTGGCGTCGATGGCCGCGCTGCGCCCGCTCGGGCAGATCGGCGTCTATGCGATGAGCAAGGCGGCGGTCGTCCACATGACGCGCGCGATGGCGCTGGAATGGGGGCGCTACGGCATCAACGTCAACGCGATCTGTCCCGGCTACATCGACACCGAGATCAACCACGAGCATTGGCAGACCGAGGCCGGGCAGAAGCTTATCAATATGCTGCCGCGCAAGCGCGTCGGCCAGCCGCAGGACCTCGACGCGGTCCTGATGATGCTGTGCGCCAACGAGAGCCACTTCGTCAACGGCGCGGTGATCGCGGCCGACGACGGGTTCGGCGTCTGAGCCACGACGCGTGACGGATGAACGGGGACGGCGTGGCGCGATGACGGAGGACCTCGGCTCGGCGATGCGCGGGCGGGGGGCTCGCGCGTGAGGGTGCTGACGCCGCTGGAGGCGCGCGTGCTCGGCGTGCTGGTCGAGAAGCACGCGACCGTCCCCGATACCTACCCGCTGTCGCTCAACGCGCTCGTCGCCGGCTGCAACCAGAAGACCGCGCGCCATCCGGTCATCGAGGCGAGCGACGCCGAGGTGCTGACCGCGGTCGATGCGCTGAAGTCGCTCGCGCTGGTGTTCGAGCGCAGCGGCAGCCGCGTGGCGCGCTACGAGCACAATGTCGCCCGCGTGCTGGCGCTGCCGTCGCAGTCGGTCGCGCTGCTGGCGGTGCTGATGCTGCGCGGCGCGCAGACCTCGGCCGAGCTGCGGCAGAACTGCGAGCGCTTGCACCGCTTCGCCGACATCTCGTCGGTCGAGGGCTTTCTGGACGAGCTCGCGGCGCGCGAGCCGCCGCTGGTGCGGCTGCTGCCGCGCGCCCCGGGCGCGCGCGAGCCGCGCTGGGCGCATCTGCTGGCCGGCGAGCCGGCCGTGCCGGCCGAGGCGGCGCCGTCTGCAGCACTCGACGGCACGGTGGCCGCCGGTGAGCTCGCGGCGCTGAAGTCCGAGATCGACCGCCAGCGCGCCGAGATCGATGCGCTGCGCGCGCTCGTGCAGCGCATCGCCGCCGAGCTCGGCATGTAGGACTGAACCCCAACCCCAGGAAACGCCAGCCGATGCGATTCGAGATTCCCGCCGACAAGAAGCTCGTCCACGAGTCGATCATCCCGATCCGCTGGGGCGACATGGACGCGATGGGCCATGTCAACAACACGATCTATTTCCGCTATTTCGAGATCGTGCGGCTGGACTGGTTCTATTCGATCGGCGCCGCCGCCGACCCGGCGGCCGGCAGTGGCCCGGTGATCGTCAATGCCTTCTGCAGCTTCCTGCGCCAGCTCGAATATCCGGGCGAGGTGAAGGCGCGCATGTACGTCGCGAATCCGGGCCGCAGCAGCTTCGACACCTACGTCACGCTGGAGCGTACCGACGAACCGGGTGTCATTTACGCCGAGGGTGGCGCGATGACGGTGTGGACCGACTACGCGGCGAGGAAGTCGGCGCCGATCCCGGATGCGCTGCGGGCGCTGATCGCCTGATCGACGCGTGACGGTGCCTTGCGCGGGTTAGCGTTCGGTCACGCGGGAGCCGGGCCTAGTCCGGCCTTCCGCCGGTCCGTTGCGCCCGGTCGCGGAAGTC
Source organism: Burkholderiales bacterium (assembly GCA_016191995.1). Taxonomy (GTDB): domain Bacteria; phylum Pseudomonadota; class Gammaproteobacteria; order Burkholderiales; family Burkholderiaceae_C; genus Rubrivivax. The sequence continues at coordinate 4,578 of JACPVA010000192.1, read as the reverse complement.
GGCCGGTTGCTTTTCTGGCATTCGACGTTCCAGCGTGCCATGGGTGGCGGGCACCCTCCCACTCCATGCCCGGGGACAGTGCCCCGGGCGCTCGCCAGGCACAAACAGTCCGCAGGACTGTTTGTGTCCGGGCTCGCTCCCCCGGGCCGGGCTGCGCCCGCCCCTCCTCCTTTACTTCCGTGTGAGGGTGCCCGCCACCCATGGCCTGCCACCGGTTCGGTATTCGACGGCCGAACACCGCCGCGCGGACGTGGCCGTGGAGCGGATGGATGGCGTTGGATGTGAGCACCTGACCGAAGGCCGCGACCACGTCGCGAGCCCGAGCTCGGGCGATCGATCGCAACGCCGTCTCAGCCGATGATCCGGTACGGCCCGCCGGTCTGCAGCGCGCGGTGGTAGGCCGGACGCGCGTGGATGCGTTGCAGCCAGTCCATCAGGCGCGGGAAGCGCTCGTCGAGGCCGGCGCCGGCGGCCGCGGCTTCGAGCGGGAAGCTCATCATGATGTCGGCGGCGCTGAACGATCGGCCGGCAAACCACGGCCGGCCCTCCATCTCGTCCTCCAGGAAGCGCAACTGCGCGGCGATATTGGGCTGCACGAAGCGGTCCACCACCTTGTCGGCGATGCCGCGGACGATCGGCTTGATCAGGAACGGCACCGGCGCCTTGCGGATCTGGTCGAAGACCAGCTTCATCACCAGCGGCGGCATCGCGCTGCCCTCGGCGAAGTGCTGCCAGTAGACATAGCGCCGGTGCTCGGCGCTGCCGGCAGCGGGCTTCAGCCGGCCCTCGCCCGGGCCGTCGACGAGGTACTCGACGATCGCGCCGGTCTCGGCCACCGTGATGCGGCCGTCGGTGATCACCGGCGACTTGCCCAGCGGGTGCACCTTCTTCAGCGCCGGCGGCGCCAGCATCGTCACCGGGTCGCGCGCGTAGCGAACGACCTCGTACGGCAGCCCGAGCTCCTCGAGCAGCCACAGCACGCGCTGCGAGCGCGAGTTTTCGAGGTGGTGGACGGTGATCATTGGGTCAGCAGCTTGGTCACGAGTTCGGCGGTGGTCGACGCCGCCATCTTGCGCATCAGGCGTGCACGATACACGTCCACCGTGCGCGGGCTGATCGAGAGCTGCCGCCCGATGCCCTTGCTCGTCAGGCCCTGCACCAGCAGGGCGGCGATCTCGCGCTCGCGTGCGGTGAACTCCTGCCGCACCGCGCGCCGCGCCGACAGGTCCTCGAAGGCCCAGATGCCGGCCGCGTGCGGCCGCGCCGGGTCCAGCGCGCGGCCCGAGACATGGCACCAGAACATCTCGCCCGTGAGCCGCTTCATGACGCGCTCGTCGGCGTAGCGCCCGGCTGCGTCCAGGCTGGCAGCGATGCGCCGGCCGGTGCGCTCGAACTCCGCCGGCGTCGGGTAGAGCAGCTCGAACGAGCGCCCGACCAGCTGCCCCGCGTTGGCGGCGAAGATCGCCAGCGCTTCGCGGTTGGCGTCGACCATCAGCCGCTCGCGCGACAGGATGAGGCCGATCGGCGCCAGCTCGAACGCGGTGCGGTAGTCGAGCGATGCCGGGCCTGCGCGGCCGGGCGGGGCAGGGTGCTCAGGGGATGTCGGCATGTATGGGAGCGATTACGCAATCCGACGTAAAGACTACGTAACGGATTAGGTAGTACGCTTGCGCCCTTGCCCATCGGAGCTTTCACCCATGAACAAGATCTACCCGAGCGCGGCGGCGGCGCTGGACGGGATCGTGCGCGACGGCCAGCTGCTCGCGGTCGGCGGCTTCGGCCTGTGCGGCATCCCGGAGGCGCTGATCGACGCGCTGCACGACAGCGGCGCGCGCGACCTGACGGTGATCAGCAACAACGCCGGCGTCGACGGTTTCGGCCTGGGCAAGCTGCTGCTGACGCGGCAGATCCGCAAGATGATCAGCAGCTATGTCGGCGAGAACAAGGAGTTCGAGCGCCAGTATCTGGCCGGCGAGCTGGAGCTGGAGTTCACGCCGCAGGGAACGCTGGCCGAGCGGCTGCGCGCCGGCGGCGCCGGCATCCCGGCCTTCTTCACCCGAACCGGGGTCGGCACGTTGGTCGCCGACGGCAAGGAGACGCGCGAGTTCGACGGCAGGACCTATGTGATGGAGCGCTCGCTGATGCCCGAGGTCTCGCTCGGCAAGGCCTGGAAGGCCGACCGCAGCGGCAACCTGATCTTCCGCCGCACCGCGCGCAACTTCAATCCGGCGGTGATCATGGCCGGACGCATCGCGGTGGTCGAGGTCGAGGAGATCGTCGAGACGGGCAGCTTCGACCCCGATGCGGTGCACCTGCCCGGCATCTACGTGCACCGGCTGGTGCTGAACGCGACGCCGGAAAAGCGCATCGAGAAGCGCACCACGCAGCAGAACCCGAAGGGAAGCTGACCATGATCCCCCCACGCTCACTTCGTTCGCTGCCCCCCGAGGGGGCGCAAGCCTCCTTTGAGGCGGCTCGGCAGGAGGCTTGACATGCCCTGGACCCACGACCAGATGGCCGCGCGCGCGGCCAAGGAACTGCAAGACGGCTTCTACGTCAACCTCGGCATCGGGCTGCCGACGCTGGTGGCCAATTACGTGCCGGGCGATATCGAGGTCTGGCTGCAAAGCGAGAACGGCATGCTCGGCATCGGCCCGTTCCCGGACGAGGGCGAGGTCGACGCCGACCTGATCAACGCCGGCAAGCAGACGGTGACGACGCTGCCCGGCAGCAGCATCTTCGGCAGCCACGAGAGCTTCGCGATGATCCGCGGCGGCAAGATCAACCTGTCGATCCTCGGCGCGATGCAGGTCAGCGCCAAGGGCGACCTGGCGAACTGGATGATTCCGGGCAAGATGGTCAAGGGCATGGGCGGGGCGATGGACCTCGTCGCCGGCGTGAAGAGCGTCGTTGTGCTGATGGAGCATGTGGCGAAGAAGAAGGACGGCGCGGGCTTCGAGCTGAAGATCCTGCCGCAGTGCACGTTGCCGCTGACCGGCGTCGGCGTCGTCGACCGCATCATCACCGACCTCGCGGTGCTCGACGTGACGCCGCACGGGCTGAAGGTGGTCGAGATGGCGCCCGGCGTCACGCGCGAGGAGCTGCAGAGCAAGACCGGGGTGCCGCTGCAGTAGGCGCAGCGGCGCGGCCGCGGCGCGCGGCGCTCAGGGCGGCGGCGCGAGCGGCAGCTCGACCTCGCAGACGATGCCGCGTGGCGCGCGCTCGCGCCACTGCGCCCGGCCGCCGAGCTGGCGCACGCGCTTGCGCACCCCGCCCAGCCCCAGCCCGGGGGCCCAGGTCTCGGGCGCGCGACCATCGCCATCGTCGGCCACGCGTAGCGCCAGCGTGCCGCCGCGCAGCGACGCCGACACCTCCAGCCGAGTGGCGTGCGCGTGCGCCATCGCATTGGTCGCCAGCTCGCGCAGGATGCGCGTCAGCGCCGACCACTGGCCGATGCCAATCACCGGGTCGGCGCCGTGGTCGAACGACCATTCCAGGTCGACCTGCGCCGCCTCCAGCCGGTGCTGCAGGTCGGCCTTCCACTCGGCGGCCGCGTGCGACAACCTGTGCTCGCGCGCGGCCAGGCCGCGCGTCAGCGTCTTGAGGTCCTGCAGCGTGTGGCGCAGGTAGGACTCGACCTCCGGGTCCTGCGCGCGGTACATCAGCGTCAGCAGGCGCGCGCCGATATCGTCGTGCAGGTCCTGCGCGATGCGGCGGCGCTCCTCGCTGCGGCCATGCTCGACCGCGCGGTCCCAGGCCGCGGCGCGGCGCAGCTGCTCGGCGATGCGGTCCGCGAGCCGCGCATCGTCGAGCGTGAACAGGTGCCGGCCGCGGCGCGCGAAGCGCAGCAGCAGCGCCAGCGGCGGCGCGTCGCCGTCCTCGCCCGCGCGTACCGGCACCGCCAGCGCGGCGCCATCCGCAACGACGCGCGCGGCGGGTAGCGCGCGTGCCAGCGGGTGCAGCTCGACCGGGTCGAACAGCTCGCGCAGCAGCCGCGCCAGCAGCGCCTCGTGGCGTTCCGGGTGGTCGACCAGCTCGCGCGCCACCGCCACCAGGTGCTCGAAGGCGCGCTCGGCCGGCAGCGCACCGCCGCCACCGAGCGGGCCGACCAGCCAGCGCCGCGCCAGCGCATAGGCCAGCAGCGCCAGCGTCACCGCCGCCAGCGCCGCGACCAGCGCGTCCGGCACGCCTGCCGCGAGCAGCGCCAGGTGCAGCGACGCGGCGAGCGCGGCGAGCCCGGCGACCAGGCCGATCTCCGGCAGCAGCGGGCGCCCGCGCACCAGGAACGGCACCCACACCGTCAACGAGGCGGCGAACAGCGACCATGCGAGCACCGCCAGCAGCGCCGGCGCCTGCAGCGCCGCGCCCGCCCCGGCGGCGGCCAGCGCCGCGGTCAGTACCGCCAGCGTCGCGCCGACGACCGCCAGCAGCCGCAGCAGTACGGTCGAGAACGGATGCGGCAGCTCGCGCTGCGAGCGCGCCAGCACCGCGACCGCGCCGGCGACCAGCGCCAGCATCGCCGCCTGCACCGCCCACCACGCCGGCCAGGCCGGCCAGGCCGGCGCCGCACCGGCCGCG